>NZ_LT629786.1:4664942-4975938 GCF_900105675.1 Pseudomonas synxantha | reverse complement strand
GTATCTTTGCTGCGGGCGACGTGGCTGACCATGTTTATCGCCAGGCCATTACCTCGGCCGGCGCCGGTTGCATGGCGGCCCTGGATGCCGAGCGTTACCTCGACGGTTTGAAGGACGCTTCGTTCTAAACAACGCTGCAAAAAATGTGGGAGGGGGCTTGCTCCCGATAGCGGGTTTTCAGCCAAGTATTAGTTAGCTGACCCACCGCTATCGGGAGCAAGCCCCCTCCCACATTTGGATATGTATTTGACTCAGGATTTGCGAGCCAGAGGCTGCGCGGCAAATTTTACCCCAGCCAAACCATGGGCAATCAAAGCCCGAATATTGCCATGGTCACTGCCGTCCGGCGTGGCCATCACCGAGCGGTAATGCTCGCCAAACGCCAGCAAGGCTTCCTGGTCGCTCAAGCCTTCCAGCAGTGCCAGGCCCAAGGTCTTGCACGAGCCTTCGTTTTGTCCGGCAGCATTTTCCACATCGCCATTGGTGAACGCCTGCGGCTGGTAGTCGTAATTGGCCGCGACAAAGGCCAGGGTATCGGCAAATACGTGCTCGCCGCTGTCGAGGCTGGCACGCAGGGTATTCAAATCAGTCATGGGGTTTTCCTTTGGCAAACGCTGCTTGTTGGTCGGCGTTGGCTTCTTGCTGGTATTGGGCTTTCCACTCGGCATACGGCATGCCGTACACCACTTCACGGGCTTCATCGAGGCTGACTTCGATCTGGCGCTCGTCGGCCTCGGCCTTGTACCACTTGGACAGGCAATTGCGACAGAAGCCGGCGAGGTTCATCAGGTCTATGTTCTGTACATCCTTGCGGCTGTCCAGGTGGGCCACCAGCCGGCGGAAGGCGGCGGCTTCTAGTTCGAGGCGTTGTTGGTCGTTCATAGGGCTCACTGCAGATTCAGGGGGTTAGCGGCTGGCCGCCAGGGTAATCGAAACCGATTCGGCAAAACGCAGCGCATGGGGCTTGTCCACTTCGACCTCGGCGTACAGCACCGACTCGTTGCTCATCACCAGGTCCAGTAATTCCTGGGTCAGGCGCTCCAGCAGGGCGAAACGGTTGCCTTCGACATGGGCGATGATCGCCTTGGTGATGGTGCGGTAGTTCAGGGCGTGGTCGATATCGTTGTCGCGCACGGCTTCCTGGGCGGCATACAGGATGGTCAGGTTGATCAGCACATCCTGCTTATTGAGGATTTCGTCCTCGTTGATGCCGATAAAGGTGCGCAGCCGCAGGTCCTTGACCCGGATACGCGCCATGCCTGGTTGAAGTTGTGGCATTGCTACTTGCTCCGTCCAATCAGTTGCAGGAACTCCATGCGGGTGGTGTTCGATTCGCGGAAGGCGCCGAGCATCACCGAGGTGTTCATGGTTGAATTCTGTTTTTCCACGCCGCGCATCATCATGCACATGTGTTTGGCTTCGATCACCACAGCCACGCCGGCGGCCTGGGTCACGTCCTGGATGGCGTCGGCGATCTGGCGCGTGAGGTTTTCCTGGATCTGCAGGCGTCGGGCAAACATGTCCACGATGCGCGCCAGTTTCGACAGGCCCAGTACCTTGCCGGTCGGAATATAGGCCACATGGGCCTTGCCGATAAAGGGCAGCAGGTGATGCTCGCACAGCGAGTACAACTCGATGTCCTTGAGGATCACCATTTCGTCATTATCGGAGGCGAACAGCGCGCCGTTGACGATTTCTTCCAAGTTCTGCTCGTAGCCATGACACAGGTACTGCATGGCCTTGGCGGCACGCTTGGGCGTGTCGAGCAGGCCCTCGCGCTGCGGGTCTTCGCCCAAGCCCTTGAGGATTTCGCGATAGTGGTGGGGCAGGGATAAGGTCATACAACATCCTCACAGACGGCTTACTTGATATGCCGCCCGCCGTTGACGGTCAGGGTGGTACCGGTGACATAGGGGTTGTCCAGCAGGTAGCGCACGCTCTGGTAGATCACCTCGGGCCCGGGCTCGATGCCCATGGCCGACTTGTCCAGGACCTTGGCGCGATAGGCCGCGTCATCGCCCTCATTGAACATCACCATCGCCGGAGCGATGCCATTGACCTTGATCAACGGCGCGAACTGCGCGGCAAACGACAACGTGAGGCTGTCGAGCCCGGCCTTGGTGGCGCAGTAGGCAATGTGCTGGCGACTGCCCTTGCGCACCACATCATCGCTGATATGCACGATGTCGGCAGGTGTCGAGCGTTGCAGCAAGGGTGAACAATGCAGGTTGATCAGGTACGGCGCAAGCATGTGCACGCTGAACATGTCGATAAAGGCGCGGCTTTCGTCGCCTGGGGTTTCCGCGAGCCAGGCCGACGCGTTGTGGATGATCGCGCGCAGGCTTCGGGTATGGGTGTGCAGTTCGGCAATAAAGGCAAGCGTCCCGGCTTCGTTGGAGAAGTCGGCGAACACACCGATGGCACCCCGATCGCGCAGTGCCTGCACGCCGGGGCGTTCGCTGCGGTAGCTGAAAATCACCGATTGGCCCTCGTCCAGCAGGCGCTCGGCGCAATGCAGGCCGACCCGTTGGCCGGCACCGGTGATCAGGATCGGGGCGTTGGTTGCAGTCATGGGAGGCTCAAGTCGCGGGCAGGCTGAAACTATACCAGCGCCCCGGCCCCCTGTACTCAAGCGGCGGCTTCGGTGACTTTGCGTGAAGGCGAGGGCTGTAGCCAGTTCGCCAGCAGATGGGTCGACAGCGGGATAAAGAGGTAAACCATCAACGGTGTCAGCGCAGCCGTGCTGACCAGTACCCGGCTGAACAAGTCCAACTCGTTGAGCAGCGGCCCCAGGCCGAAGTTGAACAGCAATGACACCGGGAAAAACGCCAGCCAGATCGCCACTGCCTGTTTCCAGCGTGGAGGGCGAGCACCCACGGCGCCGAACCAGCCATCGATACCGCTTACACGGTGCTCGGATGGGTCGGCGAACAGTTCGCTGCCGCGGCTCAGCCACGCGCTGCGGGACGCGGAAAACTCCCAGGCGTGCAGGGTCTTTTCGTCAGCGAAGCGGAAGATGATCTGGAACTCATCGTCATGAGGTGGTGGGGCCAACACGCCGGAACCCAGGTAACCCGGGAAGTCAGTGGCCAATTGCTCGCCTTCGCGCAGCCAGGCCATCAATTCTTCGTAGCGACCTTTGGCTACGCGTCGCGCAACCATCAAGGTGACGGGTGAGGTAGACATGGTGTATCTCCAAGTAATCAGGTGCGCTGGGCCGGGTAAGCGGCGCACGAACGAAGCTGCGGGGTGATGCAGCGACGTAAAAAACAGGCAAGGATTATTCCTGTTTTGCCGAAATACGCCAGAAACTTCGGATGGTTTGCCGTAGATCTTGAATCATTGGCTTTAATGGGCGTTAAATGAGTTCCAAGCCCACACGGATTTTTTAACCGCTGATGTCCGAAATCATTGCTCCTGTTCGAGAAGCGACACCCGACAATCACGCTGACGCCGAGGTGCTGTTTCCGATTCGTGAAGTGGCGAGGCTTACCGGTGTAAACCCGGTGACACTGCGCGCCTGGGAGCGTCGCTATGGCTTGATCCAGCCCGTGCGCACCGAAAGTGGGCACCGGCTGTATTCAAGCACCGATATCGATACGGTTCATCGCATTCTCGACTGGATCGAGCGTGGCGTAGCGGTGAGCAAGGTGGGCAAGATCCTGGCGCGTGACCTACTGCCTGGCGAGCCCGCCACGGCGTCACGCAGCGATACCGAACTGGAGTGGCGCCAGTGGCAGGCGCAGCTGAGGTTGGCAATCAGCGCCTTTGATGATCATGAGCTGGGCCACCTGTATGGCCAGATCTTCAGCGTCTACTCAACGACCGTCGTATTTCAAGACATTCTGATGCCGCTATGGCAGCAACTGTTGCGTCACCAAGGCCGGTTCGGCCAAGCCAGCGAGTGGCTGTTCTTCGACAACTTCCTGCGTTTGCGCACCGCTCGATGCCTGCAAATGGCCCATACCTCGCCGGTGCCCAGTGTGACGTTGGCCGCGATTGCCGGAGAGTGCCGGGAGCTGGAACTGCTGGTGGCGGGGCTGTTGATGTCGAGCGATAAACTGGCGGTCAAAGTGCTGGGTGTTGGCCAACCTCTCGATGAGTTAACACTGATCTGCGAGAGAACTCGGCCGCAAGCCTTGGTGCTGTTTTCCAACCACGCTCCCGGCGCTGAACTGCCATCGCGGCTCAATCGCCTGGCGTTGACGCTCAATTGCCCGTTGCTGCTGGCTGGAGATGCCTCGGACCTGGCCGAACAAAGCCTGGCGGGCTCGTCGATTGGTTGCCTGGGCAACGACGGCCGTGTGATGCCGCGTCGCTTGCAGCAGTTTCTCAGCGGTCGCCTGGATACCTGATCTCAGGCATGCACCTGGGGATGGACCAGGCGGTGCTGGTGCAGGATGAACTGGCGCAGGCGCTCGATTTCACCGGCATCACTCTGATTCAGGCGATAGGCGAACAGGCCTCGGGCCGTTTCCCGCTCCAACGTACCGCGTAGCGCGATACGTTCGTAGCCGGAAGGGCTGAACCACAGGGAAAAGGTCTTGGGTGGTGTGGTCCTGCCTCGTACTTCTACCAACACACCTTTGAATGATACTTCGTGCACCCACAATGCACTGGCGTAGCCCTTGACGTTTTCCAGCGCCACGGGCGCTTCCAGGGCCAGCCGCCAGGGGCGGATCATCGGGCCGTCTTCGAAAATGCTCGGCACACCCAGGCGCAAATGCACGGCATGAAATTCATCTTCCACCAAATGCAGGGGGAAGGTCAGTTGCTGGTTGTCGAACTGCGCCTGGATGGTGACCTGGTCGTGAGCGGCAAGCCGGGTGAGCAAATCGCGAATCTGCGCTCCGCCATTGACCGTCAGGCTCGACCACGCATCCCGCAGGTTGAGCTGCGGGTTGTGCTGCATGTCCTGGATAAAATCCAGCTCGTCCTGCGTCAATAGCGTGTGGCGCTGCATTGATCTGGCTCAAGGCTAAGGCATTAAAGAGCCATTATCGCTCTAAAGGCTGCATCTTTTACAGTTTGTTAATTCCGCTCGTCGCCTTGAGAACCGCGAGCTCGGCTTTGAGTTCGGCCAATTGGGCTTCCAGCTGGGCAACGCGTTGCTGTGCCTTGACTTGAAGGGTGACGTCTTTTTGCACGCCGACGAAGTACGTCTGCTTGTCGGCCTCGTTGTACATCGTCGAAAGCGATAGCTCATTCCAGAAGTGGCTGCCGTCCTTGCGGTAATTGCGCAGGATCTCCCGGCACGTGCCACCGCTGTCGAGGGCTTCCCGAATGGCCATCAGCGCCGGCTGGTCGCGGTCGCCCGACTGCAGGAAGCGGCAGTCCTGATACAGGATTTCGTCCAGGGTATAGCCGGTGAGCCGTTCGAAGGCCGGGTTGACGTAGATCAGCGGTTTGTCCTTGCCTTCGCGTTCGGCAACGACGATGCCGTCGTTGGACGCATTGACGACCATTTGCAGCAGCTTGGCGTTAATCATTGAGCGGTCCATGGCTTGTGTTGACCCTGCAAGTTTATGGCAAGTCTTGAATGTTGCACGGTGCGCACTGAAATATTGGCACAGGCTGCTAATATCCCAGGCTTTGACTCAACTACAGGATCAGATTGATGAAAGTCGCCATCCTTTCCGGCTCCGTCTATGGCACGGCTGAAGAAGTCGCTCGCCATGCCGAAGAAATCCTCAAAGAAGCCGGTTTTGAAGCCTGGCATAACCCTCGCGCTACCTTGGCCGACGTGCAGGCGTTTGGCCCTGAGGCCTTCCTGGCGGTGACCTCGACCACCGGCATGGGCGAGTTGCCCGACAATCTGCAACCCCTGTATTCGACCATTCGCGATCAACTGCCCGCGGCCTGGCGCGGCCTGCCCGGTGCGGTCATTGGCTTGGGCGATGCCAGCTATGGCGATACCTTCTGTGGTGGTGGGGAGCAGATGCGCGAATTGTTCGCTGAGTTGGGGGTACGTGAGGTGCTGCCGATGCTGCGCCTGGACGCCAGCGAAAGCGTCACCCCGGAAACCGATGCCGAGCCGTGGCTGGCCGAGCTGGTCACTGCACTGCGCAGTTGATCGCAGTCAGCGTCGTCAGTGAAGACCTGCCTTCATTGACGGCGTTTGCCTGGCACAAATTTGTACTATTCTGTTGGCTGACTCGCTCAGTCATCAAGCTGGCTGCGAAGGCAACTCCTTCGGCCTCGGCGTCTGACTAGACTGGCTCTCACTTTCGACACAATAAGAAGTGCGCCAAGGAGGTCATTGCCGTGAGCCTAGCCCCCGCTTTATCGCCACAGAATGTCAAAGCCCAGGTCAGTGCTGCCGAATGGCAGACCCGCGTCGACCTGGCGGCCTGTTATCGCCTGGTGGCGATGCATGGCTGGGATGACCTGATCTTCACGCACATTTCTGCCAAGGTGCCAGGTACCGAGGACTTCCTGATCAACCCGTATGGGCTGATGTTCCACGAGATTACCGCCTCGAGCCTGGTCAAGGTCGACCAGGCCGGCAACAAGCAGATGGACAGTCCCTACGAGATCAATCCTGCGGGCTACACCATCCACAGCGCCATCCACGAAGTGCGCCATGACGTGACGTGCGTGCTGCATACCCACACCGCTGCGGGGGTGGCGGTCTCTGCACAAAAGCAGGGGGTGTTGCCTATTAGTCAGCAATCGCTGTTTGTGTTGTCGAGCCTTGGCTATCACGCCTATGAAGGCGTGGCGCTCAATCACGAGGAAAAGGCTCGTCTGCAGGCGGACCTGGGCGACAATAATTTCCTGATGCTGAACAACCATGGCCTGCTGACCTGCGCCGGCACCATCGCCGATACCTTCCTGATGATGTTCACCTTCCAGCGCGCCTGCGAAATCCAGGTACTGGCGCAAAACGGCGCAACCGATCTGATTGCCATAGGGCCGCCAATCCTCGCTGGCGCCAAGGCGATGGTGGCAGCTGTCACAAAAAGCGCCCAATGTATGGGCGGTGCGCTGGCCTGGCCGGCGCTGCTGCGCAAACTGGACCACCAGGACCCCGGATATAAAAGCTGATGCCACTCGCCGAGATACCACTCAGAGCCTGGCGCAAACGCGGCCAGGACTTCATCTTTCGTGGCCATACCCTGCGTTATTGGGTGGCCGGGCAGGGCGAGCCGTTGCTGCTGATCCATGGCTTCCCCACTGCCAGTTGGGATTGGCACTATCTGTGGCAGCCGTTGGCCCAGCGCCATCTAGTGATTGCCTGCGACATGCTCGGCTTTGGCGACTCGGCCAAGCCCCTGAATCACGACTATTGCCTGCTGGAACAAGCCGACTTGCAACAGGCGCTGCTTGATCACCTGCGTGTGGAGCAACCGGTGCATGTCTTGGCCCATGACTATGGTGACAGCGTCGCCCAGGAATTACTGGCCCGGCATTACGAGGGGCGTTTCCAGATGGCCAGCTGTGTGTTCCTCAACGGCGGGCTGTTCCCGGAAACCCATCGGCCGACGTTGGTGCAAAAATTATTGCTCAGCCCCCTGGGCTGGATGATTGGCCGGGCCTTTGGCCGCAATGCACTGGCCAGCAGTTTCAACCAGATCTTCGGCCCGCGCACACGCCCCAGTGAAAGCGCCCTGGACGATTTCTGGAGCCTGATCAACTGCAACGATGGCCCACGCATCCTGCACAAGCTGATTGCCTACATTCCCCAGCGCCATCGCCTGCGCGAACGCTGGGTAGCCGCCATGCAGCAGGGCGATGTAGCGTTGCGGGTGATCAATGGTGTGGTTGATCCCATTTCCGGTGCCCATATGGTCGAACGCTATCACCAACTGGTACCCCATGCCGACACGGTACTGCTGGCCAATATCGGCCACTACCCGCAGATCGAGGCGCCGGTGCAGGTGCTCAAAAACTACCAGGCGTTCCGTGATCGTCTCGGCCAGCCGGCGCCGCGCGCGGTCTATTCCTGAAAAGGCATCATCCTGCTGCCTTATCGAGCACCATTCAGCCTCGGCCGTCTTTATTGTGACCAAAGGCGCTGTGCGTGACACTCTGGCTATTCCCATTGTCGCCAGCGGAGTTCGGTATGAGTGAGTCAGTGCAGTTCCAGGATAAGGTCGTGATCGTCACCGGTGCCGGCGGTGGCCTGGGTCGGGCCCATGCGCTGCTGTTTGCCAAACACGGAGCCAAAGTGCTGGTTAATGACCTGGGAGGCTCAGCCCAGGGCGAGGGCGCCAACGCCTCGGCGGCCGACCGGGTGGTGGCAGAGATTCGCGCAGCGGGCGGCATTGCTGAAGCCAACCATGATTCCGTCACTGACGGCGACAAGATCGTACAAAATGCCCTGGATGCATTCGGCCGTATCGACGTGGTAGTCAACAATGCCGGGATCCTGCGCGACAAGACCTTCCACAAAATGGACGACAGCGACTGGGACCTGGTCTACCGGGTGCATGTCGAAGGCGCCTACAAAGTCACCCGCGCCGCCTGGCCCCATCTGCGCGAGCAGGGTTATGGCCGGGTGATCTTCACCGCCTCCACCTCAGGCATCTACGGCAATTTCGGCCAGTCCAACTACGGCATGGCCAAGTTGGGCCTGTATGGCTTGACCCGTACCCTGGCGTTGGAAGGACGCAAGAACAATATCCTGGTCAACGCCATTGCCCCCACGGGTGGTACGCGCATGACCGAAGGGCTGATCCCGCCGCAGGTGTTCGAGCGGCTCAAGCCGGAGCTGGTCAGCCCGTTGGTGGTGTACCTGGGCAGTGAAGCCTGCGAGGAAACCGCGGGGTTGTTTGAAGTCGGTGGCGGTTGGATCGGCAAGACCCGCTGGGAGCGCAGCCTGGGGGTGGGGTTTGATCCTGAGGCTGGCTTCTCTCCGGATGATGTGGCAGCTCACTGGCAGCAGATCTGCGATTTTGAAGGGGCGGCACATCCCAGGGACAATATCGAGGCACTGAAGGAGATGATGGCTAACTTACAGAAGTTCAGCCTCTGATCGTTGCTGGAAAAACACTGAATCCTACGGGGCGTCGATGACGCCCCGCTTTATTCCAGGCATAAAAAAGGCCGCTGCATAAGCAGCGGCCGAAGTAAGACGTTGGATCAAGGAGCGACAAATCAACGTCAGTGAACACCGGCAACAGACTGAATAAAGGATCAATCTGTAGTAAATAAGCTTTTTCTCCCAACCTTGGAAGCGGACTGTTTGCCCTGAAAGCCAGGCAAGAATAATCGGTTGTAACAAAATGAGTAATAGCAGTTCGGGACAAGGACTGTTACATAAATGACAATAATTGCCCCCGCCATCGATTCTCCTGATAGCCCCTTATCCGTCCAACGCATGCCCCCTGTGCAAGCCCCGTCCTGCTGGGCCATTCATCCTTTCGAGTGACAACACGAATACCTCCTTGGTGCGCTTATCGCTCCTTCAGGGCGGCAGTAGGGTGGGGCCTTCTGTCACTCACCGGGGAAGACGCATGACAAAAACAATAATGCGCGCCATCTTCACGCCACAGGCGCTGGCCACTGCAGTTGCGTTGGGTTGCTGTGCCCAGGCACAGGCTGTTTCGTTCAATATTGGCGAGATCGAAGGGCAATTCGACTCTTCGCTCTCGGTGGGCGCGAGCTGGGGCATGCGCGATGCCGATAAAAGCCTGGTCAGCACCGTCAACGGCGGCACCGGCCAGGCGTCGACCGGGGATGACGGGCGCCTCAACTTCAAGAAGGGCGAGACCTTTTCCAAGATCTTCAAGGGCCTGCACGACCTCGAGCTGAAATACGGCGACACCGGCGTGTTCGTGCGCGGCAAGTACTGGTATGACTTCGAACTCAAGGACGAAGACCGCGAGTTCAAGCAGATCAGCGATCACAACCGCAAAGAAGGCGCCAAATCCAGCGGCGCGCAAATCCTCGATGCCTTCGTCTACCACAACTACTCCCTGGGCGACCTGCCCGGCACCGTGCGCGCCGGCAAGCAGGTGGTCAGCTGGGGCGAAAGCACCTTCATCGGTAACTCCATCAACAGCATCAACCCCATTGACGTCTCGGCCTTTCGCCGCCCAGGGGCCGAGATCAAGGAAGGGTTGATCCCGGTGAACATGCTGTTTGCGTCACAAAGCCTGACCAACCAGCTGACCGTGGAGGGTTTCTACCAGCTGGAATGGGACCAGACCGTGCTGGACAACTGCGGCACATTCTTCGGAGGGGATGTGGCGGCGGACGGCTGTACCGGTAACTACACGGTGGGTAACCCGGCGATTGCCCCTCTGCAACCCATAGCAGCAGCACGTGGCCAAGGCTTTGTGGTGACCCGCGAAGGTGTGGTGGTGCAGCGTGCCGCCGACCGTGATGCACGAGACTCCGGCCAGTTTGGCGCGGCCTTGCGCTGGCTGGGTGATGACACTGAATACGGCCTGTACTTCATGAATTACCACAGCCGTACCCCGACCGTGGGCACGATTACCGCCAATACCAACCTTGCGACCATCGGCGCCATTGGTGCCGCTGCTCCGCCCGGCTTCGGGTCGGCTCTGGCCCAGAGCACCATGCTCGGCCGTGGCCAGTACTACCTGGATTATCCGGAAGATATTCGCCTGTTCGGTGCCAGTTTTTCCACCACCTTGTCTACCGGCACGGCGTGGACCGGCGAGATCAGCTATCGGCCGAATGCACCGGTACAACTCAACACCACCGACCTGACTCTGGCGCTGGTCAACCCGATTGCTGGCAATACCGCGTCGCCGATCCGCAGCGCATTTGGCGCGGACAACAAAGGTTACCGCCGCAAGGAAATCACCCAGATCCAAAGCACCATGACCCAGTTCTTCGACCAGGTGCTGGGCGCCGAACGCCTGACGCTGGTTGGCGAAGCGGCGGTGGTGCACGTCGCGGGCCTGGAAGATAAAAGCAAGCTGCGTTACGGCCGCGATTCGGTGTACGGCGCCTACGGTTTCGAGGGCGACACTGACGGTTTCGTCACCTCCACCTCCTGGGGCTACCGCGCGCGGGCGATCCTGGACTACAACAACGCGATTGCCGGGGTGAACCTCAAGCCCAACTTGTCCTGGTCCCATGACGTGGCTGGCTACGGCCCCAACGGCCTGTTCAACAAAGGCGCCAAGGCCATCAGCGTCGGCGTGGATGCGGACTATCGCAGCACCTACACCGCCAGCCTGAGCTACACCGACTTCTTTGGCGGTGACTACAACACCCTGACCGACCGCGATTTCCTCGCCCTCAGCTTCGGCGTGAACTTCTGATCTGGCTTAAAAGAAGGACAAGACCCTATGCGTAAGATGATTGCAGTGATGGCCCTGAGTGTATTGGCCGCTAACGTAATGGCGGCGGTGTCGCCCGAAGAAGCCGCCAAGCTCGGCACCACCCTGACCCCGGTCGGCGCCGAGAAGGCCGGCAACGCCGATGGATCGATCCCGGCCTGGACCGGCGGCATCCCGAAAAACGCCGGCGCGGTAGACAGCAAGGGCTTTCTCGCCGACCCCTTTGCCAATGAAAAACCGCTGTTCGTGATCACGCCCGCCACCGTGGACAAGTACAAAGACAAACTCTCCGACGGTCAGGTGGCGATGTTCAAGCGCTACCCCGAGACCTACAAGATTCCGGTCTACCCCAGCCATCGCACGGTCAATCTGCCGGCGGACATCTATGAGTCGATCAAGCGCAGCGCCCTGAATGTGCATGCGATCAATGACGGCAACGGCCTGGAAAACTTCACCGGCAATCGTTATTACGCGTTCCCGATCCCTAAGAACGGTGTGGAGGTGCTGTGGAACCACATCACCCGTTATCACGGTGGCAACCTGCGCCGCATCATCACCCAGGCCACGCCGCAGACCAACGGCAGCTATACGCCGATCCGCTTCGAAGAAGAAGTCGCGGTGCCCCAGGCCATCGCGGATATCGACCAGGCCAAGGCGGCCAACGTACTGAGTTATTTCAAGCAGTCGGTCACCGCCCCGGCGCGGCTGGCCGGCAATGTGCTGCTGGTGCACGAAACCCTCGATCAGGTGAAGGAGCCGCGCCTGGCCTGGATCTACAACGCCGGCCAGCGTCGTGTGCGGCGGGCGCCGCAGGTGTCCTATGACGGTCCGGGCACGGCCTCCGACGGCCTGCGCACCACCGACAACTTCGACATGTTCTCCGGCGCCCCCGACCGTTATGACTGGAAGCTGGTGGGCAAGAAGGAAATGTACATCCCCTACAACAGCTACAAACTCGATTCGCCGAAGCTCAAGTACGACGACATCATCAAGGCCGGGCATATTAACCAGGACCTGACCCGCTATGAGCTGCACCGCGTGTGGGAAGTGGTCGGCACCGTCAAGCCCAGCGAGCGGCACATCTACGCCAAGCGCCATATGTACATCGATGAAGACAGCTGGCAGGTCGCCCTGGTGGATCACTACGACGGTCGCGGCCAACTGTGGCGCGTCGCCGAAGGTCACGCGCAGTTCTACTACGACCACCAAGTGCCGGCCTACACCGTGGAAACCCTGTACGACCTCATCGCGGGACGCTATATCGCACTGGGCATGAAGAACGAGGAGAAGAGCAGCTTCGTATTCGGCTTCGCGGCCAAGGCGGCGGACTACACCCCGGCCGCACTGAGGTCGGCAGGCGTTCGATAGTACCTTTGTGAAATGCGATCAACGTGTGGGAGGGGGGCTTGCCCCCGATGGCGGCCTGACAGCCCACTGCAATGTCGGGTTTGTGCATGGTCACTAATCACCCCGCTGAATACTTCTTCAACAACCACCAACCACGGGTCTACGGTTGCATAACAATAAAAAAGCAGGATGCAGCAATGACCGTCATGACCCGCTGCCTGGACCGTCCTGGACTCATGCCAAGGCTGTCCGCTCACCACCTGTTGCGCCCGCGCCTGGCTGGGCCGCTGCTCGCGGCACAGGCGCGGGTGAAGTTGCTGTGCGCGCCTGGGGGCAGTGGCAAGAGTGCGCTGCTCGCCGAGTGTGCATTGCAGGCGCCCAAGGAGTGCCAGGTCTACTGGATGCCACTCAATGGTGCGGCGCTCACCCCTCTGCATTTCTGTGCACGGCTGGCGCAATACCTGGGTCTGCGGTTTATCGACGAAGCCACATTACTGCTCGACCTCAGCCGTTGGTCAAACCCCACGTGGTTGTTTCTCGATGATTTCTGTCGTCTGCCGGTGCCCGAACTGGACGCCTTGCTTGACCGTTTGCTCACCGCCAGCAGCCCACACCTGACCTGGTGGCTGGGTGCGCGGCGGCGTCCGTTGTGCAACTGGCCACGCCTGTTGCTCGACGATGAATTGCTGGAGTGCAGTGAGTTGTCATTCAGCGCAGCGGAAATCCAGACGCTGCTCGTACCAGGGCAGAGCGTCGACAGCATTATGCAGTTCAGCGCCGGTTGGTGTGCCGGGGTACGTATTGCCTTGCTGGGCGACGGCCATCCCGACAAAACCTTGCTCGATTACCTGCAGCATGAACTCTTCAACACCTTGCCGGTGCCATTGGTGGACGCCTGGCGCGTGCTGGCCCATCTACCACGCTTCAATCAAAGCTTGTGTGAGCATCTATTCGGCATTAACGACGGCGCTCAGTACTTGAACGAGTTGCAGACGCTCGGTGCGTTTATCCAACCTTGGGAAGGCACCAGTGACTGGCTGCAAGTCTTCCCCCCGCTGGCACGGTTGATGCGCGACGCCCCCTGGCCGACCAAGCATTCATGGCACCGACGTGCGTGCCAGTGGTTTACCGCCGAAACCGACTGGCAGGCGGCCTTCGAGCAGGCGCTGCTGGCAGAGGAATACGAACTGGCGGTAAGCCTATTGCAGCATTTCAGTTTCGAAGATTTGTTTCGCCAGCAAAACGCTGTGCTCCTGTTGCGTCTGCATGAGCAGCACGGCGATGAGTTGATGCTGGGGTCTGCGCAATTGGTGGGGTTGGTCACGGCCGCCTTGCTGTTTGCCGGGCGCTTCGAGCAAGCGGCGTTGTGTATCGATCAACTGGCCCGGTTTGCCCCCCAGCCGACGGCCGCTGGACAACGCTATCTGCTGGCGCGCTGGCAGGCCCAATGGGGCTGGCTGCTGCATTTGAGCGGCGATGCCGGACGCTCCCGCGAGCATTTCCTCGAAGCGTTGCAAGCCTTGCCTGAGAATGCCTGGACGTCGCGCTTGATGTGCCTGTCGGGCTTGACCCAGCAAGCCTTGTTGCGCGGTGAGCTGGATGTCGCCCAAGCCTTGAACCGCGAAGCCCTGTGCCTGGCCCGTGCCCATGATTCGCTGGTGTTGGAGGCCCTGCTGGAGTTGGATCATGCTCAATTGCTGGAGCAGCGCGGCGCACCCTACCGGGCACAAAGCCTGTTGGAGACGGTGCAGGCGATGTTGGCTCGCCAACGTCTCAAGGCTGGGCCGTTGGTGGGGCGTATTGTGCTGCGTCGCGGGCACTTGGCCTTGCGGCAGGGCCAAGACAGCTTGGCGGCCGAGTGTTTTGAAGCGGGCTTGACGATGTGCCTGCAGAGCCAGGACAAGCGCGTACTTTACGGCTTTCTTGGCCTGGCGCTGTTGGCCGCCAATCGGGGCGACTACGCCCAAGCCTTTATCCAACTGCGTGACGCCGAGCGCCTGATGCAGCAGCGCCATGTGCCGGACACGGTGTATCGCGCGGTGCTGCTATTGGTCAGCGGGCACTTCTGGTTGCAGCAGGGACGTGCTGAATTGACGGTGCAAGCGGTGCGGCGGGTGTTGCGTCATTTTCGTGGGCCTTGCGCCAAGCAGGCGCCACCGGCCACCTTGGAGCTGATCCCGCGCCTGGAATATTTGCTGGTGTTGGCCGAGGTCAAGCTGGGCTGTGCCGAACAACCCATTACGCGGCTCAATGCCTTGCTCGACACCTCCCGGCAGCGCGGCATGCTCTGCCTGGAAACCGAACTGCACCTGGTGCTGGGAGAAGTGACCTGGCAGCTCGGTGACCCCGCCTTGGCTCGTCGGGCGTTGCAGGCCGGGTTGGCGCTGGCGGGGCGTTGCCAGGTACAGCAGGCCATTCGCGAGTTGCGTTTGCGCGCCCCCGGGCTATTGAGTGAACTGGGCCTGGAGCCACAGGCAGCGCCTGTCGGTGCCGTGGAAAACCCACTGAGCCAGCGCGAGCTGCAAGTGCTGGAGTTGATCGCCCTCGGTAATTCCAACCTGGAAATCGCCGAGCGCCTGTATATCTCCCTGCATACCGTCAAGACCCACGCACGGCGTATCCACAGCAAACTCGGAGTGGAGCGACGCACCCAGGCGGTGGCCAAGGCGAAGACGCTGGGCTTGATGGTCTAGGCGCAGAAAGCCTGGCGGTATTCGCCCGGCGTGGCCCCCATGGCTTGGCGAAAGCGCTGGTTGAAATGGCTGGCGCTGGAAAAACCGCACAGCAGGGCAACCTCGCCCATCGGCAACGCGCTGCTGCGCAGCAAGGTCTGCGCCCGCGCCAGGCGTCGTGCCAACAGGTATTGATGGGGCGGCAGGCCGAAGCTTTGCCGGAACATCCGGGCGAAATGGTATTCCGACAGTGCACACATTGCGGCCAACTGGCCGAGGCTGATGGGGGCTTCGATGTGGTGGTCGATGTACTCCACCAACAGCCGCCGCTGGTACGCCGCCAGCCCGCCTTTGAGGCGCAAGCCTTCGCGGGCGCCGACCTGGCTGAGCAGGGTATGGCTGAGCATTTCATGGGCCAGGCTGCTGGTTAGCAGGCGCTCGCCGGGCTCGTGCCAGTCGAGGCTGACCAATTGGTGAAAACGCCGGGCCTGGTGGGCATCTTCAAGGAAGGTGCCCTCACGCAATTGCAGTGCACGCGGCTCGCGGTCGAGCAGGGTGATGCAGCCGAGGGCGAATTGTTCCGGGCTGAAATACACATGGGCCAGGCGAATCTCGCCATTGATCACCCAGGCCGACTGATGTTCTGCCGGCAGGATGCACAGCTTGTCGGGGCCGCCCTTGGTGCCCGGCCGCTCACGGCGAAACGTGCCGGTGCCGCCGCCGATGTAGCACGACAAGGTGTGATGGCTGGGCGCCTGGTAATCCTGGGCGTCATGGTGGTTGCTCCACACGGCTGCAGCCAAGCCATCGCCCAGTTCGGCGCAGGCCTCGAGGCGCGCATGGGGCGAACGGTTGAGGGATTGAAAGACTTGCAGGGATTCCAGCTCTGGCATGGTGTGTTCTCCGACACCTTGCATCCTACGCTCCACGGCTGGCGCTGTGAGCCCACTGCCCGACAAAAGCGCAAGAATGTGCAAGAGCCTTTCAAGGGCTGGAGGCGACACTGTGGCTCAATCGATGGAGCCCGCTATGAACCTTTTCCTGTATTTACTGACCGTGCTGATCTGGGGCACCACCTGGATCGCGCTCAAATGGCAGCTGGGCGTGGTCGCCATTCCTGTGTCGATCGTTTATCGCTTCGGCTTGGCTGCGCTGGTGCTGTTCGGGCTGTTGCTGCTCAGCGGCAAGTTGCAGGTGATGAACAGGCGCGGGCACCTGATCTGCCTGGCCCAAGGGCTGTGCCTGTTCTGCGTCAACTTCATGTGCTTTCTGACTGCCAGTCAGTGGATACCCAGCGGCTTGGTGGCGGTGGTGTTTTCCACGGCGACCTTGTGGAACGCTCTGAATGCCCGGGTGTTTTTCGGCCAGCGGGTTGCACGTAACGTGTTGATGGGCGGCGCGCTTGGGTTGCTGGGCCTGGGCTTTCTGTTCTGGCCGCAATTGGCCGGGCATACCGCCAGCCCGCAGACCTTGCTGGGTCTGGGCTTGGCGCTGCTGGGGACACTGTGTTTCTCGGCGGGCAATATGCTCTCGAGCCTGCAACAGAAGGCCGGGCTCAAGCCGTTGACCACCAACGCCTGGGGCATGGCCTATGGCGCGGCGATGTTGGCCACCTATTGCGCGGTACGCGGTATTCCGTTCGAAATGGACTGGAGTGCACGGTATATCGGCGCCCTGTGGTACCTGGTGATCCCGGGGTCGGTCATCGGCTTCACTGCTTACCTCACCTTGGTTGGCCGCATGGGGCCGGAGAAAGCCGCGTATTGCACCGTGTTGTTCCCGGTGGTGGCGTTGAATGTGTCGGCGTTTGCCGAGGGCTATCAGTGGACAGCGCCGGCGCTGGTGGGGCTGATATTGGTGATGTTGGGGAACGTATTGGTGTTTCGTAAACCCAAGCCGGTAGCTCCGACTTTTCATGCGAAACAAATCTAATGTGGCAAGCCCCCTCCCACACTTTACTGAGTCGCCTGGCCTATTTGAGGCCCAGGCGCTTGGCCATGCGCCCAAGGTTGGCGCGGTCCAGGCCCAGTTCCCGGGCGGCGCCGGCCCAGTTGTGCCGATGACGTTCCAGGCAGGCGCTGATGACCTGGCGCTGGTAGTGTTCGGTAGCCTGGCGCAGGTCGCCAGTCGCGATGGGCGCCGCTTCGACCGGTGCTTCAGTCACCGCTGCACCGACGTCGGGCAAGTCCAGGTCCTGGGCGCTCAGGCTGAGAATCTTCGGGCGTTCATGGCAGTTGCCCAGGGCTTTCAACGCGCTGCGTCCGATCAAGTGTTCCAGCTCACGCACATTACCCGGCCAGTTGTAGGCCAGCAACGCCGCCTGGGCGTCGCCGGTCAAGCGCAAACTGCCCAGGCCCATGCGCGAACGGTTCTGTTCGAGGAAGAACCCCGCCAAAAGCAGCACATCACGCCCGCGCTCCCGCAGGGCTGGTACTTGCAGCGGGTACACACTTAAACGGTGGTAGAAATCCGCCCGGTAACGGCCATTGCGCACTTCTTCGGCGAGGTCGCGGTTGGTCGCGGCGATCAGGCGCACATCCACCTGATGCTCCTTGTCCGACCCCAGGCGCTGCAACTGGCCGCTTTGCAGTACACGCAGCAGCTTGGCCTGCACGGTCAACGACAACTCACCCACTTCATCGAGGAACAAGGTGCCGCCATTGGCCAGTTCGAACTTGCCCCGCCGCTCGTTCAGCGCCCCGGTAAAGGCGCCGCGCACATGGCCGAACAGTTCGCTTTCCACCAGGGTCTCGGGCAGGGCAGCGCAATTGAGACTGATCAACGGTTTGTCGGCGCGGGACGAAGCCGCATGGATCGCCTGGGCCACCAGCTCCTTGCCGACCCCGGTTTCGCCGGTGATCAGCACGGTCAGGTCGCTGCCACCCACCAGTTTGATTTCCTCAACCAGTCGTTTATGTGTCTTGCTCTGGCCGATCATTTCCTTGTGCTGCTGGCCGCTGGCCTGGCGATAGATCTCGGCGCGTTGGTGCTCGTCTTCAGCCCGCAACGCCAGGCGTTCGATGCGCTGCGCCACATTGACCGTGGCCGCGGCGAGGCTGGCGAAGGCTTGCAAAGCGTCCAGTTCGACCCGTTCAAAGCGTTCGGTGTCGAGGGCATCCAGGGTCAGCAGGCCCCAGGGCCGGTCGTCGACAAACAGCGGGCAACCCATGCAGTCGTGAACCTGCAAGTGCCCGTGCAAACCGGCGACCAGGCCGTCATAGGGGTCAGGCAATTGGCTGTCGCTGTCGAAACGGGTGGGGCCGGGGCTGCTCAGCAGTATCTCGAAGCGTGGGTGTTCGCTGATCTTGAAGCGTCGGCCCAGGGTGTCGGGGCTCAAGCCATCCACGGCCAGCGGTACCAGCCACTCACCGTCCAGGCGCAGCAACGCGGCGGCGTCACAGGGCAGCAGGGCGCGCATGGCTTGTAGCAGGCGTCGGTAACGCTCGCCTTCGGGCAATTCCCGAGACAGATCGGCAACCAGCGGCAGCAGGGTGGTGAGCAACGGTTGTGCAGTCATAATGACTCCTTGTAGTCCTTATGACTATAAGGTGTAGGAAGTCATATTGACTAGATTATATTTAAGTTATTGAAAATAAAGGATTTATTAGTTGGCACGAATACTGAGTACCAAAGGGTAATGAGTAAAAAGACCTAGGAGTCCCCCATGCTTAGTGCCCAAGACCGTGCCATCGTCAAATCCACCGTGCCTCTGCTGGAAAGTGGCGGCGAAGCGCTGATCACCCATTTCTACCGCATGATGCTCTCCGAGTACCCCGAAGTGCGCCCGCTGTTCAACCAGGCTCACCAGGCCAGCGGCGACCAGCCCCGCGCCCTGGCCAATGGGGTGCTGATGTACGCGCGCCATATTGACCAGCTGGACCAATTGGGCGACCTGGTGGCCAAGATCATCAACAAGCACGTGGCCTTGCAGATCCTGCCCGAGCATTACCCCATCGTCGGTGCCTGCCTGCTGCGAGCTATATCCGAAGTGCTGGGCAGCGAGATTGCCACCCCAGAGGTAATGAGTGCCTGGGGCGCGGCCTATGGCCAGTTGGCGGACATCCTGATCGGCGCCGAGGCGGCCATCTACGATGAAAAAGCCCAGGCGCCCGGCGGCTGGCGCGGTGCGCGGCCGTTCCTTTTGGTCAAGCGCGTGGAGGAGAGCGACGAGATCACCTCGTTCTATTTCGCCCCGGTGGATAACGGCCCGATCCTGGCTGCCACACCTGGCCAGTACATCGGCCTGAAACTGGTGCTTGATGGCGAAGAAGTGCGTCGCAACTATTCCCTGTCGGCCCTCACCGATAACGGCATGTACCGCATCAGCGTCAAGCGCGAAGCCGGTGGGCGGGTGTCCAACTACCTGCATGACCAGATGCACATCGGTGCCACCATTGACCTGTTTCCACCGTCGGGCGAGTTCACCCTGGCCGCCAGTGATAAACCGCTGGTGCTGATCAGCGGCGGGGTGGGTATCACCCCAACCCTGCCGATGCTCGAAGCAGCCCTGGCGACCCAGCGCCCGGTGCATTTTATCCACTGTGCCCGTAATGGCGGGGTGCATGCATTTCGTGACTGGGTAGACAGCCTGGCGGCCCAGCATCCGCAGCTCAAGCGTTTCTACTGTTATGCCGAGGATGACGGTATCAGCCCGGCGGCGGACAAGGTTGGAATGCTGAACCAGGAGCAGTTGGAGGCCTGGTTGCCTGAGCAGCGGGATGTCGATGCGTACTTCCTGGGGCCCAAGGGGTTCATGGCGGCGATCAAGCGGCACCTGAAGGCGCTGGGCGTACCGGAGAAGCAGGCGCGCTATGAGTTCTTCGGCCCGGCTGCGGCGCTGGAATAATCTTTTTGTAGCGGCACTATCCCAATGTGGGATGGGGCTTGTTCCCGATGGCGGTGGGCCAGCTACCTCTATGCTGACTGATACACCTATATCGGGAGCAAGCCCCCTCCCACATTAAGTGCTCTATTTTTCCTGATTAATCTGCTGTTAACCCCTCTCTGTTTAAACCACTGCCTGTGTGTAAACTTGTTGCCATCAGGCACAACCATAATCAGGCAAAGGAAAAACGGGGATGATTGACGATATGCGTTTGGGCAGGGAGCGGCGCTTTCTGGTGTTGCTGGGCATCATCTGCCTGGCGCTGATTGGCGGGGCGCTGTACATGCAAGTGGTGCTGGGCGAAGCACCATGCCCGCTGTGTATCCTGCAACGCTACGCCTTGCTGCTGATCGCACTCTTCGCGTTCATCGGGGCGGCCATGCGCACCAAAGGGGCGGTCACGGTTTTCGAAGGGCTGGTCGTGCTCAGTGCCCTGGGTGGAGTGGCTGCTGCCGGCCACCATGTGTACACCCAGTTTTTTCCACAGGTCAGTTGCGGCGTTGATGTGTTGCAACCGATCGTCGATGACCTGCCCCTGGCCAAGGTGTTCCCCCTGGGTTTCCAGGTCGACGGCTTCTGCAGCACGCCTTACCCGCCGATACTCGGCCTGTCCCTGGCCCAATGGGCGCTGGTGGCGTTCGTGCTGACGGTGATCCTGGTGCCACTGTGCATCTATCGCAATCGTCATCCCAAAGCCTGAGCCTTCGCTCCATTAAGACGCTCCGTCCTTCTTGTGAAGGCCGGAGCGTTTTTGTTTGTAGGGATTTGTGAAAGCGCCGTGACGAGGAGCAACTTAAGGTGTGCACAGTGTGCGACATGTTGTCACACGGACACTGTCGCAGGACGTTTCTGACCCGTGAAATCGGCGCTTAAATTTGCACCCAGCACACAAATTGTGCTGTCAGTTCGTGGTGCGAGCGGCACCGCGCCGCACCTGTGGTCCGAGCGCTCGACGGAGCTATGAATGCCTTGTTTTATGGGGACTTGGATAGCTTCGGCATGCCCTTACAGGCTGTAAGGGGAGTGGCAATCTGCCCAATAACAGGGCAATTTTTGTGGTTTTTGTTGAGAATCGAACGCGATAAGATCGCGAATCTTTGCAAGTTTGGTGAAGGATTGTTGCTGGAATCGATAAAAATTATTTCTTTATAAGACATGGTTTATACATCGCTAGCTAACTACAATCGCCCGCACTGAATGTCCGGTGCTGTTCAATCTTTGAGCATTGGAGCGGTCGAGGGGCAGATGGAAGGCTCTGTGCGACCCCAGGTTCCGGCAGCCTTTCAACTATCCGCACCAAATGGAATTGGTCTGTAACAAGGCCTTTAGCCACGAAATCGAATAAGAACTCACTGCTGGTCCGTGCAACGTACAGTCATGACGTGTCGGGCAGGCTCTTATTCAATCGAAGAGAAATGCCAACCCTTGGCAGGGTGAAGTGTTGGCGATCAAAACCCAACTGCATTGCGCAAGCTGCTTTAGAGGTCGTGAGATGAGTAAAAACAGGTACCCCCGATTACTAGGCTTTTTGCCGCTGCTTGGCATGATGTTAATGCTGGGAGGCTGCAAGTGGACCTTGATGGACCCGAAAGGACAGATCGGTCTGGATCAACGAAACCTGATCATCACTGCCACCCTGCTGATGCTGTTGGTCGTGGTGCCTGTGATCATCATGACGTTCGCCTTCGCCTGGAAATACCGCGCGTCGAACACCAAGGCGACCTACGGAAATCCTGAAAAAGACTTCCTGATTTGGCAAAATCTCCGGACACCAATCGCCGAGCTTTTCAATGAAGCAAATGACCTTCGCCGATGCCGAGTACGCCGGTAAGCGCAAGCAGACCCGCAAGGAATTGTTCCTGATCGAGATGGATCGGGTCGTACCCTGGAAGGGTTTGATTGCCCTGATCGAACCTCATTACCCGAAGGGCGAAGGGGGTCGTCCGGCCTATCCTTTGATGGCGATGCTGCGGGTTCATCTCATGCAGAACTGGTTCGGTTACAGCGATCCTGCGATGGAAGAAGCGCTGTACGAGACGACGATCTTGCGCCAGTTTTCCGGTCTGAGCCTGGAGCGGATCCCAGATGAAACTACCATCCTCAACTTCCGTCGCCTGCTGGAAAAGCACGAGTTGGCCGTTGGTATTCTCGGCGTGATCAATGGCTATCTGGGCGACCGTGGCTTGTCGCTGCGACAAGGCACCATCGTCGATGCCACGCTGATTCATGCGCCCAGTTCGACCAAGAACAAGGACGGCAAACGCGACCCTGAGATGCATCAAACCAAGAAAGGTAACCAGTATTACTTCGGTGCCAAAGCTCACATTGGTGTCGACGATGAGTCAGGGCTGGTGCACAGCGTGGTGGTCACTGCGGCCAACGTCGCGGACATAACCCAACTCGACAAACTGCTACACGGTGCTGAGAACGTGGTCTGCGCCGATGCAGGCTATACCGGTGTCGAGAAGCGCGAAGAGCATGCGGGACGCCACGTCATCTGGCAGATTGCAGCCCGGCGCAGTACCTACAAAAAACACGGTAAACGCAGCGCGCTGTACAAAGCGATGCGCAAGATCGAGAAAGCCAAGGCCCAGGTTCGCGCCAAGGTTGAGCATCCATTTCGAGTGATCAAGCGTCAGTTTGGTTATACGAAAGTGCGTTTCCGAGGCTTGGTGAAAAACACTGCTCAGATGGTGACGCTGTTCGCCCTGTCGAACCTTTGGATGGCGCGTCGATATTTGCTCTCCAGCGCAGGAGAGGTGCGTCCGTAATGAGGAAAATAGCTGCTGCGAGGAGCGTTCAGCGGAAAAAATGGATGGAATAGGCGGCAGACGTGATCGGTTTTGAACGGCCGCCGTTTTTTGAAAGCACCTATGGCTCAGCAGTCGAAAAATAGCGGCCTACTTCAGACTATCCCTACGCGCCTAAGTGGTCGCACTCCACCAAGATCGAAATTGCGGTGTGGCTGGTACCGATCCTCATCATCATCGCCCTGGGTTACATCACCTATAAGTCGACCCATGAGCTGGACCCGTACCGTCCGCTTGAATCCGACGTCAAGCCGATCAACATCGAAGTGGTCGCGCTGGACTGGAAGTGGCTGTTCATCTATCCGGACCTGGGTATCGCCACGGTCAACGAGATCCGTTTCCCGGAGAACACCCCGCTTAACTTCCGGATCACCTCCGACGCCGTGATGAACTCGTTCTTCATCCCAGCCCTGGGCGGCCAGATCTACGCGATGGCAGGCATGCAGACCCGCCTGCACCTGATCGCCAACGAAAAAGCTGAAATGGAAGGCATCTCCGCGAACTACAGCGGCGCTGGCTTCACCGGCATGAAATTCAAAGCGATCTCGACGAGCCAGGACGATTTCAACGCCTGGGTAGCCGAAGTCAAGGCCGCACCTAAACAGCTTGATCAAGCTGAATACGACGCCCTGACCAAACCAAGCCAGAACAACCCAGTCGCCCTGTACTCCACGTATGAGCCGAACCTGTTTCAGAAAATCGTCGACAAGTACGAAGGTATGAAGCCAGGCAAGCCGGTCAAGCACGAGAAGAAAGAAGTGGCCGCGGTTGAAGGTTCTGATACAGGCGCGCATTCAACTGCTGGGGCAGAGGAGTAAACGATGTTTGGTAAATTAAGTTGGGACGCGGTCCCATTCCACGAGCCGATCGTAATGGTGACTATCGCCATGATCGCGCTGGGTGGTCTGGCACTGGTTGCGGGTATCACCTATTTCAAGAAATGGTCCTACCTGTGGACCGAATGGCTGACCTCGGTCGACCACAAGAAAATCGGCGTCATGTACGTCATCGTTGCCATGGTCATGCTGCTGCGTGGTTTTGCCGACGCCATCATGATGCGTACCCAGTTGGCAATGGCCACCGAGGGGTCGCCTGGCTACCTGCCACCTGAACACTATGACCAGATCTTCACCGCCCACGGTGTGATCATGATCATCTTCATGGCGATGCCTTTCTTCACCGGCTTGATGAACCTGGCATTGCCGCTGCAGATCGGTGCGCGTGACGTTGCCTACCCGTTCCTGAACTCCCTGAGCTTCTGGCTGCTGGTGTCCGGCGTGGTGCTGATCAACGTGTCCCTGGGCGTCGGCGAATTCGCCAAGACCGGTTGGGTTGCGTATCCGCCATTGTCGGGCTTGCAATACAGTCCGGGCGTTGGTGTGGACTACTACATCTGGGCGCTACAGTTATCAGGACTAGGGACGACATTGACGGGGGTCAACTTCCTGGCCACCGTCCTGAAAATGCGCGCCCCTGGCATGAAACTGATGGACATGCCGATCTTCACCTGGACCTGCACCTGGGCAAACGTACTGATCGTGGCCTCGTTCCCGATCCTGGCCGCTACCATGGCGCTGCTGTCGCTTGACCGTTACCTGGATTTCCACATTTTCACCAATGAACTTGGTGGCAATCCAATGATGTACGTGAACCTGTTCTGGGCATGGGGTCACCCTGAGGTGTACATCCTGATCCTGCCAGCGTTCGGTATCTTCTCCGAAGTGATCTCGACCTTTACCGGCAAGCGCCTGTTCGGTCACCACTCGATGGTCTACGCATCGGGCGCAATCTCCGTACTGGGCTTCATGGTCTGGTTGCACCACTTCTTCACCATGGGCTCGGGGGCCAGCGTCAACGCCTTCTTCGGCCTGGCGACGATGCTGATTTCCATCCCGACGGGGGTGAAGCTATTCAACTGGCTGTTCACCATCTATCACGGTCGTCTGCGCATGACCAGCCAGGTCCTGTGGACCCTGGGCTTCATGGTGACCTTCGCCATCGGCGGCATGACCGGCGTACTGCTGGCCATCCCGGGTGCTGACTTCGTCCTGCACAACAGCCTGTTCGTGATCGCGCACTTCCACAACGTGATCATCGGTGGTGCGGTATTCGGCTACATCGCTGGCTTCAGCTTCTACTTCCCGAAAGCGTTCGGCTTCAAGCTGCACGAAGGCTGGGGCAAGGCTGCATTCTGGTTCTGGATCTCGGGCTTCTTCGTCGCGTTCATGCCGCTCTATGCACTGGGCTTCATGGGCATGACCCGTCGTCTGAACGCCACCACCAACCCTGAGTGGGTACCGTACCTGTACGTTGCCATGTTCGGTGCGGTGATGATCGCCGTGGGTATCGCCTGCCAGTTGATCCAGCTGTACGTGAGCGTCCGTGACCGTAAGCAGAACGCTTGCGAATCCGGCGACCCATGGAATGGCCACACCCTGGAATGGTCGACCTCGTCGCCACCACCGTTCTACAACTTCGCCGTGATCCCGACTGCGAACACCATCGATGCGTTCACCGAAGCCAAGGAAGACGGTACTGCGTACCAGAAGCCCAAGCACTACGAACCGATCCACATGCCAAGCAACACCGCCACTGGTGTGGTGATGGGCGCGCTGTTGACCGTGTTCGGTTTCGCGATGATCTGGCACATCTGGTGGCTGGCAATCGCGAGCCTGGTGGGCACTATCGGTTACTTCATCATTCACGCTGCCCGTGATGATCAAGGCTACATGGTGCCGGTCGAAACGATCGAACGCATCGAAGCCGAGCAGCACGCTCGCCTGGTAGCCGAGAAGAAGATTCCGGCCAACCGTGTAGAAACCTCGTTGGAACAGGCTTAAACCATGTCGAACTTAGTGACCAATGCTGGACACGCCCATGTCGATGACCATGGGCACGATGACCATCACCACGACTCGGGGCCAATGACCGTCTTCGGTTTCTGGCTCTACCTGATGACCGACTGCATCTTGTTTGCGTCGATCTTCGCGGTGTACGCGGTACTGGTAAACAACGTAGCGGGTGGCCCGTCGGGCCACGACATCTTCGAACTGCCTTACGTGCTCGGCGAAACCGCCTTGCTGTTGTTCAGTTCGATCACCTACGGCTTCGCCATGTTGGCCTTCTACAAGGGCAACAAGAAGGGCGTACTGAGCTGGTTGGCACTGACCTTCCTGTTTGGCCTGGGCTTCATCGGCATGGAGATCAACGAGTTCCACCTGCTGATCTCCGAAGGCTACGGCCCGCACCGTTCCGGCTTCCTGTCGGCGTTCTTCACGCTGGTCGGCACCCACGGTCTGCACGTAACGGCCGGCCTGCTGTGGATGGCGGTGATGATGTATCAGGTCAATAAGCACGGCCTGACCAACACCAACAAGACTCGCCTGACTTGCCTGAGCCTGTTCTGGCACTTCCTGGACGTGGTCTGGATCTGCGTCTTCACCGTTGTTTACCTGATGGGGACTCTGTAATGGCTAATGCACACTCCCATGACCATGACAGCCATGATGCGAGCCACGGCAGCGTTAAGTCCTACGCTATCGGCTTCATCCTGTCGGTAATCCTGACGATCATCCCGTTTGGTCTGGTGATGTACCCGACCCTGCCGAAGTCGATCACCTTGATGATCGTGCTGGCATTCGCGGTGATTCAGGTGCTGGTTCACCTGGTGTACTTCCTGCACCTGGATCGTTCCAAAGAACAGCGCGACAACGTGGTTGCGTTCGTGTTTGCAGGGATCGTAATCGTGCTGCTGGTTGGCCTGTCGATATGGATCATGTTCAGCATCCATACGTTCATGATGGCGAAGTGAGGTAAGACCCGATGTCGCTTAAGCACTTTATCCAAATCACCAAACCGGGGATCATTTTCGGTAACGTGCTTTCTGTGGCGGGCGGTTTCTTCCTGGCCTCCAAGGGACATGTCGATCTGGCCATCTTCCTGGCTGCAATGATCGGTACGTCCCTGGTGGTTGCTTCCGGTTGCGTGTTCAACAACTGCATCGACCGTGACATCGATATCAAGATGGAGCGCACCAAGAATCGCGTGCTGGTGCAGGGGCTTATCTCCCTGAAACTGGCACTGATCTTTGCGACCGTCCTGGGTGTTGCCGGTGTGGTGCTGTTGTACAAGGTGGCCAACCCGTTGGCGGCGCTGTTTGCCGTGATCGGTTTTGTCATCTACGTCGGCCTCTACAGCCTGTACCTCAAGCGTAAGTCGGTACACGGTACGCTGGTGGGCAGCCTGTCGGGTGCGATGCCGCCGGTGATTGGTTATGTGGCTGTAACCAATAGCTTCGACATGGCCGCGCTGGTGCTGCTGGTGATGTTCAGCCTGTGGCAGATGCCGCATTCCTACGCCATCGCGATTTTCCGCTTCAATGACTACCTGGCTGCGTCGATTCCGGTATTGCCGGTCAAGCGTGGCATCCAGGTGGCCAAGAAACACATCCTGCTCTACATCCTGGCCTTCCTCGTGGCGACCTTGATGTTGACCTTCAGTGGCTACGCCGGCATGAGCTACCTGGCCGTGGCCGCCGCCATGGGCATGTACTGGTTGTACATGGCCTGGACCGGCTACAAGGCGGTGGATGACACCGTCTGGGCGCGCAAGCTGTTCGTGTTCTCGATCTTCACCATCACCGCGCTCAGCGTGATGATGTCCCTGGATTTCCAAGTGCCGAAAGAGCTGTTGCTGACCTACGCCCACTGAGTGGTGTAAGCAATAAAAAGCCCCGCCTTCGCAAGAAGCGCGGGGTTTTTTATGACATGCCCTTTAAACTACTCCCCAATTCTACGAGTGCAGGAAGCAAAGCAATGAGTAAAAAAGCCGTTATGGTATTCAGCGGCGGGCAGGATTCGACGACCTGCCTGATCCAGGCACTGCCGCTGTATGACGAAGTGCACTGCATTACCTTTGATTATGGCCAGCGCCATGTGGCGGAAATCGAAGTGGCCCGCAAGCTTGCCAAGCAGCTGGGAGCCACGGTCCACAAAGTGATGGATGTGTCCTTGCTCAACGAGCTGGCCATCAGCAGCCTGACCCGTGACAACATTCCCGTGCCGACCGTGAACAGCTCGGGCGAAAGCCTGCCAAGCACTTTTGTGCCGGGTCGCAATATCCTGTTCCTGACCCTGGCGTCGATCTACGCCTACCAGGTGAAGGCCGAGGCCGTCATTACCGGCGTGTGCGAAACCGACTTCTCGGGCTACCCCGATTGCCGGGATGAGTTCGTCAAAGCGCTGAACAAGGCCCTTGAACTGGGCATGGAATACAACCTGCGCCTCGATACCCCGCTGATGTGGCTGAACAAGGCCGAGACCTGGGCGCTGGCCGATTACCACGACCAGCTGGAGCTGGTGCGCGAGCAGACGCTGACTTGCTACAACGGCATCATCGGCACAGGCTGCGGCAATTGCGATGCGTGCAACCTGCGTGCGCGGGGCTTGAATGAGTATCTGCAGAACAAGGCGGATGTCATGCAGAGCCTGAAGCACAAATTGCAACTGGTGTGATCCACCTGATGCATGGAGCAAAATGTGGTAGGGGGGCAAGCCCCCTACCACCCAGGTATCTGTCAGCTCAAATGCTCATGCTGTGCTGCTGGTCAGGTAGCGCTTGAACAACGAGCGCGCCCCATACGCAGGCAGGATATTGAAGAACGCAAAGCCGACTTTGATCGCGATCTGTACATAGATCATGCCCAGGATGTCGCGGGTCTCCATGGCGCCGTAGAAGGCAATGAAGCAAAACAGGAAGCTGTCGATAATGACCGCAAAGAATGTACTGAGGAAAATCCGCAGGTACAGGTATTTGGAGTTGGTCAGCTCCTTGATCTTGCACAGCAGGTAGGAGTTTATATTCTCCGACACCAGGAACGACACCGAAGAGGCCACCAGCACCGACGACACTTGCAGGATCACGTCGGTATACGGCCCGTCCAGTTTCCAGCCCGGCAGCCCCGGCAGGAAGGTCGAGCCATATAGCAGGATGATGATCATCGCGTTGCTGGCAAACGCAAACAGAATGGCCCGTCGCGCCAGGCGCAAGCCGAAATTCTCGTTCAGCAGGTCCACGATCAGAAAGGTCAGCGGGTACAGGAACGTGCCCGGCGTTACGATGATGCCCATGGACTCCAGGTAGATCGGCTTGGTCGCGGCAATGCTGGTGAAGATATAAAACGTGAACAGCAGCAAGTTCAGGATGATGTAGATCATCCACGAGTTTTCATTGCGATCGTTTATATCGTAGGCGGTGAGTGTGCCGCCCTGGGCATAGAACTTCTTGTAGACGTTCTTGACTTCCATTCTATTGAAGTCATCCATGATCTCGCTGTTGAGCACTTCACTCAGTTTGATCTTGATGACTTTGCCCGTGGCAAGCACCATGATCACCGCCAGGCGCTTGTCATTTTCAAAGCCCAGCAATTTGTACCTGCTGTTTTCAACAGCCCCTTCATATGTGGTCATTGAAGCGTTCCTCAAGAATATCGCCGATGACACATAAACGGTCTGAATTGGCACAGGGCTCCAGGGTGATAAACAGCTTTTTGGTCGCGCGGTCGTATACCAGTTTCTCTTTATCGTCGCTCGATGAACCTTTCTGTACGATCAACAAGTCGCCCACCTCATTGATGCCGGGAATCGCATGTTCCAGGCGCACGCCGATCAAGTTGCAGGACGTGCCGAAGTAGTAGGTCAGCGGGTAAAGCGTGGCCAATTCGCCCACGCGCTTGCCCAGGTCCTGCATGAGCAGGCTTTCCTTGAGCACAGGCACCGCTGCCGGGTTCATATTGCCCAGCGGCGAGACATTGTTCTCGATGATTTCCTTGGCTTCAAAATTGATGGTCTCGATTTCCTCATACGAGACGCCGAAGAAGTCAGAGATCTTGCGAATGGTCGACTGCTGTACGTTGAGGACCTTGCCTCCCAGGATGTTGTAGATGGTGGTCCTGGTCAGCCCGGCGGCATTGCTTAACGAAAGCTGGGTTTCGCCACGGCTCTTGATCAAGTACTTGATGTTGCTTTTCAAGTGCTCGGTTTTTTCCCGTCTGTGTATCAAGTGCTCACCACTTCCATTTAGTCGTCATTCCATGTCCGGCAGAACCTGTCCTTTCAGGTTCGCGGCAATGGAAGTGTTGCATGGGCCCGGCATAACAATAAAGTGCTGAATGTACGGATACGAGGTGACGCTAAATCAAGCAACGGTTATCTCGTCATACTCTTGTGTATGACCTCGTGCGATCCCTCGCCCTCTACAAGGAGTAGTAATTATGGTCAGTGTCAGTCGTCGGTCGCTTCTCGCCCTGGGAGCCGCCTTGCCCGTGCTGGGGCATCTGGATTGGGCGCTCGCCAGCCCGACGCCGACGACCTCTGACAAGGTGCTGCTCAACTACAACGAAAGCCCTTACGGCCCTTCAGACGCAGCCCGTGCGGCGATGCAGCGGGCGATTGCAATGTCCGGACGTTATCCTTACCCGCACATGTACGCACTGGCCGAGCTGTTTGCCCGGCAACAGGGGATCGCTGAAGAAAACGTCGCAGTATTTGCCGGCTCGATGGCGGCCCTGCGTTATGCGGTGCTGGCGTTCACCAGTCAAAACCGCGGCCTGGTGATGGCCACACCGTCCTACGAAGTCCCGCGACAGGCGGCCGAGTCAAACAAAGCGCCTGTGCATGAAGTGGACCTCGACACGCAGCATGCCCATGATGTGCAGGCCATGCTCAAGGCCGACCCACAAGCCGGCATGCTGTACCTGTGCAATCCCAACAACCCGACCGGCACCCTGACCCCGACTGAAGCTATCCGCCAAGCCCTGGTGAACAAACCCAAGGGCAGTGTGCTGGTGGTAGACGAAGCCTACATCGATTTCTGCGACGCCCCCAGCTGCGTGAGTTGGACCAACGACCACGATGACCTGCTGGTGCTGCGCACGTTCTCGAAAATCTATGGTATGGCCGGTGCACGCCTGGGCCTGGCAATCGGCCATCCGGCACTGCTGGAGCGGCTGGCCGTGTTCGGCGGCGACAACGTCCCGGCTGGCGCCAGCTTGTTGGGTGCGACTGCCAGCCTGGAAGAAGCCCAACTGGTGGGCCAACGCAAAGCGCTCAATGCCAGGTTGCGCGATGAGACGATCGCTTGGTTCAAGGGCCGGGGTTTTGCCTGCACGGCCTCCCAGAGCAATTGCTTCATGATTGACGTGAAGCAACCGGCAGAACAGGTGGTCGAGCGGCTGGCAGCCCAGAATGTACTGGTCGGGCGGGTGTGGCAGAACTGGCCGCAATGGGTGCGGGTGACGGTGGGTAACCAGCAGGAAATGGAACGCTTTCGCCAGGTCTTCGCGGCGCAGCTGGCCCGGGCCTAGGCACCAGGGCTGTTACACCAAGCCTGGACAGGCCTGCCGGGCACGCTTCGTTTTCGTGCGGGTTGAATGATCAAGGACGACAGCTGTGCGACGAAATGTCTTCCCCGATAAAACCCGACCGATGCTGCCCGACGACCTTCGGCGCTTGCTCGATGTGTGCTGCACATCGTGTTACTGGGCGGCGATGGTATAGCCGTCAAAGGCGCTTTGCTGTTGCAGTGCGGTGATGATGCTCTTGCGCGTGACCGGCTGCTGCGCGCCGCTGTTGTCGATGAAGGTTTCACTCGCCAATTCCGCCTCGCTGCCTTCGCCCACGAAGGTAAAGCCGAGGAACTCCAGTGCTTCGCGGTCCACATTGAGCTTGGAGCGCGGCGTGCGCAGCGGCAGGGTGACGCTGATGCCATCTTTGCTGATCACAAACACTTCGGTGTCTTTCTTGGCGCGCGCGGCCTTGCCCTTGCCGGCGCTCGGGTTGCTGATGGCCTGGTGCGACTGGTTCAGTACCTTGAGGGCCAGGCCGTACACCAGTTCCTGGAACTCTGGGTCGTCCTTGAAGCAGGACAGGATACGGCTGATGGAGAACTGGCTGCTCAGGTTTTCCAGGGCGGCGTTATCGGCGGCTTCGGCGTCTTTCAATTGCTTGAGCTGGCCCATCAGGTCATAGGCTTTGTCATCGTCGAAGGCGTCGTGGGCCTGGCGGATGGCAACGCGCAACTCGCGGATCTGGTCGCTTTCCTTGGAGGTGTGAAACGCGTCCAGCACCATCTCGCTGATGATCTTGGCCGCTGGCACATGCTGTGAAAGATTGATGGCGTTTTCGTATTCGGCTTTGGATCGCAAGGCGGCTACGGATTCTTCGGCGGATTCTGCGGTGTAGGAATCGGACATTAAAATTTCACTGCGTAGTAAGCGGGGAGACAAAAAAACGTCGGGCATTTTCGGCGGGGAGAGGGATCAGGTCAAGGCAGGTTCGGGCGGGTGAATACTTTCAGTGCCGATAGCGGCGCATCAATGCCTGTACCACCATCCAGGCCCTGCCTTGGCATGCGTGCTATTCATCCAGTTGTGCGAGACAGGCCTGGAGAATATCCAAGCCTTCCTCCAGCACCGCCGGCTCGGTGGTCAATGGTGCCAGCAGGCGCACGATGTGCCGCGACTTGCCGCTGGGCATCAGCAGCAAGCCGGCCTCCCGCGCCAGGCGCAGCAATTGGGTCAGTTGCTGGGGCGCGGGCGTGCCGTCGGCATGGGCCAGCTCAATGCCGCGCATGGCCCCAACGCCGGTGAGGCGGCCCAGGTAGGGCGACAGTTGTCGCGAACGCCAGGTGTTATAGCGGCTGACAATCGCCGCTTCCTGTTGTGATCCCCATGCCTGCAGATGCTCATCGGTCATCACCTCAAGAGTGGCCAGCGCTGCCGCACAGGCGATGGGGTTGCCGGAGTACGTGCCACCCAGGCCACCTTTGGGCAGGTTGTCCATCAGCGCTTTGCGCCCGACCACCGCGCCCAGCGGCACGCCGCCGGCAATGCTTTTGCCGAGCAGTAACAGGTCCGGTTCGATGCCCAGGCGCGAGAAGGCAAAACGCTGGCCGGTGCGGCCAAACCCTGACTGGATTTCATCGATGATCAGCAGGATGCCATGCTCGTCGCAGAACCGGCGTAAGGCCTGGGCGAACTCGATATCCAGGGCGAGGAAGCCGCCTTCACCCTGCACCGGCTCGATAATGAAACAGGCCACATCGTTTACGTCGATTTCCACACTGAACAGGCGCTCCATGGCCTTCAGTGCTTCGGCACCGGTCACGCCGTTGTCGGCACTGGGGTAGGGCAGGTGGTACACCGGGCCGGGCAGTACGCCGACTTTCTGCTTGTAGGGCGCCACCTTGCCATTGAGGTTGAGGGTCGCCAGTGTGCGGCCGTGGAAAGCACCGTCAAAGGCAATCACCGCCGTGCGCCCGGTGGCGCCACGCACGATCTTCAAGGCGTTTTCCGCGGCCTCCGCGCCGCTGTTGGTGAGCATGCCGCTGACCGGGTAGCCCACCGGAATAAACGCAGTCAGGCGTTCCATCAGCTCGATGTAGGGCGTATGTGGTGCGGCGTTGAACGCGTAGTGAGTGAGCTTGGCCGCTTGCTCACGAATCGCCGTAACCACAGCTGGGTGGCAATGGCCCAGGTTGAGTACGCCGATGCCGCCGACAAAATCGATATAGCGCTTGCCCGCCGTATCCCAGACTTCGGCGTTTTTACCGTGGCAGAGGCTGATGGGGTGAACGATGGAAATTGATTGGCTGATAGTGGCGTGGCTCATGAATACGGGACTCGGCAAGGGCAGGCGTGTTTATCTAAGCCGCGCGCCTGGTCTTGCCGCAAACGAAATAAAGTCGCCGGGTCATTCCAAATCGGAAGGAGCGGTTGCCTGCATTATTCCGAAACCCCGTCCTTGCCCGCCGCCTTTGACCGATACAGCGCTTGATCGGCCCGCGCCATAAGGGCGGCCGGCGACTCACCCATGCGCCGCTCCACCACACCCAGGCTCAGGGTGACGTTGAAGCCGCCTACGGTGGGCGCTAGCTTGACTGTATGGCGAATCCTTTCGGCCAGTTCCTTGGCCATCTCCAGGGTGCTTTTGGGCAGCACGATCATAAACTCATCGCCCCCCCACCGGGCCAGCAAGTCGCTGGTGCGTATGCAGGTTTCCAGGCTTTCGACCACCTGTATCAGCGTCTGGTCGCCGACGCCGTGGCCGTGGCGGTCATTGATCGGCTTGAAATCATCGATATCCATCGCCACCAGCGCCAGGGGCAAGCGGAAGCGCTCGGCGCGGTCGCATTCTTCCAGCAGGACTTTTTCCAGGCGATAACGGTTGGCGATGCGCGTCAGCGCATCCCGTTCGGCCAGGGAGCGGTTTTCGTCCAGCTGCAATTGCAGTTGCTGATTGACCCGCGACAGCTCCAGGGTACGTTCGGCCACCAGTGCCTCAAGGGATTTATTGCGCCTTTGCAACTGTTCGATGGAGCATTTGCGCGTATGGATATTGCGGTGCGCGCCCACCATGCGGGCAACGGAGTGGTCGGGGTTACGTGCAATGATATAACCGCAGTCCTCGATCCAGAGATAGGTGCCATCTTCTTTTCGACAGCGGTATTCAGCCCGGTAATGGGGCGAGCGCTGGCTGATGTAGTCGTCAAACATCGCCATCACGCGGGGGTAATCCTCGGGGTGGATCACGTTCTCCCAGGTGAACACGCTATTTTCCAGGGAGTGGCGGGAGTAGCCAAGCATTTCGTACCAGCCGGGGTTGCGGTAGACGAAACCGGTATTGGCGTTCCAGTCCCAGACTCCGTCACTGACCAGTTCCATGATGGCGTGTAACAGGTCGACGTTGAGGTCGGTTATGTCATTGCGTAGTGGTTCGTTGCCGGATGTATCGTCCATCAGCGCGCTTCCTGCGGGGGCTGGCTTAAGGCCAGTCATTGTTGTCGCCGATACTCCGTGGCTGGCGCTACTGTACATCGCAGCTTGCGCGCTTTGAATAGGGCGGGTGTGCTGCTTTTGGCTAGTGGCAATAGGCTATTGTTCGGGGGTCGCCATTTTTGTCCGGGGCTTCCCATTGGCGTTGTGCTGGTAAATAGCCTCTGGCTGGCCGTGCTCATTGAAAAACACCTGGCCAATGCCCGCCGAATTCCACAAACGCTCCCCCGCCTCGGCATGCTCCGGAATATGCGGTACCACCTGCATGGTGCGACGACGGGTAAACCAGTTGAGCGGTGAACGTGGGGAGTAGAGCCAGCGATTGAGGCGGTCGAACCATTCCAGCAAGCGTGGCGGGAACTCGTTCTTGATACCGCTGCTGGTGATTTGCCAGATCTTCGGGCCACCGTTGCGATGGCGGATCAGCACTTGGTAGACGAACGAGTAATGCACGTCGCCGGAGAGGATCACGTAGTTACCCGGGGTGCGCGAGTGGCGGAAGATATTCAATATCACCTGGGCGGCGCCGCGATGGGCCATCCAGTTTTCAGCGTCTACCAGCAAGGGGAAGCCGCACCAGCTGAAGATTTTCTGTACGGTCTCGATCAGCTTTACGCCAAAAATCGGCGCGGGCGAGACGATGATGGCCGACGGGTGGTCGAGCAGTTCCTGTTGCAGTTCGCTCAAGGCTTCCCAGTCCAGCAGGCCGGAGGGTTGCTTGAGGGTGAACTCGCTGCGCCAGCGTCGGGTGCGGGTGTCCAAAACCACCAGGGCGGGCGTGGTAGGCAATACGTAGTGCCAGTGCTGGAATTTCAACAGCGCTTCCAGCAGGTCATCTTGCGCGACGGCGTCGAGATGATTGTCGCGTGCCTGGCCGGCCATGGCCTGGGTTTGGCTCAGCAGTTCACCAAACACTTCGGGCTGGTTGCCCCAGCCTTGGCATAACAGGTACGCCAGCAACGCATTGCCGATAATGCGTTTGGAGAAGGGGTGGCCGTAGGCGGTTTCTTCCCATTGGGCGCTGAGGTTCCAGTCGTCGGTAATGTCGTGATCGTCGAAGATCATCAGCGTCGACAGGCGGGCGAACACTCGAGCGACTCCAGGCAGACCGCTGCGGAACAGGTCAATCTGCGCCTGCTCGCGGGCATAACGCTGTTGTTCTTCGGGGCTCAGTTGCGGCGGTTGTGGCGTGATCAGCGTCCACGGCGTGGGTGACCAGGCCAGCAGATACATGGCGATCACTTCGGCAAAGGTCACCAGGTGGTTGTCCGCGGTGCTGCTGGTGAAGATAGGTTTTCTCACACCGCCGAAAAAGCGTTCGCGCAAGGTCTCGTTACTGTCCAGCGCAGGGAGCAAATCCGCTCGGTGGTAGTAACTGGCGCGATGGTCGTAGAGGGTGGCGCTGTCGGTCACCACGGCACCTTCCAGGTATTCGTCGAACAGCCCCAGGCGCGCGATCAGCGCATGAATTGCCCGTAGCATGGGGCCTGCGACATCGTCGGCGTAGACCTGGTCGCCGCTCATCATCAGCAGGGCCGGGCGTTCGGTCGGTGTGCGGGCATCTGCCAGCAGGCGATCAACGCACAACAAGCCTTCGTCGGCACGGTGGTGGGGCTTACGGCAGGAGCCGTGTACCAACTGGTGGATGCGGCTGTGCAGCACGAAGTTCGGCATCGTCGTTTCGGCGTACAGCAAATGTGATGCCCAGTCGGCGATGCCTACGCCGTCGATCAACAGGTCGTAGCCGATGACCACATCCAGGGGCAGGGCATGGTCCAGCGCTACATCGATCAGGTGGATGAAGGCATGGCGCCCGACGGGCACGACTTGGCAGCACGTGGTATCTAAAGGGATATCCAACGTCTCGCCGTGGGGTAAACGCAGTTCCAAGTACAACGGCAGGACACGACTGCCCACCAACCAAATAACCAGGCGCTGCGGTTCCAGCCGCCTTAACAGCGGTCCTGCAATGACTGCGGGCAGAGTGTCGGGTTGAAGCATTGAGGTGGTGGCTCACACGAAGTCTAGGACGTGAAAGGGTAGCGCGGCGGATGTCGGTGTTTTGTCAACAGAGTGCAGCACCGGCGCTGCACTCCTTGGGGGCGACCAGGCGTGCTACAGGCCTGGTGCTGTGGGTAGGGTCAAAGCAGCCGGCCCTGTCCGAGGGAATCCAGGGATGAGTGAGAAGATTTCCCCGTCGTCACGGTCTCTGATTGATTGCTTTCAGTTGTCGACGGGTTATCCGCAGGATTTAGGGGCGCTTGATGGTCCTGCTGGACCTCCGTGGATTGGTTGATGTTATAGGCGTGGAACGGCTGACCGATAATCATGATAAACCCTTTGCTCAATTGGAGGATTGTTCCCGCATCAATGCTCCCTTTGAGTGCGCACTTAATCAGTGGCATAAGCCGGGTTCGTCGTTCCCGGCCTCAGGTAATTAAATGTTTGGGCGCGTTTCAGGCGGGCTTAGGCACCGTAAACCTGAACTCACTGCCACGGCCCAACTCACTTTGGGCTTCAATCCGCCCGCCGTGGGCCTGGACAATGCCTTGGGTGATATACAGTCCCAACCCGCTGCCGGTAGGGTTGTTCTCTGTCTGGGTCCAGTAGCGTTCAAACACATGGGGCAGTTGCTCAGGGGCAATGCCCTCACCGGAGTCACGCACAGAGAATACGATCTCTTCGCCGTTGCTCATGGCGCTGATACCGATGTTGCCCTGGCGCGGTGTGAACTTGATTGCGTTGCCGATCAGGTTCGACAGTACCTGGAACAAACGTTCCGGGTCGGCATTGATCTGCAGGCCAGGCTCGGCATTGAACGACAGGTCGATAGCTTTTTCCGTGGCCAGTGGTGCAAGCAGTGAATACGCCTCTTCAAAAATCTGGCTGACATCCAGTGCCACCGGCTTGACCACATAGCGCCCGGCCTCGATTTTCGAGGTGTCGAGCAAGTCCTCCAGCAGCACATTCATACGTCCGGCGGCCTGCTGCATGGTGTCGATGGCCGATGAAATCCGCCGTGAGGTGTGTGGGCCCTCGGAACTGAAGGCTTTTTGCATCATGCCGCAGAGCATCGAGATGACGGTCATCGGGTTACGCAGGTCGTGGGAAACCACCGCGACCAATTCATCACGGGCGCGCACTGCCTGCTGTTCGCGCAGCACTTGGCGAGCCAGGTCGTTTTCCAAGGCCGAGCGGCGCAGGTCGTTGGCGGCAAACAGGTCGCCATGGCTCCACTTGGTGGAGATGCCGGCCATTTCCACCTTCCATATTTCAAACGACGTGCGCGGGCGAAGGCGCAGGCCAGCGTCGGAAGTTTCCAGGTTCAACGGCTTTTTCGGATCGCCACTCCAGTTGATGTTCTCTTTCACCTCCGGTCGAAACCACAGCACACCGTTATCCACAGGCTTGGGCAGGCTCATGGCGAGTACGCCGCTGGCGACGGTTTGGTACTCGGCGGCAGGCGGGTACACCGAGGCCAGGTGATGGCTGGAAAACACCGGCTCGTCGCTCTCTTGCAACCATTTGTGCAACGTGCGTATCTGCGCCGGTTCCGGGCAGTTGCCGTAGCGGTGCAACTGTTTGTCTTCAATGATCGCCACGCCGCCGGACAGGGTCAGGTCCATCAGTTTTTTGCCGTGGTGGGCCAGGCTGTCGAACACATTGCCTTCGTTGGACTTCATGGCTTGATCGAGCAGCGCCAGGGTTTCGATTTTCTCTTCGCGCTGACCACTCAGCTCCAGGGCTTCCATGGCACTGATCTGCAACGACAGTATTTGGCCTATGGTCTGGCAGGTCATACGCAGATCGTTGGGCACCAGCAGCGGTTCGCGGTTGCCGCAGCTGATCAGTCCCCAGAGTTTGTCGCCCTTCATCAGCGAGATGCTCATGGACGACAGCACACCCATGTTCTGCATGTACTGGCAGTGAATCGGCGAGACACTGCGCAGGGTGGCAAAGCTCAGGTCCAGGGGCTGGCCGGTGTCCGGCCGCAACTTGGGCAGCAGCGGCACCGGTTCGTAGGACGCGTTCGGGATGATGCGTAGCCAGTTGGTGCGGTACAACTCGCGAGCTTGTTCGGGGATGTCGGATGCGGGGAAGAACAGCCCATTGAACAACTCCATGGACGGTGCCGACGCTTCTGCAATCACCTGGCCATGGCCTTCCTCTTCGAAGCGATAGATCAGTACCCGGTCATAACCGGTCATGGCCTGGATTTCATTCACGCTGATGGCGTAAAGCGCCTGCAGGGTCTTGGCCGATTGCAGGCGTTGCAGCATCTTGCCCAGGTCACTGGTGCGGCCATTGCGCGCCTGTGGCTTGAAGTTCTCGAGCCGTGGTTCGAATTCCAGTACCAACACATCCTGATGGCGATGCAGCAGGCCCTCGAATGGCGCACCGTTGAAAGTGACGTGCAGGGGCGGAGCATCGAAAAACGTGTTGTTGGCAGCCATGGTTTGCACAGCCTGGGCATGCTCGTCGCCAATCAGCGTGTGCAACGGCTGGTTCAACAGGGTCTCAGGCGCGTGGCCAAACAAGGTGCCTACGTTGGCACTCACCTGAATGATTTCCAGGCCGGGCTCCGACAAGGTCAGCAGCACCCCATGGGGCTGGATCGCCCCCGGAAAGCGGATGGGCTCGTCAGCACAGTTGGCAAGCAACTCTTCAAAATCTTCGGGTTTCATAGCAGTACCTCCTGGCTGTCGAGCCATTGCTCAAAGCCGCTGAATGTCGAACGGGCCGCGTTCACCGCGTGCTGTTTGGCGAGTGCGTCCAACGGCAAACGGCCCAGATAATCGAGAAAGTCTTTCCAGCGTCGACCGGTCTCGGCGCCATATACATTGAGAAACGCGCCGCCGTTGTCGGCACCCACGTCCAGGCGCAGGGCCATTTCCCGGCGCAGCACCTGGCCGCCGAGGGTCGCGCCTTCCAGCACATAGAGGACGCCCAGGCAGGCCGCCGCGGTGTCGAGGTCGGGGAGGTGGGTGCAGCGGGGCAGGGCGTTGATCCCAACGTCATCCAGGCCAAGGGCGTGTAGATCACAGACCAGTGTCGGGGTTTTCGCACGCAATACGCAGTCGAAGCCATCAGGGATCAAGCCACTGTTGTAGAGCGTCGATTCCATCGGCGCGTAAAACCCGTAATACGCTTCAAGCAAGCGTCGGTACCAATCGGCATCCAGGCTTGCACAGAAAAACGGCAGGCGCTTTTCCAGTGCTACGTGCAGCAAGCCCGTACCTGTGCGCAAGGCTTCCAGCAACGGGGGCGCACCAATGTCAGGGGCCTGTGAATGCATTCAATGAGCTCGAACTGTGGGCTTGTCAGCCATCCATGACGGGTAAAAGTCGGCAACGATTCTACACACTCATGGCCGTCAGCTGAGCGCACAAAGCGAAAAGGCTGACCGTCGGATCCGAGAAGTCGCTCCATGCATGGTTAATGACCCCTTCGCCTGACCGGAAGTTCGGCTTGAGCGATGTCGCAGCGCTATCAATGCATGGACGCACCCTGCTGGGTCAACGCCGACTCCACACACTCCAGCAGACGCTCGGTGCTCCATGGCTTGGGTAAAAACCTGACCCTGCCACCCAACTCAGACGCCAGGGACGTATTGCCGGATGTCAACAGCACCTGGATAGATGGCCAACGATGCGCCACCACCCTGCTCAAGTCATAGCCGTTCAACAGCCCGGGCATCTGGATATCGCTGACAATCAGGTCCACCTGCTCATCATCGCGCTCCAGGAAAATCATCCCGTCATCCGCCGAAGGGAACGACGTCACATGCGCCCCGAACTCCTCCAGCACATCCACCATCAACGAACGAATGATCTCGTCGTCTTCCAACACCAAAATCGATGGCTGAGCCATGATCCTTACTCCACCATCAGGGGTTCAGTAGGGTGGAGTGGAGCGCGCGCTTATAGGTTCGATTGGATGTTTTTTAAACGATGGGTGGTCATTTGACGTGGTTGCTACTGGAGCGAGGTTATCTGACGCGCCTGATTGAACGGTTGGGGGCATGCCCGCTTAAACAGGCATAATCGCCGGTAATAGCCGAAGTGGAGCCCTCAATGAAGTACGCCCTGTTCACCCTCGTCCTGACCCTTGCCACCAGCCCTGCCTTCGCCGCCGGCGACGCGGAGGCGGGCGGTAAACTCTTCGCCAAGACCTGCGGTGGCTGCCATAGCGTCGGCGAAGGCGCCCGCGGTGGTTTCGGGCCGCAGCTTAACGGCATCATTGGCCGGCCTGCCGGAACTACCACCGACTATCAGTATTCGGATGCGATGAAGAATTCCGGGGTGGTGTGGACGCGGGAAAAGCTTGCCGCCTATATCGAAGCGCCGAAGAAGGTGGTGAGTGGGACGCGGATGATTTTCTGGGGGATCAGCGATCAGGAGAAGATTGAAAACATCCTGGCATACCTGGAGACATTCCAGCCCAAGTGAGCGGCCTCGCATGCGTATTCAGCTGATACAGCGCGATCAAAATGTGGGAGGGGGCAAGCTCGCTCCCTGTATGAGGTTTTGTTCGCGGATCTGTATCTAACGCCCACGCCTCTAACGCCCTAGCATGGAGCGAAACATCACAGTGTGGCGAAGGATTCACGCTGGCAGAATAAAAATCCAGGAGCGAAACAATGCCCGATATGTCCAGCTTGCTTGCCTATGGCCTGATTTCACTCGGCATGGTGCTGACGCCTGGGCCGAACATGATCTACCTGATCTCCCGCTCGATCTGCCAGGGCCGCACCGCCGGGTTGATTTCCCTGGGCGGGGTGGCGTTGGGTTTTGTGGTGTATATGGTTTGCGCGGCACTGGGTATCACTGCGTTGGTGATGGCAGTGCCCTTCGCCTACGACGCGCTGCGGCTCGGCGGGGCGCTGTACCTGGTGTACCTGGCCTGGCAGGCGGTCAAGCCGGGTGGGCGTTCGCCATTCCAGGTGCGGGATTTGCCCAAGGACAGCCCGCGCAAGCTGTTCACCATGGGCCTAATCACCAACCTGCTCAATCCCAAAGTAGCGGTGATGTATTTGTCGCTGTTGCCGCAGTTCATCGATCCGAACGGTCATGCCAGTGTGCTGATGCAATCCCTGGTGTTGGGCTCCCTGCAGATTTTTATCAGCGTGAGCGTCAATGCGGTGATTGCCTGCATGGCGAGTTCCATCGCGGTGTTCTTCGTCACCCGGCCAGGCTGGCAGGTGGTGCAGCGCTGGGTGATGGGGTCGGTGTTGATGGGGTTGGCGGTGCGGATGGCGGTGGAGGGGCGACGCTAGGTGCGCGTTACAGGATGGCTTTGAGGTAATCCTTGAGTGCCTGGAGCGGAGCATTGAGTGCTTCCAGGGTCGCTGCTTGATGCACGTCCAGCGCAAGCCGCTGCAGCTCGCGCCCCATCACGGTATGGGCGCCGCCCAGAGAGTCGAGCGCTAACGTCAGGCACTGATCAAGCTTTAACTGAATCCGCGCCAAATCACCCTGGCGCACCAGCAGCCCAAACACCTCGCGTTCATACCCATCCATCGCCGGGTCATCGCGCAGCAGCGGGCTGCCGTCCTCGGTCTCATGCACCAGTTTCAGGGCAAACAGTGCAACTGCTTCAAGCGTCAATTCCATGGTCCCGTTACCTCTACTGCCATGCCGGTCACTTTTTCACAGACGAAAAAAAAGACCTTGAATTTCAAGGTCTTTTCTTAAGATGGTGCCCCGAGGGAGACTCGTGCGATCTATATAGTTCGTGCCTTGCAGAAGTATTGTACATTTAGGGATACATGTAGGGATACACGAACGAAGGTGCTGTATTAAATGATTTTGAGTTTGCCTCTATTCCTTAATCCATTTTAACGCGGCGAACCTAGGGAAATGCCAAGGTTCTGGATACATCGCCTGCACGCTCTCTTCCGGTATTGGCTCTTCAAAGGCCACCAATTTGAAGCCATGGTTTGCGAAGGTAGATAGATACTGACTGAGTGGACGGTGAATGTGCGTTGTTCGTATTGAGGTTTGATCACGGGAGACTTTGAAAGGTGCTTCTACGAAGATCTCCTTGGTGTAGTCATACCACTCGGCATTTGCATAGCCCCAGTACTCAGGCCAAAAGCACGGATGGGGAATCACCGCTACAAACGTTGAATTGCTGCGAAGGAGGGCATTCACCGCTGCAGCAAACCGTCTCAAGTCCGGAGCCGCCATCATCACCATTATTGCGGTGGCAGCACTAGCTAGACCATTGAGTTGAGTGACCGTCACGTCTTCCACAGCCGCTTGAATAAACCTGATATTGGTGCGGCTCTCACAGAGATGCATCGCAATTTCGACGCTTGCTCCTGACGGTTCTACCCCTATGACGGAGCCTGCAAGTGGGGAAACAAGGGTTGCGAAGTGGCCAGTGCCAGAGCCAATGTCCAAGAACGCTGAAAGGTCTGCGCCCTGGAGAAGTTTTAACGCTGTGGGAGCGACCACTTTACTGAAGCTGATGTCTAGCCCGCTGCTGAGTTGTCGCGCTCTTTCCTTCGCCAGTTGATCCCATTGCTGGGTCAGGTCCGCCAGAGGCTTTGGTTGAGAGTTCAGAACATCAAACATGGGCGGCGTTCTCTTTATGAAGCAGCTCAGCGAGGCTAGCGAGATCAATCGCCATGTGAAGTGCTGGATGGCTTGAGTCAATTTCTTCAATCACATGGATACCACGCCCACCACGCCCAATCGCTACTTGAGAACCGCCGTTCCCAAAGTGTGCGATGGTGAAGCGTGATGCTGGAGCGAGAAAGCTTGGTCTTCCGTAGATCCAAACGTTGGCTCCGGCCGCTCTAAGTACCTCTCCTAACTCCGTCATTTTTGGCATACAGACAGTTAAGTTCCCTTCTTGCGCCTTCTCTTTGAGTAGCTTTTTAGTCGAGTCATCGTCTGCCCAGCTTAAGTCGCGAGTCCAAATGATTGCTCTGCCGCTATCACCAATCCAGCTGCGCATATAGGATTTGATACCAATGACATCGTCCTTTTCGTACGTTTTCCTGTTGTTGTGAGCCTTTTTATCAGCCCTGAACTCAAGGCAGATGCTGGCAAACGCCAGCAACCCTGCTGCAAGAGCCAGAGCACCAGGCCATCCGGAAAGGTCTACTGGCTGCGGCATGAAGACGAGTACAAGTGCTAACAAAGAAGCCTGCGATCCTACTGAAGCAACAAGGCGTTGAATCAGACTTCCCCAACGGTCCCAAAATCCTTCCATCTTTTTTCATCCCTGTTTGATGATTTCCCTGATTCAGTTTGACAGAGCGTCAGCTGAGGCGGGTTGGTCGTTCGTATAGTGGCACATAGCGCTAGATACGCGGGGGCCCTGAGATATTCGGTAGTACACGGGGCATGAAACCCGCGAGATCGCGTTAGCGGCAGTCATGCCAACTTACTGAAATTTCAACGTTGAAATTGTAAGGAATTTGAAGAAAAAAGAGACATCGTTACAAAAACGGTAAAGGTGCCCGTTTGTGCTGTTGCTTTGAACAGTCCATCCAGGCAACTCGGTCAATTACCATTGAAGCCAACACGCCAACGAGGCCCTGCGGGCTATTTGCCTCACGTCTATCCGAATACTCAAGGGCCTCAGCGTATGACCAATAGTGCAATGGTGTGTGAACAGCGCTCATCTATTGACGACGCAAGGTACTTCCGTATGCACAATTAAAGGCTTTTCGACAGCGTAGTCAGCAGATTAGCCGCCAGTTTCCTAGCAGGATTATCTATCTCCGACACAGCCAGATTTTCTTCGCTGAAGGATACGACAATAAGGGGGCTAGGGGATGAGCTTTAAAAAGTTGTGTAACGGGTGTTACAGGTGTTACAAAACTCACTAACTATATGATTTTAAAGATTTTTGCATGTTTTACACGTTTGTGTGGGGCTGTCAACGGGCGTGTTACAAGGCCAATAGTTGTTACGTCAATCGCCACATTTAGATCGAAGCCCTGCCAGCTGGTGCCCATCTATCGACACCCAGGTCGCCAGTTGAGGGAAAATGGTATCTAACACCACGACTATAAGGGCCGAAGCCCCACGTTGTGAGAACCCTTTACCGGAAAGGCGGGGCCCAATCCGTCTACACGTGGCTCAGTGATCGTATGTAGACTTATGGCTTCGGCGCCTCAAGGCCAGATTGCTGGCGCAACGAAAGCCGCGGCGCCCAAGCCTTCCTGCTCTGTCCTTCCGCACCCGTTCGACGCCATTTTTCTAGCCGTCAGTACTGAAAGCCACCGATGTTCTCTCCTCAAAATTGGCTGAGCACCAGCAGGAAAGGACTGCTCGTTTTAAGAAAATATGGTACTGTCAATCAATTTTTGAATGAGATAATAAATGCAGGCCGTAGATATATTTTCGGGTGCCGGGGGCATGTCGGTAGGAGCAGCGCTCGCAGGTATTGACGTAAAATACGCAATAGAAAATGATCCGCATGCGGCCGCCACCTATCGCCTGAATCATCCGGATACGGTCGTTCTGAATGAAGACATCCGTAAAGTTCAACTTTCAGATTTACCAGAGCTTACTAGTGAGCCACTAATTCTTTTCGGTGGGCCCCCTTGCCAAGGGTTCTCAACTTCAAATCAAAAAACCAGGTCGGCAAGCAATGAAAATAACTGGTTATTTTTAGAATATATGCGGTTTGTTAAAGCGTTAGAGCCAGAGTGGGTCGTATTTGAGAATGTTAAAGGTCTTAAAGAAACTGAGGGTGGTGTTTTTTTAAGAGATATTCAAGAGTCTTTTAAAAAGCTAAAGTACAAAACCTCTACATTTATATTGAATGCAACAGAGTATGGCGTTCCGCAGAGGAGAGAGCGGCTATTTGTTATAGGCTCTAGAAAAGGAGTAGTTCTAGATGAGCCGGCAGTAACACAAGATAGATTTATTACTGTTGATGAGGCGATTGGCGATCTCCCTCTATTAGAGAATGGTGCAAATATTAATATATTGCCATATCGAATTCCTGCGCACTCGGAATTTTCTGAGTTGATGCGAGGTGGGCTAGATAGTTGCGCCAATCACTTGATCACAAGAAATGCGCAACATATTTTGTCTAGATATCCATATGTACCTCAGGGTGGGAACTGGGAGAATATACCGGACGAGTTAATGTTGAACTATGCTGATAAGTCACGGTGCCATACGGGGATATATCATCGACTTTATTCTGACAGGCCCTCAATAGTAGTGGGGAATTTTCGTAAGAATATGCTAATTCATCCGTGGCAACACCGGGGGTTGTCCATTAGAGAAGCTGCAAGACTTCAATCATTTCCAGATAGCTATGAATTTCAAGGAACAATTGGTTTTCAGCAGCAGCAAGTAGGTAATGCCGTACCCCCGTTACTTGCGCAGGCTGTTTTTCAACATATCACCATGTCAATATGACCCTGGATAATTAAAGAATGTGGGAATCATCCAAGATAGAAGATGAGCTCAAACTACGATTGGATAGCCAAGGAAGTACTGGCGACGCCTTATGGGGCAGGTATGTAACTGCACGGACGCTACTCGTTGGTCAAATTCTACCTTGGATACGAACGAACGAGGCCAATCTGACTGATCACGGTCCAGAACATATTCGTGACGTGCTTGATAATGCTTATCAGCTTTTAGGGGGGACTGATCGACTTAGTACCGAAGAGCTCTATATTTTATGTCAGTCAATATTGTTCCATGATGTCGGAAATATATTTGGTAGGAAGAAGCATAACTTAAAAATTGCTGCTGTGTATGGAGAGATATTTAATAAGCTATGGCTTAATCGGCAAGAAATGGCGCTGGTGGTTAATATTGGGCGCAGTCATAGTGGGAAAAGTACCGATGGCACTAGTGATACTTTAAAAGATTTAAAAGATGATTTTATATTTGGCAGTAAAATTCGTGTTCAGAATTTAGCATCGATTTTGCGCTTCGCTGATGAGCTTGCGGAGGGGCCGCAACGAACCTCTTCATATATGATATCGGCTGCAATGTTTTCTGAAGACTCACTGATTCATCACAAGTATGCAGAGATTACATCCGTCAATATTGATTTGGGTGGTGGTAGAATCGCTTTAACGTATCATATAGATATTGAGGGCGTAGACTTTAATAGTTCTGAGGATTTGAAAGTATTTTGTGAGTTGTTAAGATATATATACTCAAGGATACATAAGCTGGATAGTGAACGCAGATACTGTAAACATTATAGTTCGGATTTGGAGGCATTTAAGAAAACCTCTATTATAATGAATTTCTGGAAAGGCATGGAGGCTCTTGATTCTGTCGGTCCTCCTATAGAGTTGGATGATCTTTTTATTCCGGGTGTTGATTCTAAAGATGTCGAAAAAATTCATCCTGAATATGGTGTAGATATATTGGTACCTAGGTTGCAGAAGCTTAGTGAGGAAATGGGATGACCGATAATCCTTTTGATTTTGATGGCGCAAAAAACCTCCCCGACCGCCTGTTGATTGATTGGTTTATAGATGATCATAACTATTCTCGCTTTCTGAAGTCCTCGCGAAATGTACTTCTGCTAGGGCATCGTGGTTGTGGTAAAAGTATGACTTTACTTTACTATTCCCTGCCGCTGGAAATTAAGAAACAGGATACTCCTCTTATAGAGAAGGACCTGTCGCATGTGGGGGTGTATGTTTCTTGCAGTACTCCGCTGGCAAGGAGGGTCGACCATGATTTTTTTGAGGATGAGAAGTTCTCTAGGGCCATCTCTGAACACTATTTCGTTCTTTCTATTGCTGTAGCGATAGCAGAGCATTGTGAGCAAATTGTTGAAGTGTTCGATCCCTTAAGTCTCGAAGAGCTTAGGGATGAACTATTTTATGTTTTTGACGACGAGCTTCCGTCGGATTTCAGTATATTCAAATGTATTAAAAGAGCTTTAAAGAAAGAGTTGAGAAAGACGCAAGAGCAGTTTTTGTCATTTGAAAATAGAAGCGATTTTACTTTTGCGAGAACGTTTTATACCTTAATTGTCCCATTTTTGGGCGCATTGAGAACGACTTCTGCGCTACAGGAAACTCACTTCTCTTTAATGATTGATGATGCACAAGATTTGAATGATGATCAGCGATTGATGCTGAATTCTTGGTTGAGTTATAGGGATCATTCGGTTTTTAGCTTTAAGGTTGCACTTGCTACGGTGGTGGATTTTGATAGAAAAACGTCTACCGGTGGAAGTATTATCGAAGGGCATGATTACATTGCGATAAATTTGGAACAACCTTTTCAGAATGAAAATTCCCAGTTTGGAATGCTTGCTAGAAGCATAATAGAGAAAAGATTAAAAAATATTGGAGTGAATGCTACTCCAGACGAGTTTTTTGAAGAAAGTCCTGAGTTTAAGGCTGAGCTAGAGATTTGCTGGCAAGAGGTTGTAGATAATTATATCGCTGCAAATCCTGGCGCTGAAAGAAAACAAGTAAATGACTATGCGTACAAGCAAGCTCGCGCGCTGTATTTTCGCAAGCGCTCTCCTAAGGCAAATCGTCCTATCTATTCCGGTCTTGACACTTTAATACATTTGTCGAGTGGTGTTGTTCGTAACCTCCTGTTGCCGTGCTACTGGATGTACGATGATGCTGTGTCCAAATGCCCTGGGGAGCCAGTGCGGAAAATCTCGCCTGCAATCCAGGCTGATGTGATTATGAGGGAAAGTGAAAAGCTCTGGAGTCGTGTCCGAGATGGACTAGATCGAGAGCTTGAAGATTGCACAAAAGAGCAAGCTAAGTTGATTTTCAATTTGGTTAGCGCTTTGGGTGACTATTTCCGCGATCGACTTTTCAATCACGTCTCTGAGCCGAGGATTATTACGTTTACGATTTCTGAAAGGACGCCTGAAGCAGATAATCAGTTGATGCCTATCTTAGGGCTAATGCGGAAGGCTCAGATTATGTATAGACGATCGGGTCCTTCAAAGGATGCGGGGCGTCAGGAAGACTACTATACTCTTAACAGACTATTTTGGCCTGCTAGAGGCTTGGATCCGCATGGGCAGCATGGAAGAGCGTCTATTAAAGCATCTGCTCTATTAGGCTCTATGTTAACCGGGAAATTTCCGGCGGTGGCAGAATCGGATACACAAAGAGGGTTGTTTGATGAATAGTAAAATTCTGATCACCTCGTTAGGCTGGGAACCGCGCTTTCTTGCAGGTATAGAAGATATACTTCTAAGCTATATTCCGGATCATATTGTAATATTTCAGCCCTTGACTTTTTTTTCTGATGTGACTAGATGTAGTAAAGCTGTCCTCTCATCAAAGTTAAGTGATCTTGGAGTTGGGCATAATTATTTTGAATTTGGCAGTGATGATCATGTTGGTATTTGGAATGTGGCTCTGAATGCTCTCGCCAATGTATCAAGTGAGGCGGAAGTTGTTTTGGATATTACAACAATGCCTCGCTATCTTATCTGGGCGTGCTTACATAGTTTAGAACGAAATAAGTTAAAGTTTACTTGTGTGTATTATCCTCCCGAATCGTATGGGGAGTGGTTGTCGGCAGATACTGGTAAGCCCCAGATGGTATTTAGGCATAGTGGTATTGCATATCCAGATCTCCCTACCTCGCTAATATTGTTTTCTGGCTTTGATCTGGGTAGAGCTCAGCACTTTGTAGATTTTTTTGAGCCTAGAAAAATTGTCCTGATCACTCAAGGCGGTGATCAGCTAGGCAATAATTCTAGATGTGTAAGTCAGCTTAGTGGTGGAGCTGAAATACAAGTCGAAAAGCTCGATGCATATTCAGATCCCATTGAGCTGAGAGATAATATGCATAAGTTGATCAGCGTTGATCTTGAAGACTTCAATATTGTCGCAACTTCTGTGGGGCCGCGGCCTTCTATAATTGCGTTATATTTATTGAATAGATCAGAGCCATCTGTTGGTCTGGTTCATGCTAATGCTCATCAGTACAATAAGGATTATTCCTTTGGGATTGACGTTTCTTCAAGGTATGAGGCTGTAATCGATTTTGGAGTCTCTACGTATGATGTTTTTAAATAAAAGGTTTTATTGCTTTCAGCTTTTTTAGGTGTGCATGGTTAGAGTGAAAGTCGCATTGGCTGTTAGCGTGGCGTTGAAGGCTTCTGGAGCTATCAGAGGCTTTCTTTGTGGATGGTACCCGTCCCCATAAGTAGGTTTCCTTGCAGTTCTTCCTCTATCCTCAAGGTTTTCACTCTTCTATAGTTGGTGTTTGGAAGTAAGTAGCCTTTGCGTGGAGGTTGTTAAGACTTTTGATGCCTATCGATTATAGTTGGCGCTTACCTCGGCTTTCATACAGGTGACTCGCTGAGTGCTCCCCTCTTAAGCTGTTCTGAATCGTATGCCGTACTTTAGTTGACTGACCTGAGTTTGTACGCGGTCAGGTGGTTTTTTTTAAACTTTCAGTTTTGCAGCTTGTTGTGTGTATCTATGAGGTTTTATATGGTATGAGCTTCAATGTTCGGCACAGCAGAGACTTGTGTTGTGCCGAGGTTAGATGCTTTTTAGACTTGTAGAAGATCTGCCAGCTTGTGCTGATGTGAACAGTCTACAAGCTCTTGCCATGTCCAACTACCGAAGTGCTCGCCCTGTTCAGGGATATCTAGTTTCATCGATGCAACCGGGTCTCGATTTATCAGGTTGCGTGCGGCCCACAACTTACCGCCGATTTCCAGCAGCGCTTTCGCGGTCTCGTTCCACTGTTCTTCCAGCACCGTGTTCGCCAGATGTGCTGCTTTCTGCTCGATCTTGGCGTGTTCTTTTTGTGCCTCTGTGATGTGCTGATCAATCGTCATCAGCTCCTGCTCCAAGGCGGTGATGAGAAGTTGTTGCCGACGGTGATGCTCAACCGCGGCCGTGAGGTTTTTTGCTGCCTTTTGAGCTTCGGTGTTGGCCGCTTTCTCCCCCTCTACATCGCCCCAAGCGACAGCCTGCGCATAAGCGGTGGCTGCGTCCGTTTCAGCTTGTCGAGCTTTTGCCATGTCCTCCTGATCGCTCTGGCGGACCTGCTGCAATCGTGTCTCGATGCTGTTGCGCTTCTCGTTAAGTTCCATCTCGTCGGCTTTCCAGGTCGACATGGCGCTGATGTAGTCGGCAGCCAAGCTCTCGCGGTTCGCCAGCGCCTCGAGACGGTTAATTTTTTGATTCAGGTGGTAGATCTCAAGACCTAAGTCGCGCTGAATGCTCTCCATTTCGAGGGTCAGTTTGTCGCGGCCGTCTTTCAGTGCTTGGATAGTGTTCATCTGTATTGTCACTGGGCATTGCGGTTGATAAGGATGGTTGAACGGCTGGCGAGGCCGGGAATGAGCCGGCGCTACCTCGATCAGCGGGGATGCCGTTAGGCGGCCTTGGCCTCGCTTTCATCCGTTCCTGGAACGGTCTTCACCACATAGCAGCGCTGGGGCCCCAGTCCGGGCAGGCGAATCAGCTATACGCTTTGCCGTCGCTTCCCGGTTCAAGCACGCCCCGTTGCAGCAGTTCCTTGTTCACCGCACTGATGTTCATGCCCTTGAAAATCTCGGCCCTCCAGGCTTCAGGCAGCACGTAATAGGTGTTGGTGGTGTGCAGGGCATCACCCATGCCGTGTTCCATCGTCTTGCGAAAGCCCAACCGATCAATCGTGCGCGGCCCGTGCTCATCGAGCTTGGCGGCGGCGGATTCCCAGCGGGTAAAGCGGCTTTCTCCAAACCGCTCGATGACCTGGCGCAGCCGCGCCAAGATCGCATCGCCCTCGAAGTTTCCGGCGTCGCCGCGTTCGGCCAGCCACGCATGCAGACACACCCGTGCGGCGGTTGTGGCTGTTCCATCGGGCCAGCCAGTAACGCCGAAGGCGGTGGCCAGCTCTCCGGCCGCTGCTGCGAGGCCGAAGCGAAGGGCGTCACGTTGTGCTTGTCCACTGGCAGAGGCGGGCAGGTTTTGGGTGATGAACTGCTCCACCGTGCGGCGCACGATCACCGACCATCTGAGCATTTCTCCAGGTGCACACAGCGCGTGGAGGAAGGCGGTGAGGGGGGGGCGTAGTATTTGGCGACACGGGCCTTGAGCGCATCGGAGAGGGCGGCGGTGTCCTCAAAACCGTTCAGCACATCGAACATGCCGAGGCCCTTGCTGGCATCCGCTGGCACCGCAAGCATGCGCACCTCCATGCCCGCTTTCAGCTCCTTGTTGGCATCCGCCATGTGCTGCGCCAACGTCTTCTCGCCGGTCGAGAGAAACAGCAAGCGCCACCCCTGCACCTGTCGGCCCGCTTGCCCTCGGTCATTTGCTCGGGCTTTACCCGTGCCGTTGCCGAGCATGTACACCGTTTTGCTAATGATGTGCAGATCACACATGCCAATTTCATCCGGCACCAAGATGCCATCTGATTGTGCGGCAGCGATGGACTTTAGGGTGTTATCTGACGAGTGCCACGAACGCACCAGGCGCGGCCCATCATAGAGATGGAAGCCGACAAACTAATGTCGGAGCAGATTTAGCAGTGGCCCTGCAACTGCCACAGAGACGACAAACATCAAGGGGTGGATACCAGCGCGCAACGAATAATCGGGATTAGAGCAAGACTTTCTTCTTCCTAACGCCCGCAACCCTTTTGGCTGCCCGCCGGAAATCTCTCGCCACAGATACTAACTTTCATCTCCAACCACTCCTGCGCTACTTTTCTCCCGTCGCTTCCAACCCAGCGACCGGACTTGAGAATCCGAGAAACAATAGGCGCATAGGCGCCACCATCCATTAGACTGTTGGCGCTTTTTTGTGTCCGCATGTCTGTGTAATGGCGGCTATGCGTGGGAGACCTTCGGGTCTGCCGGGTTCCTATTGTCCCGGTTTCTCAGCCCGCGCATAGCTGCCACCCATTCGCATGAGAAACGAACGTGGCAGCTCACTACATAGGAGCTTAAGCAATGAGCGTTTCTGATAGGTCGTATCCTCGCACTTCCGCAATCGACACCGCCGCTCAGATCGGAGGTGCCCAATGATCAACCCACCCCTCAACAAAACCCTCGGTGTCATCACCTTTTCCACCTGCGGCAAACAGCCCAACCTCCACCGTCTATTCCGCGTCAATTCCGGCGTGCCCATCCGCGACGCCCTGGAGCATGCCTCCGAGCTTCTGCATTGTTCCAAAATGCTGGCGTTGGATGCGGCGATGGATAACAGCGCGGATCGGTATGCCTGGGCGGCGCATTATTTGGGAGAGATGGCGAAGGCGGTGGTGGATGATTTGGCGAATGGGATGTTGCCGAATGGGGTGGTGGAGGAGGTGGTATCTGTTGGTGTGTAAGGCGATGGTTTGACGGTATGTGGGCTGGCTTAATCGCAGTATAGGTATCTACACAACTTCATCGGGTGCGCCGCTGGACCCTGTGGGGGGGCTTGCTCCCGATTGGCCCTGTTGGTGTACATATCTATTGCTGCGATAACGGTCACCTTAAGCGGCCGTTACCTAAATACCGGATAGGTGCTCGGCCTGATCGAGCATTCTGGTCGTCTGTCAGGCCGCCATCGGGAGCAAGCCCCCTCCCACAGGGTCCAGCGGCGTCTCGAAGTTTTGTAGACACCCATGGTAATCGCAGGCAAGCCAGCTCCCACATTGGGCCGTGTTTCAGGTGGTAATTGGCGGTGAGCGAGGGATCAGCCGGCTGCCCACTTTTCTACAGGCGAAAAAAAAGACCTTGAATTTCAAGGTCTTTCTTTAAGATGGTGCCCCGAGGGAGAATCGAACTGTCTCCAAAAATGGCGCAACCCCCTGTAAACCTTGATATACGGCGCTTACAGCAATTTTTACTTCCAAAAACCACTTCCAAAAAGCTGTTCGTGGCATTACAGTTTGTGCAGATGAGAAGGCCATATGCCTTCAGGCTAAAAATTGTACAGGATGCTCGCGCTATGGCGGTCGATAATCTCAAAAACATCGATGGAACGTGGTACGTCCGCGTAGCGATTCCCAAGGATGTTAGGTCTGCTTTTGGGAACCGAACTGAGTTCATCAAGAGTCTCAAAACGGGTCGTAAGAGCGAAGCCCTTGTGCTTCGTACAAAGGATCTGCATGAGTTCAAAAACCGCATAGCAGTGGAGCGGCGCAAGCTCGTCATTGAGCAAGAAATGCAGACCCTAGCTTCACTGCCAGTCGATGTGAAATTTGACGAAATGTTCCAGAACCTGGGCGAGATAAAGCGCAGGCTGATGGAGCGGAAAGAGGATAGGAAGAAGGCTTTTCAAGATTCAGAATTTGAAGACGTACAGGCAGTGAAGGAAATAGACAGCCACCATAGTTTTCTGAATCTTTTGGCTGAAGAAAAAGAGGCTCTTGGTGAGGATTTGCACCCGGCGCTGGCTTCGATTTTGACTGAGCTGAATGAATTCCAGAGCCAGCCAAGCAAAACCTTCAAGCAATCGGAAGGACTCCTTGAAAAGCTGGAAAATACCCTTGAATTAGGTTCATTCCACGGGTATGCAGAAACCCATGCAGAAAAGGAACAACTCAAAACCTTCATTGCAGAACCAACCAAATTCGTCAAAAGGCATCCTCTGACAGAGAAGAATTTCGTTGAGTTTCACAAATACGAAGTGAAACGTAAGGTAACGCTGCGTTCGATTGACCGGCACGTAAAACGTTTGAATATGCTTAAGTCGTTTCTGGAAAAACAGAAATTTGAGCTTGATTATGAATCGGTTCGTGTTTTCTTGGAATCTCTTGAATGTGCTGATAAAACGAAATTGCAGTACCTCTGTTCCTACAATGCCTTTTACAAATTCATGTTCAATAACGTGGATTTCAGACAGAAATATCCAGTAAATCCTTTTGCAAATCACGCAGTGGCTAAAATACGCCGTGGTGCGAGGAAAGAGGATGCTCGTAAAGGATTTACCAAGGAACAGGTCAAGGCGCTCTACAGTAATGCTATAAGCCAAGAAAAGACACGTCTTGCTGATTTGATCAGGCTCGGATGCTACACAGGTGCACGAATCGAAGAAATATGCCAAATCAAGGTTGAAGATTTGGTTGAGGTAGATGGAGTTTACTGCATAGATATTAAACAGTCCAAAACCAACGCTGGTGAAAGGCTTGTACCAATTCACTCAGAATTGCTAACCCTTGTTAGGCGTTTAAAGGATGAATCCAAAGACGGATATTTGCTGAAAACGAATAGGGGCGGGAAGTATGGTACAAAATCTAAAGAAATGAGCAGTGAGTTCTCTGCCTTTAAAATTGCTCTTGGATATCCAAAGGATTTGGTCTTTCACTCTTTTCGACACACAATGGTCACGGAGCTTGAACGTGCCGATACGAAAAACATCCTTGTTATGTCGATTGTAGGGCATGACGTTGGCGGTAGCCTTTCTATGACCTTTGATCGTTACTCTGATGGACCAACACCTATGGCAAAGAAAGAAGCTATTGAAAAGGTTAAATTTGATATTTGATGTACGTTTATGGAAATGCCGGAATAGCTTTAATTTAAAAAGTGTCTTGGCGGATACTTAAGCGACAAAGGCATGATCCAAAGGTTTGGGGCTTGCAGTGCTGAACAATTTCGCGCAGCGAGTGCCCGAACCTCTTAAAATGAATGATCATCAAGGATTAATAAAAGTTATTGACCTGTCGAATGCATTTTCAATTCTAATGCATGATCCAATGCCCAACAATTGATGACTGGATTTGCTGACGCCTTTAAGTTTTTAAAGAGTTCTAGATATTATAGGCGCGCTATACATTTTCAGTCCTTGATTTCCGTGGCCTGTAGAGTAGCTACAGTACAAAAAACTACACTGTAGGCATAACCTACAGTACAAAATACTGACCTGTAAGTGGCATATTTTCCACCAAAACGTGTTTTTACCTAGCTACAGTACAAAATATTGCACTGTAGTTTTGGGTTAGTTTTCTGATATTAAAATATTTATTACACTTTTTGGTGTTTAAAACACGTTTTGGTGTTTTTAAATGGTATTGTATTAAAACAAACCATTAATAACTAAAATGAACTACTCTCAAAATAAGACTTACATTAGATTTCCTACCTCAAAAGCAGCTCTAGATGCTTTATCCAAGGTTGCCCTTGCGAGACATGCCGCACATTCTCTTTTAATCAAGCTCTGCACACTCGCGGAAAAAACAGAGAATGGGTATTTTGTCGTCTATACAAACAAGCCAGTATTAATGGAAATCATGGATTGTTCAGGTGAAAATATTCGCAGATGTATGAATATTTTAAGTGAGCAGAGAATGATTGCCGTTGAGCAAGACAAGGTGCACGTTGGAATGATGTGGATAGAAGTTAAGTTCCTTAACCTTTAATAGATTTGCAGAAGAATAAAAAAGACTGCGCTAACAGTCTAATTAATGAGTTGAGGTTAAAATGAAAGAGAACCCTTTTAAAAGTATAGCATTTAATAAGCTTGAAAAAAACGTTTACGCGCCGATTTTTGTAAAAGCTATGCCATTCTTTATTGCAATAATAGCATTCGATAATGTAGCTGCACGAATAATGATGGCCGCGATAGAAAACATGGATAGATTTAATGAGTGTGAAGTAATTATTACAGACCTCGATTCCTATTTGGGTGTGAGCGAAAACACAAGAAAGCGAGCATTGAACGTATTGAGGTATATGAAATTTATAGAGACCAAAAGAAATACGGTTAAAGGCGGAACAACTAAATTTAAAATAAGCGTAAATGTTGCATGCAAGGGTAACGTTGAAAGCAAAGTGAACATGGAAGGTGCTTTTGATGAATATTTATGGCCGTCCCTGTTGGTAGACGGGCAAATCTGTAAAGAGAGTTTTGAGAAATATAAGCAGTTCAAAGGTAAAACCAAACGCAATGACGGACTTCCGTTTTGATTTAATGATTTATATTCCTAAAGGATAAAAAATAACAAAATACGAGAACAAAATGACAAAAACAAAAATAGCTAGAATCGACCATTTATCAAATCAGTTAGCATCCTTTGAAGCTGACAAATTCCAAGTCATATTCAACCCCGCAACAGATACCTTGATTGCCAAAGAGAAGGCGGCTTTCTGCCTGAAAGCCTACAACGCGCAGGGGGTGAAGGATCAGTTCTTCACTGCTGCTGACCTGCTGACCGACAAGCTTTTCAAGCTGATGAGTGCCAAAAACATCGAAGGGTATGACGTAACGATTGTCCCGAAGTCAAAGACCTTCCACTACCTCACAATCAGCTCTGTCACGTCTTTGAAGCTCAAAGACATGGCTAGCCTTGGCTTTGCCCCAACAATGGTGACTACGATCAAGGGTAGCCTGCATAGCAAGCTTTACGACCTGGTGTGTAGGATCGGCAAGCATAAGGACGATGACCAGTACGCATTCAACGCACAGATGTTCGTGTGGGCTCTGAACAAGAGTGTCAGCACCTTGCGCGTACCTCGTCCAAAGAGCCTTGAAGCACCTATACACGCTGCTGGGTTCAAGCACCATGGCACTGGGTCATTCGTGACCTGCAATCGCTCGCTAAAGCGTTCCTGCACTGAATGTGTGGATCAGATACAGAAGGTAAGGGGAATGAAGCTCACAGCGCCTGCTGTTGGAGCTGGTAGCCCTGATGACACCGCTTTCTACCTAAAGGCTTTACGAGAAACGCTGGTGTACAAATCTCGGCTTCTTGGTGATGCCGTGATCGATGATGTGATCGATAGGAGAGTGGCTAGACAAGCATTTGCAGAGCATTACAGCGGTGATGACGTGTTGGCCTTCCTGTTGAGCCAGGGTCACGTCAAAGCGAGGGAAAATGCATTAGAGCATGCTGTGAAGCTCATGACCTTCTGATGACTGACCTAAAAAAAGCCTCGTGAGAGGCTTTTTTATTTTTTAACTAATCAAATATTACCTCGTCTATTCTTTCCCCTCTGCTGAAAGCCTTTTCTGATAGGTAAAGCTTATTATTTGGGCTTTCTTCAATTTTTTTTGGTTTATTTTGATTAGGTCTAGAAATTCATATAGCTCCTTAAATGACTCATCATCGTTAATTTCTTCCATTATGTAATCCTGTTTTTCAGCATAAGTGCTGAATACAAGAATTATAACATTTGAACGCGCATTAATTAGTGATAAAACGACTTGGAATGCAGCTGGCACCATTAAGTGTCAAGCCTTTCGTTGAATGCTATAATTTATCACTTTACATGGTAAATAAATGCATAGCTTTAAGAATATAGTCAAGAGAAATTGAAAAATAACCAAGTAGTAAAATGCAAATAGTGGCGATAACCCCGCTTTTAGTTCTACTCTCGATAAATTGTGCAAATCATAGTAAGGCGGTTCAATTGGTGTTACCAGCTTGTTCGTGGCATAAAGATTACTGATCTTTCGTATTTCTATTAAGCTGGTACTTTGTTCTCTTATGAATCTGAACTGTGCATTTTTGAATTGGTAATGTGGGAATCGTGACGGGCTGTATGCTTCATATTTTTCCAAGGTTGCATCTTCAAGTATTACGTTAATATCCTGGATTTTTAAAAGCTGAAACCTAATCTGTGTGTTTAAGAAAATAAAAAAAGTCATAAAAAATATGAAAAGCGCCACTATAAAAGCTCCCTGAATATTGTCCAGACAGAATTTTTCTTTCTTAATTCTGATAACGATTTTGATGCATCGCCATATAAAATAAGAAAAGCCCGCTGCAACAGCGATGTAGAACATTGATGCTAGGTGTTCTTCTTTTAAGAACTGATGAACATAGTATCCTTGTCGATCAAGGCTTTTATGTAGAAGAATTAAATATGAAGCAGATAGTAAAAATAAACTTACACCAATAAAGGTTAACATAAGCATTAATAATGTATTCAGCTTACTTTTTTTGTCTGTCGCTGGTTGATTGTTGTCCATTTTTGTAGTGGTTTGTTTGTTAATCGAATTATAGCATTTTGGTTTTGCAAATTAGCCCGTAAGCAATGAAAGTTGAAGAGTTCCTATTTAGGATGGCTGTCGATTGATTTGAGAGCTTTCTAAGGTTGGAGGGTGCCTTTGTGGTGGGTAAGGTTAGGACGGCTCATGGCGGTGGTTTCAAGGTACAAAAAAAGCCCCGTAGGGCTTCTGTTGGTGGCTTATCTTAATCAAAGACCTTTACTGTGAAGCTGAAATGTTGAGGTGTTGATTTCGCAAGAGAAACGTATTTGACAGTGACTGTGCCATTGTTAACGCTAGTGCCAGAAAGCGATAATCTTTCTAATCGAATTCTAGATTGTGTTAAGCCATCTTGATTAATGTATTTATCCAATGTCACTGGTACTGATGATATTTTTACGTTAGCTGATTGACCCAGTTTCGTTTTAAATGTTTTTACAAGATTAGTTATTTTGTTTTTATCGAAAGCCTCGGCACTTAAATTGTCAGCATTAATATTCATTACATAGGCTTTGCCTTCAAGCTTCGATGTGTCTATTTTGTTGAGTTGGTCGATTATCAAATCGCTTTTTGAGATAGAGGTTGTGGTGAAACTCAAGTTTGAAAGAACTGAATCTTGCAAATGTTCAGTGCTAGGTGCGTTTATTTCATCGCTTACCGAAACAGCAGTGCAGGTATTTGAATCAAGAATTGGCGTGGTTCCATATGGATAAACAGTACCTGTGGTGCTTTCAGCTTTTACTAAATACTTTGTGATTTTACCTATAAATCCGGCTGGGCATTCTTCTTCAATGATTTCTTTCGTAGTCGTTGTGATTTCTTTTATGCACGATGTTGTGTCTTCGCTTTTCGTTTGGAACGTTGTGTTTGTCGCTCCGCTTATAGGGTCAAAGATTGTGATGTTGTCTCCAGTCTTGGTAACGTTTCCTGTGTACGTTCCTGCTTGTGTTCCATAATACGAATCACAGCTTACGGTTTCGCTACCGGGTTTTACTTCAACAGTGACGGGGCCTGACGCTTTGCAGCTATTTTCAGTTTCAACAATGTATGAAGAATCGTTTTGTGACCAAGAGATGTATTGTTTTAATTTTAAGTGCGTTTCTCTTATGATTTTTCCTGATTGGCCTGTTGGGCATGAAACCTCATTTGTGCTTGTTACTGTGTCTTTCATGTAGTAGCAGGCATTAGAAATAAGCACTGTTAATTTCCAATCGCTGGCAATTCCTGCTGGTGTCACCGTCCTTGAATAAAGCCCGTTCGTAGTTCCAAGTGGGTAGTTTGGGTTCACTGATGGGCAATTCTCTTGTACAAGCTGTTTGTTTTCAGTTTTTGAACAAGTGTCTTGTGTTGTGATAAAGCCAGAATCATTTTTTGTGCTACCAGTTTTCCATAAATCATACGTTCTCGATTGCGTCATTTGCCCGGTGTAACCAGCGGGGCATGTAGGATTTTTGGTTTCAGTTACTGTCTTAAAGCATTTGTTAACGTTTGTAAAAAATCCGTTTAAATTCCATTCTCCTGCTATGCCGTCTTTTGTCGTTCTTGTCCATGTCCCAAAAATCGTTCCGAATGGAAATTCAGGGTTTTTTATTGAGCAAACTGGATTATCAAAAACCTTTGTTTCTACTAATTTACAAGTGCTAGTAACCATCACACCAAAACCTGTTTTAAAGTTACTGTTTACTCTGTCTGAACTCCATAGCGTATATTCACGACGTTTATTTATCGACCCTGTTTCTAACGGATTTTCGCATTTTTGCGAAACTACTTCTGATACAACTTCCGATATTTTAGCTTCTTCCATTGCTGTGTTTGTCGATTCGTAGCATTTTGACAATATTTCAAATTCGTCGCCATACGATTCACTACCCTTTACAAAAACTCCATTTCCTTTGTTTACATAGGTTTTACTACCATCTTTATTAATAAAAAAGACTCGTCTCATACTGATTTGTTGCCCCGACTTGCATCCCCCGTCTGTTGACCATGTTTCTGCGCCTAGCGATTCTTCGTATGTTTGTTCAGCAGGCCATGTAATTGCTGATGCTGTGTTTGCTATCAACAAAACAGAAAGTGTTGATATGGCTATTAGTGATTTTTGCATGATTTAAAGGTTTGTTTATTAGCTTAATTATACCATTTTGCCGTTTGCATACTTTTCCTTTTGGCAAAATTAAAGCCTCTGTTGAGGCTTTAATTGATAAGTGGTTAATCATGAAGCGTCTCTGTGGGCGTCGTAATCGTTTGTGTCTTCATAATCTTCAATAGGAATTCCTTTGAAGTCGGTGCTTAAAAAAGAACGTGACTGTGCATCCATATCAACGAAACCCACTGAGTCAACAATTTGTCTCGTGGCCTCAATCAGGTTTTGTTCATCTATATTCTGTTTTCCTGATTTGTTTTGAGTTGAGTCATTTGCATGGGATAAACTCGAAAGCAACGCTAAAGCTGCAAAGGTAAATAATCTGATTTTCATTTTAGTAAAGGTTTGTTGTTTTTAAATAATAGCATTTAAAAAAAGAAAATCTAATTAATTTAAAGAAAAAATTGTTAATGGGGTTTTTGTCAATATAAAATGTTAAACTGTAGAAGCAAGCAGCAAGTTGTTCATCTTTTAGTAAAGTCCGCTGCTTGTTAGTTAGGTTTGTTTTTAGAGAGGCCCGCAATCGTGCGGGCTTTTCGCTTTCTGTGATTCCTAAGTGGCTTCGCTGCGAGATCTGGAGTTAGGATCAGATCGACTTCTTCCAGGGCGCCCTCACATGTCTCGACCGATACGCAACAGGTACGTATGCGTCCGGCCAACACACCTTCCTGACCCCGACGCCAAAGGCGATGGTGTCCACCTGATTTAAGTGGACACCATTTCTAGCCTTTATAAGCGGGTCTTTCATGCAGCCACAACGCCGTTCTTACTCCAAATCCTTCAAGGCCCAGGTCATTCAAGAGTGTTCCCAGCCCGGGGCCTCGATTGCCAGCGTTGCGCTGAGCCACAGCCTCAACGCGAACCTCGTCCATAAATGGATTCGAGTGCAAACGCAGAAAGCCATGGCGCTGCAACCTGCTTTCATTCCGCTGCCCTTGCAGTTAGCCGGAGCAAATTCGCAAGCCACGTCATCGACTATCTGCCTCGAAATCCCACACCCGCGCGGCACCGTGAAAGTGAACTGGCCGACCGAAAGCGCCGCTGCCTGTGCCACCTTTCTGCGAGATCTGTTGCGATGATCCGCATCGACGCCATCTGGCTCGCCACTGAGCCCATGGACATGCGCGCCGGTACCGAGACCGCGCTAGCCAGAGTGATCGCGGTCTTCGGTGCGGCGAAGCCGCACTGCGCTTATTTGTTTGCCAATCGCCGGGCCAATCGCATGAAAGTGCTGGTACACGATGGGATTGGTATTTGGTTGGCCGCACGTCGCTTGAACCAGGGCAAGTTTCACTGGCCAAGCCTTCGACAAAGCAGCGAAATGCAGTTGGATACCGAACAACTTCAGGCCTTAGTGCTCGGACTACCTTGGCAACGTGTTGGAGCCGGCGGTGCAATCACGCTGCTTTAAAAACTGTAATTAGCGTCTTGGCTGGCTGTCGCAAGTGGCCTGCTTTGGTAAAATCCACGGCATGACGTCCTCACCCAATCTCGATCAAATGACTCCCGACCAGCTACGTGCATTCGCTGCGCAGTTGCTGTCGCAAGTCGAGACCCTGGGCAAGACGGTTGAAACCATGGGCAAGACAGTTGACACCATGGGCAAGAAGATCAACCGCGATCAAACGGTGATCGAGAAACTGACCCACGAAATCGCGCAACTCAAGCGTTTGAAGTTTGCCAAGCGTAGCGAGCAGATGAATCCTGAGCAGGCCAGTCTGCTCGATGACCTGATCGATACCGATATCGCGGCGATTGAGGCCGAGCTTCAAGCCTTGCAAATAGCGCCAGCGACGACCGAGAAAAAGCAAAAGCCCAAGCGCACGGCATTGCCGGCGGAATTCCCACGCACGTTGATCCATCATGAACCGGACAACACTCGCTGCCCTTGTGGCTGCGCACTCAAGCGTATCGGTGAAGACGTCAGCGAAAAGCTGGACTACACACCCGGCGTGTTCACCGTCGAACGCCATGTTCGTGGCAAGTGGGTTTGCGATGACTGCGAAACGCTGATCCAAGCGCCCGTACCGGCGCAGGTCATCGACAAAGGTATCCCAACGGCAGGCTTACTTGCCCACGTCATGATCGCGAAGTTCGCTGACCATTTGCCGCTCTACCGCCAGGAATCGATTTTCGGTCGCGCCGGCTTGGCGATTCCACGCTCCACTTTGGCTCAATGGGTTGGAATGACGGGTGTGCAATTACAGCCCCTGGTCGATGCCCTGCGTGACGTAGTGATGGGACAGCAAGTCATCCACGCGGATGAAACACCGGTACAGATGCTTGCTCCAGGTTCGAAGAAAACCCACCGGTCTTATGTTTGGGCTTACGCCACGAGCCAGTTCTGCGAAACAGCCGCTGTCGTCTACGACTTCAGCCCCAGCCGCGCCGGTGAGCATGCTCGCAACTTCCTGCAAGGCTGGAAAGGTAAGTTGGTCTGCGACGACTTTGGCGGTTACAAGGCCAGCTTCGAACTCGGCGTGACCGAGATCGGCTGCATGGCCCATGCCCGACGCAAGTTTTTCGAATTGCACGCGACCAACAAAAGCCAGATCGCCGAGCAGGCCCTGCGCTACATCCAGTTGCTGTACGAAATCGAGAGCGAAGTGCGTGATCTGGAACCGGATTTACGGTGCCGAATACGACAAGAAAAAGCCGCTCCGGTGATGGATAGATTGCATGTCTGGATGATCGCCCAGCGTGATCTTGTGCCCGAAGGTTCGGCCATCAGCAGAGCACTCGATTACAGTCTCAAACGCTGGGCAGCGCTGTCGCGCTACCTCGATGATGGGGCCGTCCCCATTGATAATAACTGGGCGGAGAACCAGATCCGGCCGTGGGCTCTTGGACGCAAAAACTGGCTCTTCGCTGGGTCGCTACGTAGCGGAAAACGGGCGGCAGCGATCATGAGTTTGATCCAGTCTGCGCGGCTGAATGGTCATGACCCGTACGCCTATCTAAAGGATGTTCTCACGCGTTTACCGACGCAGCGGGCGAGTGAAATCGAGCTGCTGCTTCCGCATAAGTGGCAGCCGGTTTAATCACGCAAGATGTGATGCCCGGACGCATACACAGGTACAACTCTAGGGAGCGCATTCAGCTAGATTTTGACGTGTCTGCCTGTGTCTTGACCCTGAACCAACACCTACAAGCTTTCCGTGAATTCTCAGTCTCTGATGACCGCGAAGCCTTTCTACGGACACTAGGAGAGGTGGCAAGGAATGCTATGCACGTACACCAGATCATCGCCTGTTGGCTCGGGCTTTATGGCTTGGGTGATGATGCGGAATGGCAGGAGTACTGCAGGGCGTTTGTTGAGAAATTCGTAGGCGTTGATACAGGATTTGCAGAAGTGGCTCTAGCTGATGCCGTCAGCTACTCACAGAGCCTGCTGGAATCCCTCGATGCTGCACGTAGTCAGCTTGCCGGTGGACTAGAGAAGGGCGGTTAGGCTTCAACCAGTTCTAGGATTTCGCAACGGCTATCAATGATGAGCCTTCTGCCTTCAAGGTGGCCTATGGGCTCTCCGTACTGGAATAGGACGTTATCCACAAGGAATCCTGCTTCTGTATGGAGGTTGGCGGCGGTAAGGCTGGAATCGAATCTGTACAGCCTTCCGGCTACCAGCGCGCCTACATCTTGGCCGTTGTGCAGCACAATGCACGGAATTTGAGGGTTGTAGCTGAATTCCTTATCCATACGGTCAACTCCCTGAACCTGCGGTATGGATGAGTATACCCGGCCCTGCGCTCCCTGGACTTGGACAGATTCTATCGGGGTAATAGAGGCTTCGGATTCTGTTCGGAATGGCCTAGGAACGGCCTAGGGTAGGTTGAGTACCTGGTGGAGCATTCGCTGACGCGACAAGTGTCTGGTAAGGGTTGTACGAATGAATGGGGCGATGCATCCCGTGTGAGTCGCCTGTAAACGGCACAAAGCTTTTTTGATTTTATTACGGGCCATTCATAAGGGATGGAATCATCAGACATTGGATTAATCATCCTGGGGATGATCTGCCGAAGGCATTGCATTATACATGCCCTCGTTTTATCAGCCCCTCTTCATGAAGCTGCTGAAGAGATTTTTAAATCCAGAGTTCTTTCTGCGCATAGCTAATATGGCTTTGAAATGCTGAACTCTGCCAACGTTTTTATAATAAATGAACTCTCTGATGGTCCACAAAAATTTACTTAATTGTCTAAAAGCTATGGCTGTAATGTAAAGGCAAGCTGAACATCCGAAAAATATCACTAAAGGAAAATTCTCTTGTAAGCCTTTCGCATAAAGTGAAAAGTACGCGTACCAAATGTATATGCTTGCGAAGACCCAAAGGGAAATTATTATGAGTGGAGCTATAACCCAAAATTTGAAGATTTTGTTTTTTGAACGTATCAGTCTCATTATAGGTATTGATGTCGCAAAAAATGCATAGGGAAAAAATAGGGCAGTGATTTTTGCGATTTTATAAAGGTTATCGACTTCACTGTATTGACTTAACGAGTAGTCAAACTGTTGCTGAATTTCTAGTTTTTCTTCATCTGTGTATCGTGCGCTTCGTTTCTCAATTTTGATTGACATTATAGTATTAGGCTGTTTTGCAAATTATAGCATTTCCAAAATCAGAAATTGGCCGTAAGGCCAATCAATTTACATGTGATACCTGTTAGGGGAAAAAACAATATCATTTGCATGCTCTGGTAGATTTGAATCTTGTTTCGAGAAAAGAATGACTTTCATGATTTCTCTAATCTTCGATACTTTTCTTATCATGTGAACACAGATGAATAAAACAACAAATAGGTAGATGCAAATTGCTACAAGGGTTGAGTATATATCACTTATGCTCGTTATGGTGTACGAAACGCTCAATGAGCCGGTCAACATTTCCAATGTTATGACTTTGTATATGAACAAAGCCTTTATGAATCTGAATGTCATGTACAAAACTGATGTGTAGCAGACAGTTGGTATGAACAGCATTGCCAGTTCAATTATGAATTTCAGGTAGTCAGTTTTCCTGTCTACGGTCGTGCCGTTAATTATCTGCAGTGATGAAGTTGTTGAGGTCAAAAGGAAGCCGACTAAAGCGACTATTAAAGTAACGATTACGCTTACTACGCTCACGCTGATGGCTATAGGAATAGACCAAATGAGAATGTAGCCAAGTGATAGCAACGTCGATGACAGAGAGTCCAGGAACTCTTGCATCTGCGGGACACTGACCACGACCGCAAGGGCTACCATTGCTTCAGGCCCGATGTTTAAGCCAACAGGGTTGTAAATGTCATTGAATCCAGCGGACGCTGCTACACCAGCAGAGACAATTCCAATTTTACCTCCAGTCGTTCCGAAAAAACCTATGGCAGAATCTATAATACTTTTTGTTCCGTTTACGGCTGCTGCTTCCTTGCTTCTGCTTTGAGTATTTTTTCTCAATTGTTGATTTACACGCAATTCAGCTTTTATTAATGACGCAGTGAATACCAGTGTTTGACCAAAATTCTGAATTTCAACGAACACAGAGCCGCATTCCCTGCCACTCGGTGTTGTGGAGCTTGGGTAATTTAGGCAGTCGATTAGCTTATCAATACCCAGTACGCCATTGTCTCCCACTGTCACTGCTTTCAATAACCCAGCGGACCAGTCGTTAGAGGTTTTAGTAAGCTGAACTGAATCAAGGCTATTGTTCAAAAAATATTGAAGATTGATGTCTGATTCAGCCCTTTCATAGTCAACTGTGAAAATGACTTTGTTGTTATTCTCAGAGATTAAAATGCTGCCAGACTGGTACATATCAACCTTCATTGAGTTAGCTAGCGTTTCTCCAGGTGTTGAGTACTGATTATTCTGAAATTCCGTGAATAATATTTTTGGTAGAATCGTCAATATGTTCGGGTTCGTCATAAAACGATTGTTAAAGTAAACATTGTAGAAGTTTATTGAGTCAGAGCAATTCTTTGGGCTTGAATCCTCTGCACAAGAACGCTCTACACACGCCCTCAACGTTGATTCTAGGGTTTCATCAGCGACAAACGATGTTGAGCTTGAGTCCTGATTTAAATTTGTCCCTTGGCCTGCGCTATGGTCAACCGTCGAGCAGATCCTGACGTTTCTGTCTGCTGGCATCAGTGACTCTGTGTATGTGGGCACTTTGTTCAGCTCATCTATTGCACGCCCATGGATGCACTTTGCCGCATCAAAGGCGTAGTCCTTGATGCTGCTAGGGCTCATCCCTCTAAGGTTGAAACTGGCTTCGTCGTTGCAATCAAGCTGGCCTGGAGTATAGGTATCGGCCACACCCAAGGTGGGCCTACCCGCTTTTATGATGTTGTCTGCAATCTTCTTGGCATTCAGTGTGTACTCTGTTTCCACGATTCTTTTGGCTGTTTCTATAGCAGAATCTAAGTAGCTTGGGAGCCCAAATCTTTTGGAGATGCTTTCTGTATTCATGTCTACCAAAAAGCTAATGTCTAGAATGCAGCTACCAACCTGATGGAAAGCTTTGATTTCTCCTTTCGATTCGTCAATTGTGAATTTGATTCTTTGCTGTTTAGCAGCTTCTTGGATAGACATACTAGAAGTGCAGAGTTGAAAGCTAATCGCGTTAAATTCATTTATCGCTCCGCCAGAATCTTTATTTGGGACGAAACGTTTAGGGAATTCAAGCCGTGTTTTTTGTGATTCTTCAAACTGATGCGTCTCATCAATGTCTAGCGCTTTAACCACGACCTGAATAGCCAGCTTTGTGAAAAGATTGTACCTAATACTTTGTTCGTTCACAAAAACAGGAGATGCAAATATTAAAATAATGGCTGAAACAGATCCTGCTGTGATAATTGAGTTCTTATCCTTGAATTTGGTAGAGGCAGCGACAAATATCTTTAGGTAAATGAATCTGCTCAATATCAGACCAGCTAGGATAGAAATTGCATTGAGCGTATAAAAAATTGCAGGGTTCAGTACTTTTGACGTTCCACTGTTAAACTGATTATTGTTTCCTACGCATTCATGCTTCCCAAATTCATCACCTTGTACTGCACTCTGCGTCATTTCACAGCCAAACATTGATTCCACGAGTGGGCCGGTAAATGATGCCGCACGTTCTTCTTCTGTTAATGACTGCATATGAGCGTTTGCTCTGGTAGCAATATTATCAGCGTTAGCAAATGATGAAATAGTCGATAAGACTATTAAAAATACATAGGTAATGATTTTCATGGTGTAGGGCTTGTTTGTTGTATTATAACATTTTCAAGCCCTTCAATTTTGGGATACGATTACCGCTGATTGTAAGATTTTACAGAGTCCATTAATCCAGAGCTTAATTTTAGAATTAGATTCACTGATCCAAACGATAACATGCTTAAAAAGCTAATCATGACAGCAATGATTCGCTCTCCCGAATCTGAAAACATAACGTGTCCATTCATTAAGTTAAGTACTCTGTTGAGGAAATGAAGGCTCAATGTGGTTGATACGATAGAAACAATCGCTGGCTTGATGAATTCAACGACGAAACCAACCACGTTATCTAAGATACCGCCAGCTTCAAAATGTGAGTAGCTGTCTGTGTACAACAATATGACTCGACTCACTTCCCAATTCAGCAATGCAGTCATCATGACGACAGACGGCACAAAGATAATGCTAGAAGCGAAAGCTAAAAGATTGCTTCTCATGGATGCGAAATTGTCAGCGTCATTCAAACGGCAGAATGCCAAAAGGAAAAATGGCGAAAGCTGGATTGTCATCAAGGTAACGAATTTGTGAGACAACAAAAGCACAAAAAAAGGCAATATTGAAATCAACATCGGTAAGAATCTTAAGAAGTTACTTGCTTGGTCGAGTGTGATACTCATCTTGACAAGACTTGTTCCTATCCCCGCAGCAATGAATGTTGCTGTTTGAGAAAAAGAAACTACTGCGCTGCTTTTGTCTTTCTTCCCGATGTTTGCGGCACTGTTACCTTTTACATCTGCCAATTTGGAATTTGCGTAGTCGTTAGCAATTTGACCACTGATCGCTAGGCTCAAGCCAACAGCACGTAGGCCACTGGCCGTTTTGCTGATGCTTGTGGCGTACATCTGATAGCATTTTAAAGGATGTGTGATTGTGTTTTTGCAACGCTGTAAAGCGGTCATAGGCATTTCAAATGCAAGCCCTGCACCTTGTTGAAGGTCTTTGTTCATCCCTGCTGCAGTGCCATTATCAAAAATCAATTTTTGTGAAATAGCATCTGAATCCACAATGTTCGGAAGCTTCGCGCTTTCTGTTTTCTCGAAATAGGTTCTGACATATTGGCTTATGTTTATTGCACTTGAATAATCAGGATCGTATCCATGACCTCTAGCCCATTCATCGTCCAGAAAGAAATCGACCGCTTTTCTTTCTGAAATTATCAACACCTTGTCGTTGAACATGTTTTGAGCTGCGCTTGTGTAGCTGGTGTCTTCGCTGTAATTGAAAATATAAAATAGAAAGGTCAAATCACCTTCTTGGAGCATCTTTTTCAACTGGGTCAATGTCGAGTCATTTGTTAATGCGCTGCTAAAAGCATCATTGTACGCAAGGATTCTATCTCTCAATTTCGTCTCAAGGGTTTTTCTTGTCTCGAAGAGTTGCTTCTTATAAACGTCTGCGTTTTCCTCTCCTTTGACTTTCCAGTCATCGCCCACACAAAAAATAGATCCTGTGCCTTTAGGGCCACTTCCATTGTGAGCATCTATATATTGCTTCGCAGACATGCGTAGCTGTAGATTTTCTGCACAGATGAGGTTCAGCATTACCACTGCAGCGTTATCAGCCAGCTTGAAATCATTGGGAAGTTCTTTGAGGTAAGTGTTTGCTCTTGAATCTCTATAAAAAATCGACATGGCAGTATTTTTTATATCTTCATACCCTGCGCGATTGTTATCAAATGGCCCACTCAATAATTCGTTTTTAAGCTGATTAGCAGTAGCTTCGACCGTTGTTAAATCAGCTTCGTCTCTGTATCTTTGATCGTATCGAACTGCTTGAAAGTAAGAATTCGCTGCACCAGCATTTAACTCTGATTTGAAAACCGTTACAGGGTCTAGCTCGAAAAGCAGATCTCCTTTTGGACTGTATTTTTCAAAGGTATAGCTCACGTCTTCTTTTTTAGATAAATCATAAAGAGAATCTGAAACTACCCAATTTGAGGAATCGCTTTTGTAGAAAATGTCGTTGTAATGCTGGCTTGAATGTCGTGCAACAATAGCTTTGAGTATGAGTTGTTCTGTCCATGCAGACGCAGTATAGGCCGCTTGGGTCTGCGATACATCATCCTTAACCCCTGTGTCTGGATCAACAATATTCCTTTCCAGTCCTCCCGTTTGGAGCATGTAGGTATAGAGCTGCATTTCATATTGAGTTAAAGCGTTACCAATCATCGTGAGTCTAATGCCAACAGAATCAATAATTGATAATGAGTTTTTAGGGCCAACAAGGCCGAACCCAATTAAACCTACTGCAAAAACTGCCAAAAACAGGTTGGTCAACAAGCTGTATCTTGCCTCAACCGTTTCTCCGCTCTCATTTTTTTTGTCAGCAAAATTTCCAACAGCAGCATTGAAAATAATTTGAGCAATCAATATTAAACCGGCTATAAGTGCGATTATATATACAACGCTGCGAAAAAATTCTTTATCTCTTCTTGTCTGTTCTTGGTTTGATTCGTCAAACCTTAATTGTGATTCTGATTTTTCATTTTGGATTTTTGCGTAGGTCTCGTCCTGATCCTTTGTGAAAACCATCACCCCCTCACCATAGGAACTTGTCAGTAACTGTAATGATTTGTTATTCGGGCAGAGAACCATTGAATTTGGGTCTACGGTTTTGTTGTCTGCTTTGAATCCACACTCCGATGCAGATGCTTGAGACAGAGACATGAAAGGCAATAGAAGAAGAGCAAGAGCTAATTGACGCATTAGTAATAGGTTTTGTTTTCTAAATTATACCATTTTGCTTTGTGATTTCCGGCTGATAAGCCGATTGCCTTCATTGCACACAGTGCGTACCCATGGACACACGCATGATCGTTCTGAGCAGTGCGGATCATTAAGCTGCTTCAGTTGGGTGGAATTACGGTGAGCAAGGGTACAAAGGCATATCTTTTTTCAAAATTGTTTTAATCGCCTTCGGTGCCCCTGATCGAGTTTGACTATCAGAAATGGTAGGGGTGAACAGTATTTCACAAAAAATCCGATTTTTATTTTTTTCCAAAAAAGTCATTTCCTTTTCTTAAATGACCTCTAGCCCTGGGAATCTAAGAGCTGCAGCGATGTGTGAGCCTCTATGTGTTATTTATCAAAATCATCATTTTAGGTTTAAGATTTTTTGGCTAAATAAAAATCTGTTTTTTCTAGATTATGGCTGTTTGACAATATTTTTAAAATCATTAAAGTTTGCTTCATTGAATCTTCTAGTAAGTTATTTGTACCAAGCGCACTATCTGAAATAACCCATTTCTAAACGCTGATTGATTTCAGCAGTGCGAACCCGAAAAGTTAAAGTCTTTTCCGCTGGTTCATTCTGAATCCGTGCATCGCTCTGTGCGCGTGTGAAATATCTTGGGTCTAAAACAAAGCTGTTGGGTTTCATTGAATCAGTTGTTAATGAATGTGTTTCAACCATTTCAAAGCCGTCAAATGAGATTGTTCTGTGTGACCTCTTTTCAGGGTCGGGCAGGGTAGCGAACCATTTCAAAAATCGTTTTAAGGTCGTAGCTAATGACCTGGAGTACTACTCCTATGCGACGCTTGAAAATCTGCTGAACAATGACCCTTCGACCGTCTTCGAATGTCAGCCGATCATCGACTACATGAATCACTGTATGGATGGTGTGGAAGGCTTCATTTTTCAGAACTACAGCGAGTCTGGTGGCCGCACCTTCTTTACTAATGGCAACGCCATGAAGATCGATGCTGGGGTTGCGCTTGTGTACGAGCTGTATGGCAATGGGGAGCTGACTGATGGGCAGTTCTACTATTGCCTCTGCTCCGTGATAGAGGCTGCTGACAGGGTGAGCAACACGACCGGATTGTATTCATCGTTCCTAAAGAAATTCACTGGTGCTTCGCTCAAGCCCATCGAGTTCAGAGGTTTCGACCTGAAAGAGCCAGTGGCAAGCAATGAGGTGTACCTGGGAGACGCTAACGAGCTGTTGCAGCGGGTGAGTGGTGATGTTCTCTACCTCGATCCACCCTACACGTCCATGCAATACAGCAATGCTTATCACGTCCTTAACACCATTTCGCAGAACGAGCGCCCGACGATCCACGGGATAAGCGGTCGGCCTGAAGGCCGGAACGTTTCTCCATGGGCTAGCAGGCCGAAGGTGGAAGCCGAATTCAGGCAGCTTGTTGATTCGGCCAATTTCGAATACCTGGTCATGAGCTATTCCAACGAAAGCATCATGCCGATGGATCTGATTGCTGATGTGATGAGTAGTTACGGCAAATACCAAAGAAAGGAAATGCAGTACAAGAAATTCAAATCACGTAAAGAAGCTGCTAATGAAATTTACGTGACTGAATATCTTCACGTCTTGCATAAGAATTGTTGAGGAACGCCCATCAGTAATTCGGCTGGTGGTAATGAGGTATTCACTATGAGTGTTAAAACTGCTGAGGATAAATTTCAAGAATTTTGCCTGTTTGTCGAAAAGAACAAATTTCGGTTGATGGTTGATAATGGAAGATTTGAGAGAAAGGTTACGCGAGTTGATGTGATAGATAGTGAATGTGTACAAATCTATTTAACAGATGAAACCTGTGTCTTCATTTATGTAGATACCATTGAATATGTTTATATTGATTGGGTTTTTGAGCAGGTTTCTAATTTGAGATCGGATGGAATAAAGCAGTGGAATGTGGCTAGTAAAAAATATGAGCTGGAGTATGAGGATGAATTCAAGACTTTATCTTTTTATGTAGATTGACTTGTGAATAGTGTGCATCGTTATTTGGGTATTTCAAAATGTTATAATTAAATCTATGAAGGCAATTACGCTTTCATATCAAATGGTGAAGAATAATGAAATTTAAAAATGAAGCTGATAAATTTGCGGCTGTTTTGGTGGAGGTAATGAGAAGAACAAAGGAATTAAATGCGGCTGAGAACGATGATTGTTTCAAGAGAACATTTTCAGAGACGTATGTTCAAGACAAGGGCGAAATATTAAAAGGGTTAGGGTTGAATGCTAGTTTGATGGGTAATTTTCTCGCGACTGATTGGGCGGTTGATCGTGCCTTGGGTAAGGCTCAAATTCTTGACTTGATTATAAATAAACCTGCGCTAAAGGTTTTAAAGGAGCGAGTTGCATCAGGTGTTATTGTAGTTGACGGGACTACGGATAATTATCCAACTGTAAAATTCGAAAGCAATAAATATTTCTCAAAATCTTTGGGAGACTCTATTTTGGAGTTGATTCCAAGTGATGGCCCAAATGGATCATTAGGAAAAGGTTCAAATGTTTGTGTTAAACACAATTTTGGAAGACAGGATGTATTTGTTCCAGATTTGATGAGTGGCCTTTTAGAGGCTCAAGGAATCGTTGAATCCGTCGAAAAGAATTTTGGTGTAGATGCTAAGCCAACCAAAAAGTCTAGGCTCAAAATGTGATGAGTCATGCTGTACAAGGAAACGACCGCCTCCTAGGGGCGTTTTTTTGTTGTCTAAAAAAAGCCCGCAAAAACGGGCTGTGATCGACTTTTCAACCTTTCGTTCTCGTAGGGTCAGCGCTACGCGGGTAGGTGCGTTCTTCTTGGATGGTGCCATCTTCCTTGTGGATTTTCAGTGAGACCGTTTTGCCTTCTAAAAACTCAACCGCTAGCTTGATGATTTCAGCCTTGGTATCAGCAGTCTTCGACGCCCGTTCAGCACCTTGCTTCTTAAGAATCCAATGGTCGCCAGACTTTGTGATGTGGTAGTTATCCATGAAGCCTCCTATTTTTTGAGTCCAATTATTCCACGCATATCAGCAGTGATCGTTTGTTTTATTTTGCCGTAGTCCTTCCACGGGTCTTCCCCAAGCTCGCCATGACGTTCATGGAGGTTGTGGATGTTCCACATGTTCGCGCCCTTTATTGCCTACACGATTCTTCGGGCCTGATACGGCTGAAAAGCGATCAGGAATGAGCTTGGCCATGTGCTGAGCTAAACCCTTTCACTGTGTCCCAGTCGTCCTTGGGGGCCGCCCATCCCTGGCGGCGAGAACGAGTCTGGGGGCTGGTTGATCCTTCAGGGTTTGTATCAACATGCAGTCTTTAACCGACCCGCATTCCGCTATCTTGGGGCTGATGCGATGGCTAGCCGTCATCTAAAGAAGGTAAAGTAGGGGATTGATTTAGCCGTCCCTGGAACCCTTTTCGAATGCCTCTATTGTCTTGGTTTAACCGTGATGCCGACCTGACGAGAGCTGCCCTAGCGCCTTACCGTCTGCTTGAGCCGGTTGCTGAACTGTCTCATGGAGAGCCTGACTCTCCGAACATGCTGATCGAAGGCGATAACCTCGACGCGCTCAAGGCGCTTCTTCCGTACTACGCTGGTCAGGTGAAATGCATCTTCATCGATCCGCCTTACAACACGAAATCCGCCTTCGAACGTTACGATGACAACCTAGAACACTCGAAATGGCTGTCGATGATCTATCCACGGCTTGAGCTTCTACGTGAGCTGATGAGTCAAGAAGGCTCGATCTGGATAACAATTGACGATAACGAAGCCCATTACCTGAAAGTCATTTGCGATGAGATTTTTGGTCGTAAAAATTTCATTGCTGAAATCATTTGGCAGAAACGCACGTCTCGCGAAAACCGTGCCGCTGTAGGCTCGTCTCATGACACGATGCTTGTCTACGCAAAAATGGAAGCTTCCAAGTGGAAGAAGTATCGGAACCTGCTTCCATCCAACGACAAGGGCTACGGAAATCCAGATAATGACCCGCGTGGTCCGTGGCGGTCGATTCCGTTCTCGGCTCAAGGTTTCAGACCCAACCAAATGTATCCAATCACCAGCGATTCAGGTGATGTTCACTTGCCTCCGAAAGGCCGTTGCTGGGGATCGGTTGAGCCAGAATTCAATCGGTATCGTTCCGAAAACCGCGTCTATTTCCCAAAGGACGGTAAGGGTAAACCCCGCTTGAAGCGGTTTCCCTGGGAGGACGAAGGACTTGTTCCCATGACGCTTTGGCATGCCATGGACGCTGGCACTACAGAGGAAGCAAAAAAGGAAATCTTGGCTCTGTTCCAGGATGTTGAAGCCTTTGATACTCCGAAACCTGAACGCCTTCTAAGACAGGTTCTGGAAGTGGCGAGCAAGCCTGGTGATTTGGTACTCGACAGCTTCCTTGGTTCCGGCACCACGGCTGCAGTGGCGCACAAAATGAAGCGCAATTGGATTGGCATTGAGATGTCCGCAAACGCTAGGCTTTTCTGCGGTCCACGCTTGCTTCAGGTTGTGAACGGGGAACAGGGTGGTATCTCAGAAGCCTTGGGCTGGAATGGCGGCGGAGGCTACCGTTACTACAAGTTGGGTGTTCCAGTTTTCGATGACGCTGGTCACATCAGAGAAGGTATTTCCTTTGAGCAGTTAGCGGCTCACGTATGGTTTGCTGAAACAGGCACGGCTCGGTCGTCATCCGCTGAAAAATCTCCCTTCCTTGGTGAGCATCAGGGCACGTCTTATTTCCTGCTGTTCAACGGCATACTCGGTGATCTGACTGCGTCAGGAGGCAATGTCCTGACCAAGCGAATACTCAAAGCTTTGCCAAAGACTGATGGTCCTATGGTGATTTACGGGGAGGCGTGCGCAATTCCGTCTGAGCTTCTTTTGGAATCGAAGATTACTTTCCGGCAAACCCCATACGACATTAAGGCTCGCTGACCATGGCTCTAACTCTAAAGCTGTATCAAAACCGTGCATTGTCTAGCCTTGAAAAATTTCTCGACGCGGCTCGTTTAGAAGGACCATCGAAGGCGTTTGAGCAGACTGTTGATGCTGGGCTTGTCAGTGAATACAAACTGATGCCTGGTTTGCCTGAAATACCTTACGTTTGTCTGCGAATTCCTACCGGTGGCGGCAAGACGGTGATGGGTGCCCATATCATCCAAATCTGCGGTTCGTCTTACCTCGAGCGCCAATACCCAGTTGTTCTCTGGATGGTGCCGACTACACAGATTAAGAATCAAACGATTGAAGCTTTTCGTGACCATCGCCATCCGTATCGCCAGGAACTTGATGATGCTTTTGGTGGGCAGGTCGCGGTTTTCGATGTGTCAGAATTCACCCGTATACGTCCGGCAGATTTGATCACGAAGGTCTGCGTGGTGATCTCCACAGTGGCTGCTTTACGTGTCGATAAAGAAGAAGGGCGAAAGGTCTACGAGCATCACGAGGATCTTGAGGGGCATTTCACAGGATCTGCCAAACAGCTCGAACATCTTGATAAAGGGAAAGATGGGAAAGCCGTTGCCTCTTTCGCTAACCTTCTCAAGCTTCATGGTCCATTGGTCATCATGGATGAAGCGCACAACGCCACAACACCGCTTTCGTACACTGTGTATGAGCGTCTAGGTCCAAAGGCTGTGGTAGAGCTTACAGCTACCCCTGATGTGTCCAGCTCGAACGTACTGGTCAGTGTTTCTGCATTCGAGCTAAAAGCAGAAAACATGATCAAATTCCCTGTGATCCTAAAGGAACACAATGGGGAATGGCAGGTTGCAGTGAGCAGTGCAGTAGCTCGGCGCAAATCCCTTTCGAAAACCGCACTCGGTGAACCGGAATACATTCGTCCAATCCTGCTGATCCAGGCTGAAAATGCTAAGAGCGAAGCGACGGTTGAAGAGGTAAAGCAGCACCTCATCGACACTGATGGGGTGGACGAAAAAGCTATTGCTATCGCGACCGGCACACAGCGGGAAATTGATGGGATTGACCTATTTGCCAAAGACTGTCCCATAGAAGTCATCATCACCAAACAGGCGTTGAAAGAAGGCTGGGACTGCTCGTTTGCCTACGTTTTCTGTTCCGTCGCGCAGGTGAAATCTGACAAAGATATTCAACAGCTTCTTGGTCGTGTCCTGCGCATGCCATATGCAGTACCTCGGCGTCAGGAAGCAATGAGCAAAGCCTATGCTCATGTCACTACAGATACGTTTGGCCGTGCTGCTGGCGAATTGACCCAATCGCTCATCAGTATCGGCTTCAATCCGATGGAAGCGGCGGCTGCAATCCGTAAGGAAAAGACTGCAGAACTTCCTCTGCAAGGTGGGCAAGTCGGTACGCCAGAATTACCGGTCACGAAGGTTGAAGTCTCCAAAGCCCCTGATTTCACCAAGATCCCAGAGCGCGACCACGAGCGAGTCGTTTTCGTGCTTTCATCTGATGGACCTGGTGGGACTATTGAGCTGACGGACGAGTTGGATTTACTGACTGTTGAAGCCATCGTTTCTAGCGTTTCTGGCAAGGAAAAAAAGGCTGCAATTGCCGCTGAAGTTGAACGGCACCAACAAATGACCGTCGCTGCAAAAGCTCCTAGTGAGCGGGGCGTCGTGTTTCAGGTTCCACGTCTTTACTCAGTTGAGCAGGGCGAGCTTGAGCTTGTAGACCGTGGGGCTGTCTCTGCCTCATTCAGTTGGGATCTGCTGTCGTCACCACCAGACCTGTCGTCTTTCCGGTTTGATGAATCGAGTATGACTTTTGAGGTTTATCTCGATGACAAAACAGTCCAGTTCCAGAATGTGAAAGACGATGTCGGTACTTATCTTCCTGGCTTTGCGCAGGACCGTACCGTTTCGGACCTGATTGGTTGGCTGGATCAAGAAATCCGTGAGCCATCTATCAAACAGCCTGTGCTACGCGAGTGGTTACGCCGTGCGGTAACGGGACTGATTGATGATCGTGGATTCTCGCTATCCCAACTGTTGAAAGGACAGTTCATCCTTCGTAGGAAGCTTGGTGAGCAACTTTTGCTTGCGAAGAAAAACGCCTACGACAAGGGCTTTCAACAGGCACTGTTCCATGATGATTTGGAGCTGGTAACGTCCTCAGAACCCGACCATGCGTTTACTTATCCTGCTGACATGGCGTTGTATCCTGCTACCTCGTACTACTCTGGATCATTCAAGTTCAAGAAGCACTACTACCCGTTCCCCGGCATGCTTCCTTGGAAAACGTCGAAGGGGGAGGATGCAGAGGAATACCTTTGTGCGCAGGCAATTGAGCTTCTGGATGAAGTCGAATTTTGGGTAAGGAATCTTGTTCACGCTACCCAGTTCTGGATGCCGACAGCGACACAAAGGACCTATCCAGACTTTGTAGCTCGTCTCAAGGACGGACGCCTGTTCGTGATTGAGTACAAGGGAGGCGACCGTGTGAGCAATGATGACAGTAAAGAGAAGCGCCTCATCGGTGAGCTTTGGGCTAAAAAATCCGGGGGTAAGGGGATTTACCTTATGGCGCAGAAAAAGGACGATCAGGGTCGAGGGTTGCGAGATCAGCTTTTGGATGCGATCCGGAAAGGCTAATCATTCCTGAAATGGTTCAAGATTCTGTTCAGAGATTTTTTATCGATGGACATTGATAAATTCGTCTTGGTCGGTCCCTGTCCTTACAGCTCCTTCTGAATCCGCACCCTCCGAGCTGAAAGCACCTCTTAGAGCTATTCATAGGTTCCACCTTCAACATGCCCCGGTGTCATTCGACGGGGCATTGAGAGGTCGTACATGCAGCATAAAATTATTGGTCAGTGCTAACCGGTGGAGGTAAGGGAGGATAGGCTACTATCGACTTCCAGCCACTACATTTAAAGGGATAGAAATGCATAGCGCCGCTCTCGACACCCAGCTTTTCATGAAAATGCCTATTCATTGTGATGAAACTGGTTCTAATGGAATCGTATATTTCAAAGACGTTCAACCTCATCCACTTACACTCGATGATTGGTTGGGTTTTTCTGATTCGAAAGACTTAAAGATTAAAATTGCTGGTGTCGTTGCTGGAAAACCTGAATGGGATAAAACGTTTCCGCCCGTTGGTAATAGATTCCAAGCCGACTTTGCGGTTGGACCAAGTTTAAATAACTCGTGTTTTGCTTTGGTTAAAGGCGGATGGGTTCCTATATTTTATGCTTTTTCTAAAGGGAATATTATTGCCGACAGAAATCTGGTTTCTGAAATTCAAGCTAGATTTTCAAATGGTGAAATGTCTTCTGAAAGAGAGCGTAACGATTTTTTAGACTATATCTGTGACAAGAACTGTTCATGCACTATTCATACAATATCTTATGCACTGGAAAGTAATGAGCGAAAAATTCCTTCCGCAGAAAAAATTATTGAACAACATTGTGCTGCTTTAAAGACCTTGTCGAGAGCTTTGCCCCACGTAAAAACCTGGCCCGAATCCGATTCGGACCTAGAACACTTTCTAGCTTTGGCAGATAAGTTTCGTGAGTATTTTTCGCAAGGAATGCGCCTTCTCATTAAGTTAGCTCCATTGGTGATTAATTCACCAGCACGTAATAAAAGAGTTGATAGGTGGAAAGCCATGGCTCAGATAGCTAGGGCTGAAAATATTTCTGTAAGTCACATTGTATTTCTTGCCTGTATAAGTGCTACTTCTGCTGAACAAGGTTTCAATCCGGCACAAAAGCTTATCAAGCCAAAAGCGATTTACACGGAAGAAGATGCATACAACTCTATGTATGATCTTTTTTTGATTATGCTTACTAACGTTCTCCAGACACAAGCCCCAGAGCTAAAGGTCACTCTTGTCACTCGCGATAAAAATTTGGCCTTCTTTTGGATGGGGCTTACCTTTGCAGATCCATCAAGCCCTGGTCAGCAGATGATTGGCCTTCACCAAAAGTTATTGCCAGTTTCCGAGACGGAGTTAGAAGAACTCGCGATCATTTTAGGCGAAGGCCGGGTTAACCCTTCTTGGACCGTTCCACCTTCAATGAAATATTAGTTTGGTGCCTTCATTTTTTTATGAATTTCTCAGCATTGGAGTCATCCAAATTTCTATCTGCAGTCAGATGGGGGAAGGGTGAGAGACCTAACCTCTAATATCAGGAGAAGGTTTATGTGTGGTCGATTTGTGATGTTTAGAAGCCTTGATGAGTATGTGCAGGAGCTTGACCCTCAACGCGACCTCTTCACAAGCGCTGACACCACGCCTGTTGAGCGATACAACATCGCCCCTTCAACTGATGTGCCAATCATCCATGCCGAGCCTGACGGCCCGCAGATCTCGCCAGTGCATTGGGGTTGGAAGAGGGAGGTGTCTTGGCCGAAGCCCAAGGTTGTGCAGCCTATCAACGCACGCATAGAGACCATTGCGAAGGGCAGGTTCTACAAGGATCTGTTCCCTGACCACAGGGCCTTGGTAATGGCTGACGGCTGGTACGAATGGGTCAAAGAACCGGGTGATGAGAAGAAGCAACCCTTCTTCATCAGGTTGAAGAGCCACAAGCCTATGTTCTTCGCTGGACTGGCCCAGGTAGAGCCAGGTCCATCGCCTGATGAGCCACCGGGCTTTTTGATCATCACTGCTGATGCTGCCGGGGGCATGGTGGACGTTCATGACCGTAGGCCCGTGGTTCTTTCTCCCGAGCTTGCGCGGGAATGGCTTTCTCCTGATCTGACGAAGGATAGAGCAAAGGAAATTGCCCGCGACCTTGGCGAACCTGCAGAAGATTTTGAGTGGTATCCCGTCTCAAAAGACGTTGGCAATGTGAAGAACAAAGGGGCTTATCTCATTAAGTCGATAACCTAAATGGTATAATTTGGGTATAATAAAATATTAAGTTTCTATGACTGACGTATCAGAAAATAAATACTCGCCAGACCAAATTTTTTCAAATGATCAGATTGATCAATTGAGAAAGCAAGTCACATGGTGCGGCGGCACTATCGCAGATGAAATATATTGGGAAGGTTATTCAGAGAGCCCATTATCAATAAATGAAAAGCAAATACTGATGTCAAAGAAGAGACCGAGAGGGTTTGAAAAGTTTAAGAGAGTTAAGAGATTTAGATGTGAGCAGAAAGAAATGCTATGATTTATTCATAACAATTAATGATAGCCATGCCAAATCTAAAGTCTGAATACCGCGCACAGGTTCAAAGCTTCATCAAAGCTTTGGATTACGCCAACAACGTCAGCCCTGACGTTGATTACAAAATGTCGAAAATCAAACAAGAAGCGTTTCTACCACGCTGGTTAACAGCTTTGGTTGCAGAAGAGGTTCGTGCGCAAGGTGAGAAAGCCCCGAACGTTCTTAATTTTGGTAGCCCTGTTTTCACCAACACGGTGATTCAGAAGGATGGAGAAGACTACTATGGCTTTGACATGTGCAATGTCTATACACAGAAAGACCATGCTCCAATGACCATCAATGCCTTAACCAAGACTGTCGATAACTACGTCACCTTGAGGAATCACAGTGTCAGCCAAGGTGAGCCTATGCTAGATCTCGATAACACCTTTAAGCAGTGGTACGAGAAGGTGAAGGGCATGACGTTGAAAAACCCTGAAGCGCAGTTGGTGAAGAACATCACTGAGAAGGGCATTGCTATCAAGAAGCTTGATGACCTCCAAAAGCTTTCTGGCGACGATTTCACTAAATGGCGTGAACTAGACATGCCCAATACCTGGATAGCCCTCAATCCATACGTCAAAGGCTTTAAAAACGAATTCATTGTTCCCAACAGGTTTGCTGATTTTGAAAACTCTTTTGCTAAACGAGTGATGGACGTTTTTTCTGCGCCAGCCCCGGTTGAGCAAAATAAGCCTGATAGGCCAAGATTTAAGTTATGAAATTAATTTGCCTTACGGGTAAATTTTGCTAATTCGGTTTGGTATAATTTGACTCATAAACAAACCTACATTTACTATGAGTAAAATTAAATTCAAATCTGATGACGAATATCTAACGCATTTCGAAGGGTTGATTGACTCTTTAAGGCATATAGCCCGTGATTACGGTTATTGCGCATTTGGTTTATCTTACAAAGACTATTCAGGGAAAACTGTAATTTCTCTTGACTACTATGATGTAAAACTAGATTCGATGGTGAGCTGGGATCTGGTCAAAGAAGTAGGGGTTGCTGTTCGAAGATTCAAGAACAAAGAGGTATTGCTTTTCCGTGGCGAGACAGTAATAACTCATAAGCAGATAAAGTATTTGAAAGAAATAGAATTTCAAGCCTCCTAAGTGGAGGTTTTGTTTTGTCAAATGGTATAATTGTTTGTATAACAAATTATCCATCTATGACTAAAAGAAAAGCTACAAAAAATAAAGGTGTGTTGCCTGAAAGTACTCAGCCAGTTGCTGAAATTAAAAATGACGATCTGGATTTTTCATTCCTTATTGAAGAAGACCCAATAGGCGCGAAGAATAGTAAGGATGAATACGTTGATCCAAATGATGATTTCACTATAGATGGTCTTGATTATGATTGGTCTGAGAGTTCATTTAATGAGAATAATGGACTGGGAAACAAACGTCTTAGCTCGTATTCTGAGTCAGTAAAAGAAGAGCTAGTAGAAATAATAGCCAAAATTCGAAAGATCACATCTGAGAATGATCCTTATGAATTCGATGCGAAAAATAATCTTGTCCTAAGTTATTTAACAAGTTATCACACGAAATATTGCTTTTATGTACCTTCTTTCCTTGTCTGGCTTCTCAAAGACTATGGATTTTACGCAGAAATTAATGAGCTTCAAATCAAAGCTCCTGAATACCATGAGTCATCGGGCCAAATAAAATTCCGTAAAGATATGATTTTAAGTAGAAAGGATGGCGTATTCGTTTTTGCTTGCTGCTTCAGAAGGTCGTTGAAGAATTTTATGAATGTGACTAAAGGCTATGGACACATTCTGTGGGCATTTGAGTTATTCATAGAAGGACTGTGTAACGACAATGGGTGCAATGAAAGTATGTTCAGATGTGATGAAGAGTCTATCCGCACATTAGGTATCGCGGAAATGTCTCTTTTCAGTTATGAGGCGCAAAACAACAAAGCTTATGAACAGTGTGAAATTAGGTTTGAATAACAATTTCTCATTGGAACGAAACGATGCCTCCTTTTAGGAGGTTTTGTATTTGCTCATGCTCCCGGTGATTCCGGGAGGGTATTGGGACTAGACGTGCTGTGCCGTCAGCTTCACGCCTAATGCATTCACAAGCTTCAACACTGTGTCATACCGGGGCTTTGCACCTGGTGCCAACGCTTTGTACAGGCTCTCACGGTTCATGCCTGCATCACGGGCCAACTGCGACATACCACGGGCCTTGGCGACTTCTTGCAAGGCGCGCAGGAACACGTCAGGGTTTGGGTCTTCAAGCGAGGCAGTGAGGAATTCACTGATGGTGTCCTCGTTAGTAAGGTATTCAGACGCCTCAAATGGCTTGAGCTGGGTCATGTACGTTCTCCACGATCGATCTCGTTTAGGATAGCTTTTGCGGCCCTTATGTCGCGCTTTTGCGACGACTTGTCACCACCGCACAGTAACAGATACACAACTTCTCCACGGCGCGTGTAGTAGACGCGGTAGCCAGGGCCGACGAAGATCCGCATCTCTGAAATCCCATCACCTACCGGCTCACAGTCACCGAAATTACCTTCCTGTGCTGAAACCATCCGCGAGACGATCCGGGCTCGTGCCCTGTCGTCCTTCAAGCCTTTCAACCACTGGTTGAATTCTGTTGTTGTGATGAGTGTGTTCATGAAGCAAGTGTAGCCGAACGGCGACACACCAGCAACGCAAGAATGATCACTTTTTGATCAGTCCTGAAGGTGCTTCTCTCTGATCATATCTTCCAGCTCGTTCTTCCTATCATTGAGTGCCTGGATTGCTTGTACCGCTTCAGGAGACACTTTGCAGATAGTCATGTAGAGAACCATTGCAGTGGCTAGCCCCAGTTCTACACAAGCTAGGAGCCCACCCTCGTATTCATAATTGCCCACGGCATAAAGCCCTACATTTTCTAAGCGGGTCATTCCCTCTTCGAATGAAATGCGGGTGTGTAAGGTCACGGTCTTGGCATTAGGGTGCGCGCCGAAGTCGATGGTGCTTTCGTACAGTGCATACATCCAAGTACCCAGTACTGGGTCATGCTTATCAACCAATTTCTGTGCATCTTTGATCGGTTTTTTGAAGGCGTTTTTACAGGCTTTCAACCCTTCGGGTGAACTGTGCCGACCTATCCATTTCTCTGGCAGGGTTTCATCATTCGCCATCAATAGCGCATAACAGGCAGTTTCCAACGCCGTGCGCAAGATGGGGAAAATTCCTGAAACGTGACCCGTGAGACCAATGCGAAAGCCGGTCATTAAAAGAAACCTGGCATTGGTACGCATAAGGTGAATTATCGGATTGTCGATCTGGACGCTTGGACCACTCACGTACTGATTTAGGAACGAATCGAGGTCGTTCATCATGGTCAGGAACGGGGAACCTGCTTCAAGGATCTCTTCTAGGTTTTCTGTCCCTGCCTTGAGGTAAGCCCGGAATGAATCATCACCATTGCTTCTGAACATCAGACCACCTCGTCTGGCTTGGACCTACGCAATTCAGCTTGGTATTTTTCAGCCTCTGCTTCTATACGTTCTATGGTCCAACCGTTCTCTATCCACAAGGGTTCAAGGATGGCTGTGAGTGCTGTATCTGTCTCATGGAACAACTCAATGTCATCGTTTAATCTGGTGACGATTTCGTCAAAACCACCCGCGTAAAGCACGTCCATGTTTTCACGGAAAAAGGTATGGGCGAGGTAATTCCGGCGCTTGTTGGATCTGCGAATCAAGTCATCAAAGGCTTCCGGCACGGTCATCACTTTTCTCAAGGAATGGACAAGTGCGCCAAACGTCTTGGAGAAATTACCGTCAAAAAACTCTTCGTATTCAGTGTCAGTCCATTCGGATTTTTTACTAGGTAAAAAGTCCAGGAAGAAGATGGCGTTCACTATCCCATGCTCAAGCACCTGGGCCATGTGCATGGCTGCACCGTAGAAAGCGCAGACCTCTTTGAACTGGAGGGCTTGAGGGTCAATTTCATCCATGCTGACGTTCCTAATTGAACCGTTTTAGAAATTCGTTAAGGTCACGTTCTGGACGTACACCTTTGACGCTAACCAACATCAAAACTCCGATTAATCGAGCCTCCGAAGTGGCGATTTCAGCATCCCCAAATTCTCTCCTTACGACCGGCAAAGCATGCTCCAACCACCCATTCAGAATCTCTATAGGATCTTCCTTCATGCATCCGACGTCGAGTTCGCGTTTCTCGGTCGGGGTGATGGCTCCGAATTCCTCTGCAAGGTGGAAGGTTTGAAGGATCAACGCTCGCGCCATCCCGTGATTTTCAGGCATCTGACTGTTGGAAAATAATGCAAACCAATTCGGAAAGTGCATCCGTGTGAGCTTATTGAATTTGTCAGTTTTGGACTTTACCAAGACAACAAAAATGATAATTCCGGCCACGATTGCGCCGATCAAATATTCCATTAAAACCTCTTATATATCCGTGTAGTGCGGCGTATTTTACTTGATGGTAAATGGTATGCTTTTCGCGCTATCGAAAAATATCCTCGTCCATTATGCCGTTGAATAAACTGCCTTGGTAACGCTCTGCATAGACCAGTGTTGTAACGTACCGATCAGCGCTATGCGTTCCGTTCAGCTCAAGAGGGTGGGCACCATCAGTTGCAAAAATGTTGCTCGGGTCGTGGTCCTGGATATCGTCCTCGGAAACCTTTCTGTACACAGGCTGGTAGATCGTCCCATGGTCGGCCCGCAGGTAGTACGTTGGGTGCTTCGTTTCCTTGTCGAGAAGGATTGCACCAGCAGTGAGTCGAGCGGGGCCGTTTACCGTGCGAACCTTGCCATCTGAGAGTTTGTAGGTGCCATTTCGAGTGTGAAGCTCCATCACGAACTCATCCATCGACCGAAGCGGCTTGCTGACAGGTATGCCCTTGCTCGTGATGTAAACAAGGAAAGCATCAGACAGGGTTTCTGATGACAGCGAGCTACCATCAATGAACTCAACAACTCCACCGGACAACGCCCGTTCAAGGTCAGTGGCTGCTACCAGTAGTGGTTTTAAAGAATGGTCAGCGGCTTTTGCACGATCCAGAAGGTGCAGCATGTTCAGATCGTCCTGTCCCGAGGGAACCCTATCGGTACGTTGGACCAAGAATGACTCTTTAAAAATGCCCTGCCAGCTATCCAAGCACTCGTTTTTGGAATCCCAGATAACAAGCTGGTCCTCCAATTGCAGAGGTAAGCACGTTGAGCGGAGTGCCTCGATGAGCATGTGCAAAGGCGCGAAATAATCACCGTCCTTTTCTCGGAAGCGAACAATCAGCCCTTCATCTTTACCCGCGATCATGCCATCCAATGACCACTGACCGATTTCAGCCGTTTGGCCCGTCCAAACCATTAGAGATATTTCGGAATGCTTGGGGATGCCGTGTGCATCAAGCTTGATCAAAGCGTTCACTTCCTCCTGGTTAAGATCACAGGGAGGCGGTTGGCTCAAAGATTTTTGTCGCGGAGTTTTCTCAAGACTGTCGATGATTTTTTCATAGTCGTCTTCCCCCGTGGAGAAGCCACGGGACTCACAGAATTCTTCCCACTCGCTCATTTTATTTGGCCTTGACTGGGTAGCGATGATCGAACAGGGCGGTGTAGCTCTTGTAGAGAGCGTCATACCGCTCCCAAGACGTTGCCCCAGTCGGTGAGTAGGTCTTTATATTGATGGTCGCGCCCTTAACCACCGTCTTGCCTTTGTACAGAACGGTGTTGGCCATTTCGTAGTAGTCGATCAGCTTTTCGTCAGTCGCATTCACTGGCACGGGATAGCGTCCTGCCCAAACAACGCTGTGCTGGTAAAAATTCAGGATCTTCTTCTGCGCAGGATTCCTCTTCACACCAAGCAAATGAGCCAGCCGATTCAAGTCGTGATGTTCAGGTGGAGTAATCCCTTGGCTAACAAGCGCCGCCTTCATAGCTACTTCCAGAGATAAGCCGCAGAGCATGTGGTAGACGTGTGAACAGGCAAGGTGCATGTCGAACCCTTCACCTAACCCAAGCTCCCTAGCGGCGTCATGACCACGCCCGTTTGACATGGAAAGCCAAATGGCACCGGCAGAGGCATGAAGGTCATTGGCACGGTTCCGCCAATGATTTTGATGGCTCTTGTCGTCCACCAACGTGGGCCGTTGGTGGTGCAGGTAATTCTCATACTCTGGGAAATCATCTTCCATGTGCAGTCCCTAATGGCAGACGAAAAAAAGCCCCGATAGGCCGGGGCTTCATGCTAGCAGTTTGGAACCATCAAGCGATGGTGTAACCATCGAAAGCGGTTTTCTCAGTGATAGCCCTGATGATGTTTGGTCGGGTAGCTGGAACCTCGGAGCCGTCTGCAAGCTTGATAGTGGCCGGGTTGAGCGTTTCCTTTCCGTCGCCATCTTTGACGATCTTAAAGCCCAAGAAGGTGAAAGCTGGTTCGTCTTGGGTCAGGTTAGCAGCAGCACGACCACGGCGAGAGAACAGCTTTTCAGACTTACCATTATGCGTCACGGTGTGGAATGTCGGCTCGCCGGATGGGTCTTTCTCGCTGGTTTTGCGAGTGCCCTTTGTTTTGCTACCGGCGTTCTTCAACGCTACGTGTGTGCCTTTGATGACCTCAAGGGAAATGTCATATGCCAAGGCTTTGAATTCGTCTTGGAAAGCCAACAGAACGCGTTCAAAAGAAGTACTTTTCTTCAATTCTGCCAAGGACTTGAGGTTAGCTTTTTCTGCATCTTTCAGCTTTTTCAATTCTTCAAAAAGCTTAACCAGCTTTTCGTCATCGCCCGAAGTTGCTGCAGCGGAGATTTGAGCGTGGATGTCAGTCAGAGCTGATGAAGTCGTGACAGACAGCAGGTGCTTCAAAACCTTTGCGCCCAGCTCCCTTGCAGGAGCTGCATGGAGATCAGCAGCAACGGCAGCTTCATATTCATTTTGAGAGGCTTTGTCAGTCATTCACTCGTTCCTTGCGTGCGTGTTGGTAGTTTTAAAAAAACATCACCTGAAGCTACTCGATGAAAAAACGGTTGTCAATTCGTTTGGCGGTGTTTGAAAAAATATAAATGATATAATTGTTCATATAACTAACAAATCTAATATGAAGTATTCAAAAGAAGAAGAAAGGCAGGCACAGGCAAAAAGAGATCAAGCAGTTCAAATAGATGAGGCAAAGCAAATCCAAGATATTGATGACATGCTCGTCAAGAAAGGTGTTGCTCAGAAGTTACCAGAACCAATCGCTACACAGCAAGGCATAATAAGCGGGGGAGTGAATGTTAAACGCGCAGTTCCTTTAACAAAGCTGTCTAATGAAGAGGAAGAAGAACAGCTACCAGTGGATGAATTCGTTTCTGCTCTACTGAAAATAGGTAAAAAATACGATAGAAAAGTAATGCAGAAGAAAGACGACATTCATGATGGCGTAGACCTTTTCTTCATCAAAGTTGGGCAAGAACGCGCTATTGATGTGAGCGTAAAGCATGGTGGTGATATACGATTCAATGAAGGCGAATTGAATTGCCAGATGAACCAAGACGTTGTGAGAGCTGTAGCTCCTTTCAAATTTCACCAGCCTGACACCGTGCTTGAGGTGTGGGTAGATGATTCTAAAAAAACTCCAGAAGCAATTTCTGCGCAAGAAGAATTCATTAAGAACACTATTGGCACGTTGATTGAGTCTGGCGTTAGCCTCGACCGTATTATTTTAAAAAACGAGCAATTCAACTCTATTCTTGAGAAGTACAAAACAGACGCACAAGCAGCTAATCCAGAAGAGCCCGCTGTAGCTGGTGTTAATGTCGTGAGTCAAAACAAGCCTGTTGAAAAGCCAGGTGAACCTGCTGCACCAGTGGCTGAATCCTCTCAAAAGGTGGTTCAACCAAAAGAAGAAATTCCTGCGAAGCAGAATGTAACCGATACTCCATCTGATCAAGTGAAAACTAGAATCGAAGAGATTTTTATAGGTGAGGGATTGTTCAGAAGGGGAGACACTATTTTGGATATGTTCAATAGACGTGCAGAGCTAGAAAGAACTGAAGGATTAAAAATTCAATTATCGTCAGATGGAAGCACCTGGAACGTCACAAAAATAGGTGATGGTCAAAGAATTCCAGATAGAAAATTCCAGTTCGACACTTCTAAAATGCCTGAAAAGGATGAGTTTAAAAGGGTCTTCAATTCTCTTGAAGGGAAAGGTCAGTTGGCAATCATAAGATCAGGTATGAGCCTCGAAAATTTTGATAAGCAAAAAACGAATTTAATGAAAAGTGGAATTGATTTGTCATTTTCCGATGATTACCAAGACGTAGTTGTTTCGAGAAAGATTGGCAATATAACAGAGAGAGAAACCTTTCCTCTTAGTAGCATCGTGGTTGGTAATTCAAAATTAGGGGCGGGGTTGTTCAACGCACTGAAGAATATTTCAAGCGCCGACAATCAGTATAAAGAAATAAGGCCAAGCAATGCAGCCAAAGCAGCAAATGCGGATGCATTGTTTGAGCCAAAACCTGTGGATGTTGAAGAGAGGCAAACAAGTCGAAGAAACAAACCTTCGATGTGAAAAAAATAAAGGAACCTGCGGGTTCTTTTTTTTGCGCATAATTTTGGGGCTGCGAAATGGTATAATTAAAGCATTAACAAACAAATCTAAAATGAAGTTTATAGATAAAATTAAAGATAACCTCAAAGAGGTATTTGGAGGAAAAAAAGACGGTGGATTCACAGAGAATACTGTAGATGTACTTCAGTCTTTTCAAGATGCAGATTCAACGCCCAGTGTCATCAATGATTTACCGGAGAATCAAGAGCAGTATAGCGATGATATATTGAAGGCTTTCGCAGAAGAATCTAAAACCTTTGGCATGGGAAGCAATAGTCAAACTAAATATGATTATTTGACTGATACAGACGGGGCATTTCGTGACAAGGTTATTGCTAGTATAAATGTTAAGCGAGTACCAGAGTCAGAGCTGGCTAAAAGCCCCGAAAATTCTATGGTCGAGGCAAAAGATTATCTAGCTGAATTAAAGGTGATTCTAGAAAAGTACAATATGTCAATAATGGAGTTTTCTAACTCAAAGATTAAGATAGCGGATGAAAGAAATAGAACTCAATTTGACCTCAATAGAACAGGTGGGGTTAGGTTTTATGTGAATATCAATGGGCCATGGGTTCAAGAGATAGTTGACTTTGAAGCAAGGCATAATTATACGGGAAATAAAAAAAGTATTGAGCTTTCAACAGATCCAGATTTAGTAAGCCATGAAGAACGTAAAAAATATTTCGTGTCATGTTATAAAACTCTTCATGCTGCAGGTATCGATCATAAGAGAATTGTCATTCTTGATAAAGATTTCAGATACCTTATGGATGAGTTAAAGCCTAAAGTCGAGCCCGTCAAAGTTGATGCGGAATCAACCAACAACGCGAAACCAATGAATTCACAAGCTCCACCCTTAACTGGAGGGGTTCGAACAATCACTGCCCAAGAGGCTTTGGAACAACGCACCTTGAGAATATTAAGATATTGCGGTGGTGATTTAGAATATTTAGAAAGTAAAAGTAAAGTTTTGGCCAGTGAACATAATTTAGAGATTGGTTTTAGTCCAGATGGCGATCATGTAACTGGTTCAACAGTTGATAAAAAGTTATCCGCAACTTTTCTCACAAAAACTGTCGAGAAAGGAGAGAGGTATATTCATGAGTTAAGCATGAGAGAAGTAGGCAATACAATTCGTAGCATTGTTATGAATTCCAAAGGGAATCTGTCTACATTTGAAGATTTAACAGGAAAGGCTTCAAAGGATTTAAGTATTGATATTTCTATATCGCAAGATTCTAAAAATATTGTTGGTGAAAAAGCGAAAGACGGAAACCTACACAAAGTATCATTAGAGCTAAATGGCATTAACGGAGGTAAAATTCTTTCAGAAATGCACAAGCTTGAAAAGAATGAGCAAGACGACAACACAGTGCGTGAGGCAGTTAAAAGGGGGTACAAGCCATGATTTCTATGAAGGGGCTGTTCTCCTTCTTCGTGGCTAACCAAGCTCAAAAGCCAAGAAGCAAAGAGGCTTCCAAAGCTGCTGATGAGCTGGTGGCGAAGCCTGAATTCCTCAATAGATGTCGAGAACGTTTGATCAGCACCATGATTCGGTCGTCTCGGTCTTTGACGCTTGTTGTTTCCCATGATGGTGAAGAGTTGACAGCCACGGCCAACGGCTTAGCTTCTGTTCTCGTGAAGGGCAAGGGTTTCTGTGTCCTGGACGTGCGTACCCAGTCTGCGGAGCTTGTGCTTTGCCTCATACGGGATGTGCATCATGAATTTGGTATAGGTGCCAGCAACGAAGGTCAGATCATTCTCTCGCTGGTAGCTGATGAAGCTGTGACACAGGAAGGGGGCCTTGTAAGGGTCATCACTGACGTAATACACGCGGCGTGCCTAGATCTGCCTGATTCGGTCCTGGAAGCTGGGCGTGATTCCGTGGAGGGACAAGTTCAAGCTGTGATTGCGCGTAAGCTGGCTTCTAACCTCGGGCAATACTTCGCTGACAATCAGCGCATACCGTTAGCTGTAGCTCGTCATGAAGCCTTGAAAGCACCTCACCTGATGTTGGGTGATGATGACTTGAAAAGCTTTTTGGATAAGAAACTACAGAAGAATGCAGATGTTCTATTCGATGAACTTTACACATTTGATACGACAAGCACCTACAGAAAAGGCGATTAAAGGTCGCCGTGCAAATCTGTAAATATCTCGGCTAGCACTGATTTGTTCGTTGGAAATTTTAGGCAAATTGTTAGGATTTCCATGGGTTGTCTGTATTCCCATTTGACCTTTGAATAATCCATCTTGAAAATAATCCTGTCAAGCTCGAATAGATTTTCTACATAGTGAGTGTTGATCTTGTTGTTTTCGAATTGGGTGTACTTAAAAATACTATAATAGTCATCCATGTGTTTTACGAATGCCTTTACCTCTTCATTGCACATTTTCCATTCTGGTGAGCCGGGTTTGATTTTTGTGTAAGTTCTAATCATGCTCGTGACAAACATTAGAGATGCACATGTTTCGATTGGTTGTTTAAGAAAATTGCTTGTGATGATTTGGTCAAAAGCAGTGCAATATTTATCCAGCGGGGCGCCTAGTTTCTTCTTAATCCCGGCATACGATTTGTCTTCCGGTGGCGGGTCAGAGTTAAAAATTTTATCAAGAATGTCAGCATTCGGATTGGGTATATCTTTTTCATCATCCCCGTTTATCCCGGAATCTAAATTTTCCATCATTTGATTTATCGCGTCTTCGTCATATTCGTCTGTCATAATATCCTCATGATATTGGTTGGTATTGAAAATATTTTCATTATTCTTTGTTGAGCTTTACTAGCCGTAAGAAAGGCTCTGTAAGACTTTGCTTTTTTATTGAGATATTTCTCGTTGTACCTTTGGAACAGGTGCCCGTATTTTCTCAGAAATGGTTCATAACTGATTAACAAGTCTTTATGAAGCGTAGGGTGTTCCGTCATATAGTCTAATGGGTATCTAAGCCATTCAGGTTTATTCACGTAATGTGTAAAGTATCGTGCATAGTTTTTCTTTAGCAAAAAAGCGATGTATTCATTAATGCTGTTTGGTCTAGCGTTTTCAGCCCACTCATCGAATTGGCATAGTTGAAAAGCGTCAAATGCCAGCCAGTTTTCTTCATTCGTAGTGAAGTTGTTTAATGATTCTTCGTTTTGAATCTGTGCCCAGTCATGTCTGATTCGGAATCTATGATCCGTACAACGGCTATTAGCTCTATACCCACTGACGTTCAAAGCATCCGTAGGAAAAGCATATAGAGACTTTAGGAAGCCTTTCAGGTCTTTCTCATAGAACCACTTCAAACGAAAAGCGAAAGGTTTGTTAGCCAAGCGTTGTGAATAATCGTCAAAGATAAGCGCGTTGATTAAATCGTTGCGCGTTGGGCAGTTCGAAAAGAAAAGTAGAAATTCAATTTCTTTGTTGTACTTGTAGAGAATGAAAGGATTATTCAGCTCTGTGTAGTTTTCAGCGTTGATAATTTCATCGAGAGTGTTGGGTTTCGGATCAAAGTCGAAAGTCTTGCTGTAAAGCAATTCATCCAAGTCATTGATCGGGATCTCTCGCCCTTTGGTCAGACTAGCTTTAAACATAATGTCATTGTTTGTTTTTCTTCTCTAATTATACCATTTGTAGGTGATGTAACTCGCCTTATAGAATAAAGAAAAATCAGGCATTAGCCTGACTGTTTTTTCTTCTGTAAATGATTAGGTAAGAGAGACCCATTGGAATGATGGTGTAAGCAATCAGGCCGCAAATGATTTGCGTGACATTTGATTTTTGAGCTGCTACCACCAGCCAGTCTATGAAACTGAAACTACCAATGGAATGGCTCATGAAAATTGAGCAAGCTATCAATATGGCAAACGCAAGTATTGCAAATTTGAAGAGGCGTTCAATTTTATAGTATTTAGCATAAGGTTGAGTTGTAGATGGTTTTGAGTTTTGCATGATTGTTAAGTTTGTTTTTATAATTATACCATTTTGTCAGGAGGATTCTTTGATAAAGACGTTACTAAAATATGCGAGGTCTTTTAGATTTGATTTTGGATAGTATGCAAAGACTTGGCAAGTGGTCGCATCCACCGCGACCATGCAATGTAATTCCCCCAATGGGTTTTCAATTGCAACGTAAAGCTTATGTGTTCGTGTTTCTATATCTTGGGTTAAATCTGCGAATGTTTCGGCTCCGCTTGGAATGTATTTGATGACCGGGGCTTCAAGGTCTTTTGTTATTGAGCGTAAACCTTGAAGAAGATCTGTTTGGCTAATCTTGATGGCCGTTTCTGAAGGGCTCCTGTACGGCATGAATTTCCTATACGCTTTACTGTAGTATTCGTTAGTAAAAGAATCCCAAGTGTCGTAATTCACCACAACCTTGAAAAATCGGCAAAGATGTAGCTTTAAATATTCTTCATTGGGTTTTTCGTATTTACCATTATGGCTAATGTCGAATTCAAAGCAGCAGTGTTGTTCGTGTTCTATGCGAATAGCTTCAGGGGCTGTAATGCAGATGTGTCTTTCTAGTAATAAGTCTCTAGTGAAATGCACCTGTATCTTTGTGCTGAAGTGTTTTCTTTGTGACGTGTATATCATCAACTCACTGGTATTTGCTTGATGAAGCTTCGCCAGTGCCTGGATAAGACCCTGACTGATTAAAGGCTTTCCGTTTACTGTGAAGTCTTGAAATGTGAGTCTCGTAGCTGGCTTTAATACGTGAAGGTTTGAATTCGGCATGTGCAGGAATTTATTTATTTAATGTATTATAACATTTGAGCTAATCGCATTTGCTATAATGACAAAAACAACTGTGTAAAACATGAATGAATTAAACTTTAACGAACCGGCTGTGCAGATTGATTTACCAGATCTATTCGGTACAGAAAAATCAAAAGAGAACGTCGCGGAAAGAACTGACTCACTGATCCAAGCTTTAAGCTCAATAACAGAGAGTCGTGGCTTGAATGCATCACTCGCAGGGATCAAGCTCCCAGCACCAGCACCAGCACCAGCACCAGCACCAGCACCAGCACCAGCACCAGCACCAGCACCAGCACCAGCACCAGCACCAGCACCAGCACCAGCACCAGCACCAGCACCAGCATCCATCGTAGCGCCTGCAGTAGCCTCTGTTGAGCCTTCGCAAGGCATCGGGGATGATGAGTGGCCTATTGGTGAGCCAGACGTGATTGTGCCCCTTGGTGTGAGCGAATCGTATGAGCCTCTAGGCATCGCCCAGGTAGAGGAAGAAGTAAGCTTAGACGAAGCTATAGCAACGCCACCGGCTACGCCTGTGGAAGAGAAGGGCGGTTCCCTGGCTGATTACAAGAGGTGGGCTCTTGAATACAAGAAAGAAGAAGAAGCGCTTTTGCGTGATGCTTTTAAAACAGCGCAGATATTAGTCAGTTACGATTTTGACCCAACTGCAACAGAATTTGATTATCTTGAAAATGTGCTGAAAATGGCTCTTATCAAGCGTGGAGTTTACAACGAATGTAGATATGAAATTTCCAAGCGCCTGTTTGATCAATTCATTAGCGAGTGAGCAATGATTTAGAAAAGCCCTAGATGGGGCTTTTTTATATGTCCAGACCTAACAGCTTTCCAGAAGCTTGGACTACAGCTACAGTGTGAGGGAAATCAATAATTAGGCCAGCGGCAATTATTTGAGTTAAAACACGCCCAACGCCATGCCTGCTTGAACCTTTTGATATTTGGTTCAGTTCATTAATGCCAATAATAAAGTATATGACACCCAAGGCTTGCAGGGCGCTTATGACAATTTTTAACTGGCTTTCAATACCTCCGGCATACTGTGAGTCAATCATGCTTTTGGCTTTCTCGTAAGTTGGACCAGTTATTTGTGCTGATGCTAGACTCCAGCATGCGTCTTTGTTTTTACCAACCCTTATATCATCCAAAGCTTCGGCATTCGTGATAAGGCAACCCCCTTTTGATTCAGGGTTTAATGTATGTACAACGACGTCAATGATGGACGTGATATTAAGCAATAAAACGCCAATTAGAAATCCTACCATTGCTTTCCGCACCAGCTTTGGTTTGTCATGTCCGCCTACTTCTGTAGATAGACGCATATCCATGAAAGCATTTAGGACAAGAACTACTCCGATCAGAACCGAAACCTTTACAGCAACCCAAGTTATTATTGATATAAGGTCTAGATATGCGTCTCCATTAGCATTATCTGCCCAGTCGTCATAGCCTTCATCATTGTCATCAACCCCGACGAATCCGCTTGAATGTTCTGATATGGATTCTCCGGTAATTGGTTCTGCTTGGCTCAACGGGATGTTTGTTACTGAAATGGCTATGATGGCTGAAAGAATCATTAGCCATTTTTTTATTGTTTTCATTGTTTTTAGAAGGTTTGTTTCTCAAATTATACCATTTTAAAATGTTATAATAGATACAAACAAACAAACCAAAAATGAAAAAGGAGATAACAGTTGAAGATGTAAATGCTTTAAAAGTATTTAGTCTTGAGGTTGAAGGCGATCAGTTAAAAAGGTTGTCGATTCTGGTGAAAGTCAGAGTCAAGGGGGATAAGTTTTTAAGCTTTACTAAGAAAATGCAGAAGATAACAAAAATCAAAGTGATGAATTTCAGATCGCCTATATTTATCACTTTCAGTGAGTCAGCAGTTTCTGCGCTCCATGACTTAAGTCTTGAGCTTATCAGTAAGGAGGCTGTTAAATGAAAATAGGGATAAAGAAGCCATTTAACTATTACGATGATGATTTAGAGCCGATTAAACATAAAAAATCAGATGATGAGATTGACGAATGTTTGAGTCTAGAAATGAATATCTATCTTGAGCGGAAAAAGCATCAAGAATTTAGAGAGAATTGGAAGCCAATAAATACAGACCTTTGAGTCTGTTTTTTATTTTTGCTTAATGGTAAATTTGATTAAAGTGAAATGCTATAATTCGCTTAACAACAAACTTTACTAAAAATGAATACATATGAAGCGATTGAGCTTGAGCTAGAAGACAAGAATAATAATGACTATGTGGAGGGGGTGAGGCTTCACAATCAAGAATCAAAAAGAATCCGGTTAGCAGAAGAATTGGCTCGCTATGATTTGGTTATTGAAGCTGACAGATTAGCTAATTTGTTCTTTCATGATTTTGAAGAAGAATTTGATCAAAATCTGCCTACAACGAAAGATGCCTATCTTTATGCAGTTGGCGAACTGGCTGAAATGAATTTAACTCCTGGTGAGAAGAGGATAATAAGGTTGAAAATCATAGGTGGATAAGGAAGATGGAGTAGGGTTATTTAAAGGCAGTAGATTTCTCTTACTGCCTTTTTTAATACGGTTACCAAATAAACTTTTTTTGGCGCTCGGTTAATGGTATATCTTTCTTAATTTCATCAACCTGCTGGAGTTGTTTGGCACTAGTCGGACTATTAATTATGTAGATTTTTTTGTCACCGTCCATGGCCAAATCAAACTCATATGGACGCTCATCATTTCGATCCATTTTCACGATTTTAATTGCGTTATTGTATTTGCTCGGAGTGTAAGTGCTGATTTGACTAGGAAGCTCGAAACCATCTTTATATGCTCTCACGCGCAAAAAAACTACACCTTTGATGTCGTTAGGGTTGCCCGTGTATTTAACATCGTTAGAGCCCATTCGTACAATTGAAAACGCGTATTCCGTACCTTGCTGGTCAAATTTTATATATTTCGACTTTCCTATTTGGTCTAGTACTTCGTTTCCAAATCCTTGGATATCTGCGCTGACCTGGCTTTGATTGTAGCTTTCATTTTTTGTAAAGCTTGGGTCAGCATTTACGATTGTGATTGTCGAGCAAAGTATGGCTGCTAAAACTAGTTTGCTGATCATTTTGCACATGGTATAAAATTCCATTTAGAAAGCGTAAGGGCTTTTTTTGTCTTTTCTTGAAACGTACTTCTTAATTGTATCGACCTGTTCTAAGTGGGTCGTAGACGTAGGGCCGTCGATTAAGAACAACCGTTTGTCTTCATCCATTCCAAGATCAAATTCATAAGGACGCTCGTCGTTACGGTCCATTTTTACAATGCGGATCGCATTATTATATTTGCTAGGCTTGAACGTGCTGACCTGTTTTGGAAGCTCAAAACCGTCTTTGAAAGCTCTCACATTAATAAAAATGACACCATTTAAGTCTTTAGCGTTGCCCGTGTATTGCACATCGTTTGAACCCATACGTTCGATGGTGTAGGCATATTCTGCGCCTTGCAGATCGAATTTCAGATACTTCGATTTGCCCGCTTGATCTAAAACCTGATTCCCGAAACCTTGGATGTCTGCACTCACCTGACCTGGTTGATAGCTTTCATTTTTCGAAAAGCTAGCGTCAGCATGAACAAGTGTGGCAGCGGAGAAAATCAAAGCTGAAAGCACGTTTGCAGCGATTTTCATTTTACAATTCCTTTAATCATCATCGTTATTGAAATCACTGCAATCGCAATTAGGGTCCACATAAAAATTCGATCACGTTGCTCTTGTGAGAATTTGTTGACGAACTTCGTTAGCGCGTACAGACCCCAGGCCATGGGTAAGAGAAGGAAATACCCCAAACCACTTTGGGCACCTTGAGCTGCTGCAAACACAAGGACGCAGATGAACAGGTAAATAATTTGAACAAGGTTTCCCTTTAAGCTCACTTCTTTTTGATATGTCTCACGCATCTCCCGGCCATGGGCTTTGTCCTTCTCGTTGGCCTGAAAATGGGTTTCGTGCTTCTGGCCGTCATACGACAACCATTTGTCATCCTCATCGCGATCTGCCATTCCCTGAATCCTCAACCATACCGAACGTAAAGCCCCTGACAGACGGCGTGGTGGCCGTCTGATACCTAAAGCGGAGTCTACGCCAGCCATCGTATTCTTAGCAAAAAATCCGATGGCACAGAGCGTTTGTAGACAAGGATTTTTACTGTGAAGTGCTTGTTTGAAATATGTGAACAGGCTGAAAAACTGTGGTGCTTGCAAAAGCGATTAAGAAATACCGCCTAGGGAAGGGAATCACACAAGCGGAGCTAGCCAATCGGTCAGGGTTCGACCCCAAGACGATCAGTCGATTTGAAACGGGCGAGTACGTCCCAACCGTGGAGGCTGTGTACAAATTTGCTGAAATTCTAGGCGTGCCAGTCAAAGATCTTTTTGCGGATCTGGATGGGGAGATTGAGCAGAGGGCTTTTCTCTTTGAAGTTATCCACAACGCTGATGCTGATGAGCTTCGGAGGCTGGTTGCGTTGGTAGGGAAAGCTCGTAAGGCGCCGAAGCCCTAGAGTGTTCCTGGGCAGTGTTTTATAAGCCAGCCTTCACCCTCTCTGGATCACCTTTCTAATTTGTCTTCAACCTCTTGGAAGGAGCGAGCTATCTCCAGCAGCTCGCTTGCTGCTTGCTCATCGCCAGTTGCCTTCATACGGTCAGCTACTGCCACCAGATCAACGCCAGCCCACTTGAGGGTGGCTGCAGCTTCTTTAAGATCGTCGCGCAATGCTTGTTTGGGCTTCGTGAGGGGCATGGTGCTATCCGTAGATTTCAGTTCCTGGTGAGTAGACCAAGGGAGAATGAGGATCTCAAGAATCCACCCTGATCAATTGCGTTTGTCGCTACGAAGCTAGTGAGGAAGAACGGGCACGTTGCGTGCTATGGATGGCAGTGTTACTGAACGCATCCTGGCTATTTGATGGATCGATGGCTTGAATGAGACCGGGGATTTGAACACTGATTAAGGCGAAGCCCCGAATTCGCCATACCTCCGGGGCTTCTGTTCTCACCACCTTCCACAAGGTCAAAATCTCACGCTTGGTTTTATTATCTTAAGCTTCTGAAATCCTATGAAAAAGTTTTTCACTATCATGCAGATTTCCCAATCTTCCCCTCGTACATAAGCGACTGATCGATAAGGATTCGGTAGGCGAGGCGTACAGGCGTTTACTAAATCCTGAACAGCAGTCACAATTAGTTCTTCTGTCAACATTTTATCAAAGGCCGCGTCGGAAAATCGGAGATGGATACCATTCTTCTCGGCGAGATTTAAAATGAGATTTATTACTTTAATTCGTCGAGACATTTCTAAGAGTTCATCATTCCGGGGGATATTTGAAATCAGACCTAAATCATTATGGAATCGTTCTTCTTTTTTTCCTAACATGCCAAGACGGACAACGGGTTTCCAGCCAGCCAAGATTTTATCCAGCACCTTCTCATAAGCATTAAGCTTCTCGCGAAAATAATTACTCGCAAAAAATGAGGAAGAGAAATGTTTGGATCTCGCGAAGTAATCTTTTTGTTTAGACATGTTAAACGAAAACTGCCATGTAACTTCTAGTTCATCATGCCCCTGCCCAGATACCCAGAGTTTGTGCTTCCTTTCCAAAAAAGGGGCTTCTCCTGTAGATACTAATATTTCAGCATAGGCTGTTGTTTCGAACCTTTCTTCTGACAGTTCACCTGTTTGTATATTCGCTGCGAATAATTCACACTGAAGCTCTTGTATTCTAAATCTTATGTTTGTGTTTGCAATATGCTCATAATCTGGAAACCAGGAGTCTAGGATCTCCCCTATCGAATCATTTGTAAATTGTTTAATAGTCGATGCACCCTTATTTGTCGCGTGGATGGTAGAGGAAACTCCATCTTGCTCAGTCAGGGCTTGATTCTTACTAGCTTCACTAATCGCAAGAGAAAGCTTTTGACTGGCAAATTCAGATTTATCTTTAGTTGAGTTAGGATTTACAGTAGGCATTACAGGCGAGCCTATTAGTAATAACTTTTTTTGAAGCTTTTCATAAAACTCATGCTGTTTAATCTCTAGGAGCCCGCTTTCAGTTGAAGTGCCCATTGCCCTCAACAGGAGTCGTGCAATGCCAAAGTCGTCAACCAGCTCTGGCATAAACGCGTTGAGGTTACTCAGAGAAACTTCCCCAGCGACTCCATTTAGCTCAACGCATACCAAGACTAGCCGTGCCCAAACCATGTTTTTGTCGAGGCTAGGTAATTGCTGTGAAATCAATTGTTTTTGGGTGTTAGTACCTGCATCATTATCGGAATCTAAGCTTTCTCCAAGAAACTCTATTGACTTAACGAATTCATGAAATCTATCATCGCTGAATGCATCTAAATCATAAATTTTAACGGCGCTTTCCATGGCGTCGTATGCTTTTCTATTCTTTTCGTTACTAAAATCTTTGGTGTTGACTTTGGTTTTCCATACATCGTGAGTCAATGTTGAACGGGCGAATGCAACAATTTGTTGTGCCCCTTTCATCTGACCCAGGCTTGAGGAATCGAAAACAATTTGTATTTGATCGAAATTTTTATTAAAGGAAGGGTCGACGAAATCAAGCCAAGCCAGTCCAACTGCTTCTTTAAAATCATTTGAGCTAGGTGTCAGAGTACGCTTCATCTGCATTCGCACTACGGCATTTTCGCCAGTTCTCGCGCATACGGAAGTAATAATAAGGTCGTCTGTATTATGCCCCAGTACTCGTCCCTGAAACTGCAATTTTTGGATTGAATATCCAGTCGGCACACCAGCGCAAGGAAGCCCCAGGCACATTGCTAGCAATCTTGAGGCTTGTACTCTTCGCTCGAATGCACCTCCCCGGTCGCCTGTGGAAGAAGGACTTGCTATTTGTTTTTTGTTGAACATCATTTACATTCGCCTAATCATTAAATTGGCTAGTAGTTACGAGTGTTAATTATTTACTTTCTAAAATAACGATCAAGATTCGTTGACGAACAACCAGTCACTTGTGGATAGATCAGGCAAACTAGTGTTGATTTGTGCTTTGGCTCAAAGCCGTGATCAATCATGCAGCGTTGCGCTTTGGCTGTATCTCCAATGCTTGCAACGTCCAGATTTGCTCCCAGTGGTTTGGCATAACCGCATGCATACATTACAGGTAGGGCTTCACTATCATTTGCTATCTGGACTGAAAAATGCGGTGATGCTCCCGCCTTACGCCAGGTGACTTGCATGCGTTCATCCCTGCCAGAATTCGGCTTGATAGGGTGAAATGCTTCGTCCTCCACAAATGGCAAAGCCTCGAGCTGGGACAGGCTTAGAGGATGTCCCTGCCTTTCCTCGACGCAGGCGGGCATGTCTTTCATTACTTCACAGTATTCAAAACCGTCTTTGCGAATGAAGCCATTACGCTTCATACACTGGAATTGCAGCACCTGTTCGTTGATTGGCAAATCCGTTATCGAAGTGCCTACCGGGTCGCCACATTCTGTCATTGCGGCTTTGACACCCTCAACAGAGGTAGAAGGGCGTTTCCACTGCGTAAATTCAGGTGATGGCGGGCAGCCGGTCAGTAAAAGCGCCGTCGCGATTAGGGCGGGGAAGGTAATGATGTGAGCTTTGCGGAACATGTTAATCCTTTAGGTACGTCAGGCTCCCCAACTGCTTCGATCCTTGGGAGCCTCCATTGACGATGATCATGACAGAAACCGAAAGAGCCTGGCAGTGCTGGAAAGGGTGAAGAGTCCATTATGCCTTCCTCGGTTTACTAGACGGTCGTATAGGGGTTCTATGCTTACCAGATGCTAAAAAATCTGGCTGATCCGGCTTTTCCAGCCTTGTGACCGTTGGAACTGAATGCATAGCCAGGGATGGTTCTGACCTTGCGGAGCAAGTGCCGGCGCATAGGTGTCGCTGTCCTTTACGGTAGGTCCGTTAAGAGAATCTGCGCACTCACGAGCCATCTGCCTCTACCTTAAGGCCGTCACCTCAAGCAGTCCCTGAAGGGCATCCGTTAGGCTGATAGTAGGCTTTCGCCATTACGGGTAAGCTCATAGCTCTCATGGCTGCAACCTGAACCTAGGAGGCAGTACCCGTTTGGCGTGCATAAGGATGAAGGTTGATGGTTCAGGTAGGAGCAAGATGGTGGAAACTCGACTTTCATACGCATACGCCAGCCTCGATGGACTATGGCCGCCATGAGCCTCATCTTCGCAACACCGTGACGCCGAGGGAGTGGTTATCATCGTTTGTCGATCAGGGGATAGAGTGTGTAGCGGTTACGGATCACAACACGGCTTCTTGGGTTGACCGTCTTCAAGTAGAAGCAGCAGTAATGAGGGAAGAGGGAAAGATTATTCATGTCTTTCCTGGTGTGGAAATTACAGCCAACGGTAATATCCATATTCTTGCTATTTTCGACCCTTCAAAATCATCTGAAATTGTCATGGCTGCTGTTGGAGCCGCGAAATTCAGAGGCGAGTACGGCAATAGTGATGCAGTGGCTGGTGAAAGCGCTGAAAATATTGTCGATGAAATCACCAAATTAGGTGGTATTGCAATTCCAGCTCATATCGATATGAAGGCTGGAATGTGTCAAATTCAGTCAAGCCATACCATCAAGCAGATCTGCCATAAGTCTTCTGCTGTAGAAGTCATTTTTCCAGAAGGCGGGCGTGGTCCAGAACATGATGAATGTTTAAGGCGGTACAAAGCCCTGGAGTTGGGTTTGGCCGAGGTCATAGGATCTGACGCGCACCGTCCAGATGAGGTGGGTAGAGCCTATACCTGGGTCAAGATGTCTAGCCCTACTATTGATGGTGTAAGGTTGGCGTTGGTTGATGGTGCTTCCTCAATCAAACGATCAAACACGGTTACAGGCAATCCAAATGCTGTTTCAAGTAATGTGATTCATTCTATATCTATTGATAAAGCAAAATATTGTGGTAGAGGTAAACCATTAGAAATTGTCTTTAACCCTTGGCTCAATTCTATCATCGGCGGGCGTGGTAGCGGAAAGTCATCTATCCTAGAATTCATCAGACTTGCATTAGGTCGGGATAAAGATTTACTAGATATACCTGGCCGTAATGAGGTTAAAGAAACCTTTACACGCTTTGCACAAAAGTCAGCAGATCGTGATGCCGATGGTGTTCTGCTCGATGAAACCTGTATCAGTTGTGTTATTCAGAAAGAGGGTGCTTATTACCTTCTGAAATGGGTTTCCAACGTTCCTAACGTGGCTATATTCAAGTGGGATGGTCAGGAGTGGAAAGCAGAACATGGTGATGCGCGAAGCAGGTTTCCGGTAAAAATATTTAGCCAAAAGCAAATATATGATATAGCAAGAAATCCGAGTGCTTTGATAAGAATCATTGACGAAACTGACGTTGTTGATTTGTTCGGTTGGAAAATGGCTTGGACAGAGAAAGAAAATAAATTCTTATCTCTCTGCGGACAGAGAAGGGTTCTCCAAGGTCAGATGGCTAACAAGAATGTTCTTGAAGGTCAGCTATCAGATGTAATTCAGAAGATTAATGTTATCGAGTCATCAGGACATGCCCAGGTATTGTCCGATTTTAATGATGCAATGAAAAAACATACAGCCATTGTAGATTTCAAAGAGTCATATTCAAATTTGGGAGAAAAGCTGTCAGAGCAAATGCGTACTGCTGATCAGCTTAAATTCAATAGTACAGTTTTTGCGGCTACGAACGAAATTGATGTTGAGGTGCTTCAACGTGTTGGTGCAATGAATCAGGCTTATTTGCAAATTAAAAGCCAGATTAATGCCCTTATTGCTGGCTTGAATAGTAGTCTTGATGAATTCAGTCAATGGCAGGCAACAAGTGCTTTTGGTAAGCAGCAAGATTCATCGTTTAGCCAATATGCATCTCTTGTCGCAACCCTCACTCAGAATGGGGTGGATAATCCCGATCAATATCAACAGCTCGTTGAAACCAAAAATGGCATTGAAAAGAAGCTTGCCGAGATAGAAGATTTTGAATCACAAGAGCGCTTAATGGCGGCTGAAATTAATTTGATTTATGCCGATTTAATCGAGTTGAGAAAATCACTTACGAATAGGCGCAGAGATTTCGTTCGTCAGCATTTATCGAATAACCCCTCTATTAGTTTGTCTATAGAGCCTTTGTGTAATATAGATGATATGGAAGAATCTTTCCGGGAAGTCATTGGTCGTCCTGATGGTGCTTTTGCTAGTGACATACTTGATAAGGAAAAACAGACAGGATTCTTGTATTTCCTTTGGTTAGCTCTAATTGCTGAACATAATAATAACCCAGCAGTGCCAAACGATCTCACTCAGAATTTTACCTGTGTTCATGATTTTAAAAGCCAATTGTTTAAGTATGGAACGGGTCAAATCATGGGCATGCCCATCGGTAAACGGTTTTCAGATTTGTTGAGCCAATTGCAACCGCAAATTTTTGACAGACTTAACCTGTGGTTTCCAGATGATCGACTCGTTGTTAAATTTAACGATGGGAAAAGACTGAAAGATATTTCTCAGGGATCTGCTGGTCAGAAAGCGGCTACGGTACTCTCCTTCCTATTGTCCTATGGGAATGAGCCTCTGATTTTGGATCAACCTGAAGACGACCTTGATAACGGCTTAATTTCCTCGTTGATTGTCTCAAAGCTGCAGGAAAATAAGTCGAGAAGGCAAGTGATAGTAGTCACTCATAATCCCAATATTGTCGTCAACGGTGACTCTGAATTCGTTGTAGCTCTCCAAGACAAAGGTAGTATTGAGGTGGCTGCATCAGGCGGCCTTCAAGAGCCAGACGTTAGGCGTGAGGTATGCGAAATCATGGAGGGTGGTAAGCAAGCCCTAGAACAGCGATACCGCAGGATGATCGCTGTCTGACTTGGGCTTTACGGCCATTGTCATTGTGGTGGGGATTACATCTTGCCGGGCTGTACCGAATGGCGTCTAGGATCTGTTGGCTTACCCGTACCTGCAGATCCTGGCTGAACTGGCTTGTCCTGCTCTGATGCTGCTGGAGGCGTGACAATCCCTGGCTTCTGATCTTGCGCAGCAAGTGCCGGCGCCTTCGCAGGTGGTTTTGACGGTAGGGCGTCTTCTAGTGTTATCCCAGCTCGTATAAGGATGCTGTCCAGCTCGTTGGCCGAAAGCTGCTCATCCTTGCGAAGGTCGTCAATAACGCGCTTCTTCAATGCCTTCGGCAGATCGTTCAGATGTTGGACGTAGGTGAAGTCCTGGAAGGGTATCCCCTTGTGTATGCCATAGAGGAAGCCATATAGCTTCGGTCGGGCATCAACCTCACGATCCATTCTGTTGTTCGTCTGGATGAACACCTTCTTCGATTTGCCTGTTGGGTCAGTAGCTCTTATGGCTACCGCGTCTTTGATTCTCTGACGGTTAGATATCACGAGCTTCTTGTACTCTTTGTCCATCATTGCATCTGCTTCTCTGACAAGCTCTGGAGAAGGCGTGTAGTCCAGAAGCGTTGTCCCGCAGATACGTGATGCAAGGTAGAGATTCGCTTGCGTCCTCGGGTTCGGCTCCCCTGTGCAGCGGATCTTGGTGTGGCCTTTGGCAACGTGGATACTCATAGTGATGAGAGCTGAATTCAGGTCAGTCTGGTAAGTCTCTACGGCATTCCCAACGATTGTGCATACGTCTCTTTGGTTGAATTTCGACACAACGGTGTTCCCCACGATCATCTGCTTGGTGATGGATGGGCCGTATCTACTGTTCTCGTTGAACCGTGTGATGAAATCCTGAAGGCTTTCAGAGTTGTCTATGAACCTGAACTTGATCTTCTTCTTCCTGCCATCTGCGATGGTGATAGAGCCGTTCACCGTGGCTTCTGTGACCTGCTTTTGAATGTTCTGTTTCTTGACCATTTGGTAGAGACTGTTGATTGATTCGACCTCATCCATGTCGATTTTCAGCTTGTTATCCATGATGACGCCGGATTTTTTGGCAGATATTTTGAAATCGAATTCGTCTAGGTAGATCGACCAACCGCTAACCTTACGTTCGCCGCTTTTGTCTTTGCTGATGTTCGGGACCAGTCGTGCGCCCAGCTTCTGGTACAGTTTTTTGTTCAGCTCTTCAAATCCATTTCTCATGTCTGAAGCGTTAATGAGCGCCACGGCTTTAGAAACGATTAGGGACACATCTGTTTTAGTTTGTTTAGCTTTGTATTTGTAAGCTACATGCAGCTCAAGCACACCCTTGGTATGAGCAGGAAGGGTGTCTATAGAAAGGAAGTCATCACCATAATCCTTGTGTTTTATCTTGATGTGTTGTTTCCCTTTGAGATAATCATCCACCACTTCAAAACCACTGTCCTGGAGGGCTTGTGTGAATTGTGGATAAGAGAAGTTCTGCCCAATGAATTTTGAGGTGATTGACTCAATTCTATTTACTAGCTCAACGTCCTTACCAAAGACTTCACCTGTATTTGGGTTTGTTGATACATCAATAGTTTTAGCTCGGTCTTCATGCTCCATTTGAAGAAGGAAAGGATATTTTTCTTCGAGGCGGAATTTCACGTCTCTCATTTTTTTGATTATGCCGCTGTGTTTTTTTCCTCTAAAAAAGCTAGGTCTATACCCATCCAGTCTACGTGTAGACATTAGGACGTGTACGTGCGGATTCCCGTCCTTCAAATGCGGAACAATCATGTATTTGAATGCAATATCCGTTTTTGAATTAGACAGCTCAAGTAAAGTTTCTTTAGCGGAATTGATAAGGAATTTTGCTTTTTCTTCGTCAGTCTTTAAGCTAGCAAGCTCGTTGTCTGTACAAGAAACGATGAACGAAAAAGCATCAGATGCTTTCGATGAAGAATTTCTGCCTTGCTTAGAATGTTGTATGAATTCTTGTGCACAAGAATTTGCGAATTCTAATGTATAATTTCTTTCATCAATACCGTTTTTAAAAAGGCCAAGATTCTTCATTTTTTGCGGTGAATCTAACAGTAAATCCAAATTCGTTTCTGAATATTTGACTCCTACGTGTGTGTCTATTCCTTCGTCATTGATTTTTGGAAGGTACAAATAAGCAACCGCACCTTTAATCCTGACCTTCCCTCTGATTTCAGGGTCAGAGGATTCAACGTATTCTATCTTTGCGTTGGATGTAATGCTGGCAAATTTAAGCTTAAGTGGTACGGCAATTATCATTTTTCTTCTCGTATTCTGATCGTTTTATTGTTCCTATATTTCATGTGTAAAAGCTCCAACGCTTTTGATGCTTCAAGCATTGTGCGAACCAGCAGTTCTTTGTAGTCCTTACCGATTTTCACCAGCTCATTCACGTCTCTGACGCGTCGATTCAGAAGGTCGTAAATGCGCTTTCTTTCGACGAAGAAGGGGGGCTTTGAGCTAACCCCAATCTTGAATATCTTGGCTTCTTCGATTGCCCTCACAATCTGAGTAAATGGATCGTCATCGTGTTTAAAAAAACAGTATGGTTCGTCCTCAAGCAGCGCAGATAGGCGCGTTTCGCTCTCCGTATAAAGCTGGGCACTGCGTAAGAATTTACGCTTGGCTACGGCCTCCGTACCTGTCGTTTGCTCGACGTATTCGACGTGGACATACGTGAATTTTTCACTGAGCTGGTTCACCTTGACGTGATGCTTCAGGAGCATCGTAAGCACGTTGTGGAGCTTGACTGTCTTGCCTTGCTTAGAGATGTACTGCTGGCCTGCACAGAGGTTGAAAAGCTGCTGGATGTTGCTCTGATTCCTGTTGAACGTGTCCTTCAACGCCGCAACGCTTTTCTGATCCTTCAGAGGAATGTAGATGTCTTTATCCCTGTGGAGGTGAGTCAAGAAAAGGCTCACACCTTTTCTGTATTTGGCAATCAACTCGATCTCATTCACGACCTCTGGAAGGCGTGTGTAACCACACGCAAAGACTAGGTTCTGTAGGTCTGACTTGAAGCGTTCTGAACACCTGAACTGGAGATACCTTTTCATGGGTCAACCCTCACTGATGGGGGCTGTTATTCGTTGTGTGCTGCGGCTGGAGTTTTGTCCTGAAGGCTTCTCTTAACTTGGCAGTGTCCTTGATTGAAGTCAGGGCCTTCATTTCTTCGACAAACTCTAGTGCTTCTATTACTGAGATCGAATATTCAATAGCGCTTATTTCTGACGTGATTTTTCCTCGGGCTTCTGTTTTTAACTTCTTTATAGACTCATTTCTTTCAAGCAATTTGGTTTTGTTGTCGTAGGATTTTTCAGCCCTGGCTTTTGCTTCGTCTGTGGAAGATTTCTTCAGTAGGGTTTCACCGAATTTGTCTCTGCTTGCGCGAATGGTACTAGCCTGATCTTCTAGTTTTTTTATTTCCGAAGCTAGCGTTGTAAACTCGTTTTGTTTTTCGATAATGTCGGCTTTTAGATCGGAAATGGTTTTTGTGATTGTCATTTTTTATGTTGTTTGTTTGTATCTATTATAGCATTTTTAATTTCGCAAATTGTTCTGTTGGATTTCATTTGTAGAGTGTAAATAAAAACAACACTTGCAATTATTCCGGCGATGATTTTGTCAAAGTGATTGACTGAGGCAATACTTAAAAGAATAGTTAACAATACGAATGTGATTTGCAGTTTCAAAAGGTCGAGTAAATCATAGTTGTAGATTAGGGCTCTTTGCTTAACCGGGTTCATGAAGTAGAGATATTTGTAGTCCAAGATGGCATTGTCTATTTCGAGTTTTGAAGCGTTTAACCTAGCGAGGTTCATAGCTAATGGTGTGTATTCCTCGGCCCTAGCTTTTACAGATTTGAAGAGTGCTTTGCGTAGTTTATGGGGCTGCGTTCTCTCTATTTCTTTAAGCACGTCACGAATGTTGTCCTCTACAGAGTTTCTGTATGTGATTAAGATTTTGTAGGATTCTTTGGAGCGTAATTTTTTGCCAAGCCTTATAAGTCGAAAATAGTTTTTTAGGTGTGTGATTATCATGATGAATAAAGATTGTTGTACTTTAGATTATAGCATTTCAGTAGCGCACTTTATTCTATTGATGCCTTTTAACATGCTTTCACTTTTTATTGATTTATGTATGATTTTTGTCATCACTGATTTAATGAAAGCCTTGTAGAATGCGGTATCCAAACAAACGGAGTGCGCTAGATTGTTTTAATTGACTTGTCAATTAACAACCTGACCTTGCCTGCTCTAAAAAATGCTTATAAATAGCTTTATTGAATAACCAATACTTACCCAATGGTGCGTAGCTTTTAGTGGAATCCCCGCTGTCGTGGTCATCCGAAGGGTGGAGGGTAGTGAGTGAGGCACCCGACCGCTGCGCAGCCGGAATCGGCTCGACAAGATGGCGTGTTCGATGTGGCCTGATGCGCTTCGTTTGGATGATTTGTGTACGTCATTTAGAAGCGATAAGAGCTTTCAGCCAGATCCATGGAGAGGTAGGACTGTGTGATTTGGTGTGCCCTGGGATAGGCTGATGGCGCGGTATAGCTGGCTCTGCTCCAGCGCGGTGAGAGATGTGCTATCGGAGTGCCATCGCCTTGAGTAGAATGCTGAAAATTTCACTCAAGCTAGGGACGGTTATGAAATCAGAATTTTTAGAAAAGTATGTACTTGTTAGCTTCAAACCTTTCCTTGTTGGATTGGCACTGGGGCTTGCATTCCTATGCTTAAAATTTGATAGTTTTGTCGAGGCTAATGCATCCTTCCCCTTAATATCCTGGGGCGCATTTATCGGGGCTGTTTGCATGCTTGTTGCTTTGCTCTTTGGATCTGTAAAAAAAAATACATTCAAACAACGGACTCTAGACAAAATTATCGAGTTGACAAATTACTTTGTTGGAGTGGGACTCTCTTCTTTGGCGTTTTGCATTATATATTACTCTAGATCAGGTTTGACCACTGGGGTAGTTGTAATGTGTGTTGGCGGCATAGCTTATTGGCTAGGAATCAACCGAGCCTTTTACCAAATCTCAAATATAGAAATGTCCGAAAGGGATAGAGTAATTCTGTGGATATTTTCGTTTGTGATGTTCATCCTTTTGATTCTGTTTTTTAAGGAAATGCATTCTGTAGGACGAATTTGATGCATAGAAAAATATGGAAAAGCATCGGCGAGTATCCATGGATTTCAGCGCTAATAGGTGTTGGCTTTTTAGTCATTGTTGCCATCTTCACTACCTATGCATTAAGCCTCGGACCACGCTCACATGAACATGCAGCATGGAGTAGTTTCGGCTCGATGCTTGCCGGAGTATTTACTTTCTTCGGCAGCACCGCAACCATAGCTACTCTGTTGTTCCTAAACGCGCAATTTAAAGAGCAGCAGAAGGTCACATCGAAGCAAATTGAAGCCATGACCTTTGAGCAGTATTTAAACCATCGTAAGCTGTTTCTTGAGCGTCTGAAAGAGATCGAAGAAAGCCTGGATAACAAAATAAAATTCAAAAATCCTGACAAGCTCTATCATAATATCTTTCCTCAGAACTCGCCTCTAGAATGCTCGTTTAGGGTGCAGATTGTAGGCGGCGAATTAGCAAAGGTTGATGATTTATCAAATATGTTTTCAAGCTTCGTTCAAATGAAAAAATTGCTAAGGAATAAATCTTGGATTCCAGCGGACGCAGACAATTTAATTAAGCATTTAATACTAATGCCTAACTCGCTTAGTTTTTTTCATGTTGAAGAAGATTTTGAAGGCGATTTGGCACTGGATGGAAAGAATCTCGGAATCAATATTTATTCTATAGATGAATACATAAATCGGGTGACAGTAGTTCTTAACGCTTTCCTTGTGTTCACTGGTAATCATCCAGTAGAAAGCGTTAACCATCTTTCAGAAAGCGCCGAGCTTCGTAAAGCGCTAATTCTTAATTTCCAATCGCAATTGCCTCCGAAGCATAGCCTGGTCCCTATAAGAAAATATCCCATTATTTTTTCTTTAGAGCGGATTCATCATTGGGTTGATCAGGCCAAAGATGCTGTTGGTCAACGTATGTTTTTAGATGCATGGCAAACGATGAATACAGCTTTGAGTTCAAAGCTTTGCGTTAATTCGTTTAAGGATAAAGCAAAGCAAATATCAATGATTAAAGAATTTATGATGGAAGCTGACCGTGCCTATAAGGGTTCTTTGCCTAATAGTCATGAGCGGAGTCTGGCTAATGAGTTTAGGGCAAAGCTGGAGCCTATTCTTCAAGGTCTACAGTCGTAATTTTTTTGAGTTTCCCCAAATGCGCTGGTTGTGGTTTTTAGTATGGTATAATTGGAACATAAACAAACTTTACTACAAATGAAAAATCAACCAACAGATTCCGAAATCAAAAGTCTACTGCACGTAAAAAGGAATCTCCTTGAGGGTGTAGGCATGAACCTTGTCCGAATCCTACCCATTGCCGTTATGGGTGGCTTCGTGATCAAAACGATAATTGCTTTCTTCCTCAAAGAATCCTTCAGTACAAGCTTCGCCTTCTATCTATTCTCCTTGGTGTTTTTAATGAGCTTACTAGGCGTTTCCTCCCTAGCAATGCTAAGAGCCAAATGCGCCAAAAAGGATGATGGCTATGAAGGCGGGTTTACTCCTGCTCTCGCGCTTTCAGGCAAGATCCTATCAAGCAATATCCTTGCACCCGGCCAGTACGTGGCACAGCACAAAGCAATCATCAAAGACGGCGTTGTGTGCTTCCTGGTGCCCTCTGTGATGCTCGCCATAGCCTTCGCCCTCCACGTACCTGTAGTGGTAAGTCTCATCGTCCTGGGTGCCGCTGTGTGCTTTTGGTCTGCACAGCTTAATGTGATACAGGCTGACGCCTATAATGAAGTGAATATCTTAAAATAATTAGCATTTTGTAAATATAAACTGCGGCGCCGTATACCTGGCGCCGGATTATATTTGGGGGGAGGAATAGACTTAAATGAGTAAGCGTCACCGCTAATCATTGAGTCTATTAATTATCCCTTTTAGGATCTTATTAAGCACTTCGGGTGGAACAGTGTCATATTTGAACTGCTTCAAGACAAATAAATACGCCATGCTCAAAACTGATTCATCATGAGGGGCGACGTCATAGGCCCATTCCCTGCAATACTTAACCACTTGATAAAGTGGTGAATCCTTTGCGTAGATATTTAGGTCAAGCCAACTTTCACCTGATGATTCAAGCAGGGTAGCTAATCCGTTCGCTCTGGCATCAGGATGGAATATTAAACTAAGCTCAAGGGTTATTGGGTCAAGGCAAGTATAGCCAGTACCCACGTCGCCAAAGTCGATAAGCACCGGAGTGTTATCACCATTGACTAGTATGTTTCCTCCATGTAAATCACCATGAATGCAAGCTTCTGAGATTTCAACAGTCCTCTCTTCTAAATCTAAAAGTATTTCAAGAGAGTGAGTAGTAATGATATTTTGAAAGTTTTCATCACTCAAGATCCGCCTGCGAATGTCTTTTATTTTCACCGGTTTGACATTTCTCGTGTCTGACCAGCGTGCTAAAGCAGTGCGTATCCGGCCAAGTACATCAAGGGCTGCTGCAGGGTTGGTTAAGGCTAACTGAAAAAAAGTATCGGTATGTTCATCTGCCAAGACATAAAAAATAGCAGAAAAGCCACGAAGTCCCTGATCATTATAACTCATTACCGGCGCAAAGGTTCCCAGTCGCAGATGTTTTACCTCTGCTTCATATGCAGCGATCTCCTTCTTGACATGCCTTGCAAGACCTAATTTACCGACACATTCACATCTAACACGGCCTGCCTGATCCATCACACTGATCTTCAGTACTATTGCATCTGATAAACCGCCTAATTTCTTTAACTTACAAAAGCTGCCACCGTTTGCTCTTGTAAATACCTTAATGGCCCTTTTTTGCTCTTGCGTAAGATCGATTGCGTTGGCACCGGTATTTATGCGAATAGCGTCAGTGAGAGCTATGCGCGATGCAATATCCCTAATTTCTGCGATTAGTTGATTGCCGTCCTCTTTTAAATAATAGGCTACAGTTGGCACCAATGTACCGTCACCCCATAAGTCTATACTTTGACCTTTCCTAGCGAGCCCTCTAAGAAATGCATCTGGGTTGGACCCGGTTAAGATATAGACCGGTGTGCCTGGCGTTAAACTACCTGCGGTATAAAAAACTTGATGCCCATGCTCAACTTCTAAATCGAAAGAACCATCGGTAGTAGGAATTTCGAGATCAAGAATTACTAGGTCAAAAAAGACCTCATTCAGAAATGAGAGCGCACTATCACGGCTTTCGGCTAGAAAAATGTCAATATTCTCTTCTATTCTCGAAATCTGCTCTATAAGCGTTTCGGCATACGATTTATTATCTTCAACTAGTAGTAGTTTCATTATCTTTGTACCATCTAAGTTCAAACTTTGCGCCACCCTCAAGGCTGTTGGAAAGTGATAATTCACCCTCCATAGCTTTCATTGCACTGGACGCAGTGGCGAGACCATATCCCGTATGGAGATTTCTATCTTTATTCGAAACTCCAATCTTCATCGCGTCAATAGGGTTACCTTTAAAGCCTGAACCTGAATCAATAATGGCGAAAAAAACCTCATCTCCCGCACGACCCCATGTTAGCAACACTTCGGGCGGGTTCTTTCTGCTATAGCTAAGAACTGCTTCATTAGCATTTCTCAATCCGTTGATGATTGCCAGATACATAGAGCCTCGATCTGCAGTAACCAAAAACGGTCGCAGCCCTCCGTCAAGCAGTTTTATCTCTTCGAAGATTTTCGGATTCTCTTCTACGATCTGATCAATCAGCTCACCCAAATCAAATGCGCTGTAATTTGGCGAAGCAGATGCCTGTTTTAACTCTCTAACTGCTCTGAGAATTTCTTTTAAGCGCGACATCAATCTAAACGTCTGAGACTCTGAGAAATGCTCAAACTCAGACTGCGCCTTCATGTTGATTTCGCCGATAATCGTACTAAACTCATGAAGGATAGTACCTGTGACTTCTTCAGTAGCTCGCGCCATTATGGACCGAATGAGCTTAATATTTACTTCGCCTTCAGCCGAATCATCAACATTAGCGGGTCGTATGACTGAAACATCAGCCCGCTCAAGTGCAAGCAGTAGGGCTTTTTTAATCCAGCTAACTCCTTCTTGCGCGAGCGCATCCCGCAATAAATCAGTGCTAACCTCAGTAGGGTTTTGGGAAAAGTACCGAGCTGCTTGTAGGCGTTCTTTAACAGTACCTGCAATCAAAACTATTTTGGCTTCTTCAGCATTCATTTTTAACTGTGCCCTGCGTAGAAGCGCGCACGGGTAGCAAATGCCTGCGCGCCTCCTTCCATGACATTTGTAATCGCTTCTACAGCCTCCAGATCGTCGAGAGGCTTACACATTTGAACATATCCATTACGCCCATCTGATGTCATTTCTATTATCAAATCAGCTTGTCCAAGTACTGGAATGTTTGCGTTGTGCGTTGAAAGAATTACTTGTCCATAACCTTTTCTATTGACTAGCGCTTTGATTACTGTATTCGCAATGAACGAGTTATCTAGATGATCTTCAGGTTGATCAATGATCAGCATGCGTTCACGGTGTTGTAGTACGATTGACAATATTACAGTGCATCTTTGTCCTGCAGATAATGCAGCCACGTCCTTGTAGTCTAATCCATCAAGTAGTGTTAGTTTTATGTTATCTTCTACTTCGCTTGTAACAATATCTGATATGCCCGTTTCCGCGAGAACACCTAATAGCCTGGCACAGCGTTCTTTCGGGATACTGGTAATCTGGGATAGTGTTTCAAAATCATAATATTCAACAAAATCCATAAGCTCTTGGGGGCTTACTTTTTCTGAAATATTTAAAGCGAGTTCATTATATTTCATACCACTGCCGCGCAGTGCGTTCGCAATTGCCCGAGTGTACTCAGTGAATTGCGCGGAACCTTCAAGTTCTACTTTAACCCAAGGTGTCAGAGCTTCGTTTAAGTCTTCCACGATTTTTTTACGTTCAGTAGATCGGTTTGCTCGCAACTCTAACAATTCTTCTAGCTTTGAATCACGACGAGTTCTTAAGGCTGCTAACCTAGCCTTTCTTTCGTTTATAAGCTTTTGTCGAGATTGAATTTGCGCAGCATTGGCTCTCAGCAATGTAATTTGTCGAGCCAAAGCTCCAGCACCTGCTGTGTTATGGTCAAGCTCACCTCTTATTGCACGCGACTCTTTTTCTAATTCGATTTTAGACTTATGCACTTCATCTAGTTTGTTTTTAGCTGCCTCTTTCATTTGCATGAATGAACCTAAAGCATCATCTAATTGCATTATTGTCTGTGAGTATTTAATGCGCAGCTCAGACAATGGATCATCTTCCGGTGAGCCATCCCATTCTTCAGGTCCGAAATCTTCGAATACTTGGCTCTCCAATTTTTGGAACCAATTTTCAACGGTGGTGCTAAATCTTTGCAAAACCTCATCTTTTACGCTCAACTCTGAGAGTTTCGACGAAACCACTCCGAACTTTAGCTGTTTGATTGAAATTTCATCTGACTCGCCTAGGAATTTTTTTTGTTCCAGTTCTAGTTGACTGATTTTATCTTGAAGTATTTGAAACTCTTCAATACCTTCGCCTAGGCTAATTATTTCCTTTTCTAGCGCTTCTAGTTCTTTGTAAAAAGATCGTATGTTATTCGCGGTTTCTGCTAGCGCACCTCTGATCGAGGTTCTGTTGGAAAGGAAGCCGTCGATTAATGAGAGCCTACCAGATTCACTCAAACCAACAGTCTCAATCTCAGTCTGAGACAATATGATAGGTGAGGTGAAAGTTGAAGAGGCTCTAAATTTATCTTCATCCGCGCTTCTGCTTACGCTTATATTTTCTATAAGATCATTAAGTGTTACACAGATTTCGCCGCCATCCAGTACTGCGCGAGCATGATCTAAAGAGCGGCTCTTAGACTCGCTTGTCATATTTCTGACGTCTAAAGCGTAACGGATCAATTCAATGATTGACGTTTTGCCTGTGCCACGAGCGCCGATTAGAACATTCAACCCAGCCGATAAGGTCAAATCAACCCCATTTAAAAAACCGCCTTCTATTTGAATTCTTTCTATGTTCACTTCGACCCCCTGCTGCAGCACAATATTGCCGATTTTTTTCTAGCATTGGCTATAGTAGCTTTAGCTGCAGGTATAAGCAACTTTGCTAGCACTCTTCCTCTTAAGTGCGCACTAGATTCGTTTCCGTATGTTTACAAATGGTATAATTAAGAAAACAAATCTTAAACTTAATGCGTCAATTCAAAATTCTGTTCGCAATGCTTTTTCTTCTGTTGGTTGGCAACCAAGCCCAAGCTCTCGAATATTCAAATATTTGTGAAGTGATGAGGACAGCAACACCTCAATCCAAGGGGTTGGCTTCTCAGATAACACAAGGCATGTTCGCTTGTGATGCCGATCAGGGGGTAAGCGTACTTCTAGCTTTAGAAGGTACTAATTCTGCTGCTGTTAAAGCGATCAAGCCGATTCTTGTAAACGCTGGTCGTACTGATGCCAGCTTCTCAAAGCCTAGCCCTTTTCTCGATTCAATGACTACATATTTAACCAATATAGGTTTGGGCGTAACTGGTTTGATTGCTGTTTTTCTTATTTGGAAGTTTTTATATGACAAGGCCAAAACCGGTAGCCTTGAGGCTGCTATCAAAAACAATACTGTAAGAATGATTGCACTGCTTCTGCTTTTCTGTCACCTCATCCTTGTGAGCGTTGTAATGTTGTTGTTTGCAATATTTGGATTCATGGTTTCGAATAAGCATGCGCTTTCCACTGATTTAGAAGAGCTTGCTAAGTCAGAAGATTACAACTTCGTCAGAGCTGAAGAGAAGATGGTTTTCTCCGCTAACATCGAGAGGATAAACGATATAGCTACGGAAGATCTTAGGACGATAGACGCAATGTTTGCCAATAATCGTGTTGCTTTGGGGGAAGCCGGATATACAAGAGGTGAGATACTTAAAATCTCTGCTGACGCCGGTTTGAAGGTTTCGAAGGATAAAAGCTGGGGTACACCAAACGTAGACGCAACAACAAATTGGAAAAACATTCTTAATTGGCTTAACGAAGTCAAAGACTATTCAATGAAAAAGTCTGCTGACGATTACCCATTCAAAGACCAAGTGCTTAAAGGTTATCCCGCTAGTTTTGGTAAATTCATCATTGGATCGAATGGTGCTGACGTTGAGCAATTGACTGGTGAGAGTCTTAATGACGGTACGATGAGGTCTATGTTTGAAAAGGGGGCAAAGACTAGCAATGAAATGTTAGGTGGATCTTCTACCTACCTGAAAAATACTGGTACGTTAGGTCGTAAGTATTACGCTCAAATCATGGATGACAATTTCCAAACAAACTCAATGAATGTTGTGGATGGTAAATTCGACGCAGAAGAGCAAGCCATTGTTGATGATGCTTATACTAAATCAAAAGAAGTGATGGGCATTTTGAAGCTTGACGAAATTGGAGTCAGTACGTCATCAGTTGCTGAAGTGATAAAATCGAAATTTGCATCGGGATTTCTTTCAGCGTACATGGGCCACGACTTTGATGCTGATGGTGCTTCATTTCAAAACATTATTAACTATTTTAAGAATACGATTGTAAAAGCCAAACTAAACGAATACTGCACTGATACATGGTCTGAGCATGAATCCTCAAGGCGTGCGATAAAGCAATACAATGAATTACCTAATGACGTGAAGGGTAGCAAATTAAACCGTGATCAAGGATGGGATTCAATCTCTGATTTTGACATGCAGTGCGCGACCCTTAACCCAATCTCATTGAAAATTGAGATATTGGGAAGCGAAAATCAAGCTGACGTTCTCAAATTCAGAGCGGTGCAGTTAGCTTACCTAACGGCTGCTAATAGGGCTTTCGAGCTTTATTACATCGGGGTAAAGAAAGCACTGCAAGAGAACAAAGAAGGCATAGACATGCTGACCTATGAGGTGCTGACGAATTCGACAAAAGGGATTTTAGGTAGTGCTTTGTCAGCTTCATCCATGTCGAAATTCCGCAACAATAAAAACATCAGTACCCAAACCTTGAAGAATGCTTTCTTTGTTCACTGGGATAACGCCGACATTAAAAACTATAACTATGTGAATAGAAAGGTGCTTTGTGGCATACAGGATGTTAGGCCCGAAGGCCAAGCAAGCTCGTGTAACCTTGTACCGTTTGCTCCGATTGATTATAAAGGGCTTTATCTTTCAGCAATTATCAACGTAACACCTTCTACTCTTTTGGATGATGGAAGCTGGTTTAGTAAATTTGACTTTAACAAATTAATAATGGATGCAATCGGTTTTGATTTCACCTCTATCAAATTGATGGCCGGTTTTGATCCCTCGCTGTCGATTATGAAAGGTAGAGCGGAGTGTGCAGCAAATCCACAAAGCTGTGCGAATAACTACCATATCGGCCTTGCTGGCGGAATGTACATGCTGGGCAATGAGATGTTCGATTTTGGCGTGAAGATCATATTACTTAAGGCGCTTACAGCCGTTGCAGATGGCACTCTTGATTCGATTATAGAGATGATCGGTTCTAGTGATTCATCATCAGCAGGAATCAAGACAGGACAATTCACCGGAAATATCGCTAAATTCCTAGGTTCGTTTAGCGGTAAGACAGTACAGATAGCTCTCAAATCCATGGACATTATAATGAGCGCGTATTTGCCTTTAGGTTACGTTTTTGCAGCTCTAGGCTTTTTCTGTAAGTACGTTATTCCTTTGGCCTTATTCTTCATGTTGTTGGGTAGATTGATTTCGTTTATCTACTTCGCGTTTTTCTTCAAATTTATCGAAGCACCGGTGCTTTTCAGCTACGGAGCCATAAGCGGTAATCCTATCCATCTACAAAGAGCTGGTTGGAAGTTGGTTTATTTAGCTTGGTACATGCCCGTTCTCGCTTTATTTATGAAAGTGATTTCTTTCACTGCAGACAATATGAATGCTCAAGGTTTAATCGCCGGAATCCTAGGTATGAGTGATGGGTCGTTTATTGGAGATATTCTTGCAATTCTTGCTACGGTAATCTTTATCATTTTCTGTATTTTCAGTATCTATAAAAGTGGTATGGACCAATTCGACAGTACAATGAAAGTAATCGGTAATGAGGATACCCCTGCTGATGATTCAGCAAACAGAATGTATGCTTTATTGTTTGCGAATAATAGAATGCAAAATGCGATCAGTTCTAGTGTCCCAGCACTTGAGAAAGGCTTCAAAAATCTTGTGGCTAACAATTTGAAGGCAAAGCAATACGAGGCTCAAAGGAAAGAGAGAAATAGACAAGCTCGTGAAGAATTCAGTAAGGAAGAACATAAAAATAAACAAACCACTGAAGGGGAGGCTTGAATATGAATGAGCAATCTAAAAAGCACTACTATTGGTTTTTGGTAGCTATCGTCGTGCTAGGTCTGGTGAAGGTTTTTACCGTTTTAAGTTTCGGTGCGATGTTGTTAACTGCATTCGCTTGCGCGGTATTGTTTTGGGCAATTCTCAAGGGTGTGAATATAAATCAGAAGCTAAATGCAAAGATTGAAGAAGTTGATGCTGCGAATCGTGATGTGATTGAACACAACGAAACTCTGATGGGACTGGAAATGTCGCGCAAGAATGAGGTCAGAAAGAAGAGACTTGAAAAGCTCGGGCTTGGTGATTGATGAGGTTTCTTGCTTGTGTCACCAAAGCCTTTCTGTGCGGTTTCCTTGCCTTGAGCTTGGCGTCCGCCAGTGCTGGCAGTCATCGACTCTCTAGCGCGGGTATACAGCCTTGGCCTGTTGCTGTGATGCCTAACGCCGTGGATCTGGAATCCTTGTCGATTGCTAACCTGGTGGCATGGCCTGTGAGCTGCACAGCGGTTGCTTACAGCCTGCAGGAAGGGGAGAAGACAAACGTGTTGAGGGCTTTGCTAGGTGAAGACGTTGAACCATTAAAGATTGCAGGTAGGTGAGTGAAAATAACCCTAACTTTTATTTAAAATTCTATTGGTCAATGAATTCATATGTTTGAACAGTTGAAGCTTTTCCTGCATGTGCTGGTCATGAGCGAGCTTGACGTTCAAGAGAACATTTTCAGGTGTCTTGATGACTACCATCGACTTACTATTAGGGTTCGTCTCTGTGAGCGCATTCGAGCAAATGACTCTCAGCTGGTGAAGGTCATGCTCATGAACCACCATGCTCGATACCAACTGTAGGGCCGCTGCGCAACACATCAATGGGTCAATGTCGTTCACCATTAAATTGAGTAATTGCGTGCGGTGGCGTCCTACTCTGGCTTCTCTCTGTGCTGCTGGTAACGTCAAGCTACCTGCCCCACTGCAATCATCATGTATGACATACGGCTTGGTGCGCTTATCTCGGTCGGATTCGCTCACGTCTATCAGGTTGCCAATCAGATTAGCCAAGTCTGGTGGAGTGAGGTACTGACCTAAACCATTCCCCTTCTGGTCATCAAGCCATATGTCTTCGATGAGCGAATGCAGCACATCTGAGAACGCAGGTAGGGCTTCTACAACTTCTTTGTAGATTTGCGCTGACCTTGCTAACGCTGCCAGGTTGATTGAGCTGAACAGCTTTGCGTCTAGACAGATGTAGGTATCGTCAATGAAGACGTGTTCGGTTAGCTCCAGGTCAGTGGTTCCATAATGACGGTATCGCGCCACAAGCTGATTCAGCATCACTCCAAGGTTGAATTTGATGAAGATGGACAAGGCCAAATCTCGTTTTGCTCGTTTGCCACCGGTTTGATGTCTTGTGATCTGGAAGATTGAGGCTTTCAGTGCTTTGATTTGTTGTTCGATAGGTAGGCTCATGCTGCACCTACCGATTCATGAAGAAAGTCTAGAAGCAATTTAGTTTCTTCAATAACCTTTTGTACCGCCTTTTCCCCGCGAATCCTTTCAATATCTTTAATGACTAATTCAGGGGTGCGGTACTTTATTACAAACGACACTTCGCCAGTTTTGTATTGTTTGATTGCGTCAGAACACAGCACTACTAATTGCTTAACATCTATATTGTTGTTTACGGTATTTGAGATTATTTGCAGTGCTGCCACATTGCACATGAATGGGTCTAAGTCGTTAATCAGTATCTCTAGTTTACAAAGGCTTTGAGGGTTTTCCTTGAAGGCTCTGTTAATTTTCGCAAGAATTAAGGCTCCGTAACCAACACAAATATCACTGATTTTATGTTCATTATTTTTATCATTTTTAGCATCAAGTAATTCTACGACAAATTGCGCTAGATCAGGTGGAGTCATGAATTGACCCCGCGAAAATGCTTGAGCTTTGGAGATAGTGATTTCTTCTGCCAGGAGTGAAAGAATATCTAGGAATGGTTCATTTTGCTTAACGATATTGTTGTATAGGTTTACAGACTCAATGAGTGAATCAAGTTCTATGAACTCTAAGTCTTTGTGTTTGCCTTCATATTGGATCAATGCTTCACCTACATTAATGTGGTGATTTATCATCGAGGATGGCAGTCCGTGATGTGCATAGCGCTCGCCTAGGGTGTGAATGCCGGTATGAAGCGCTAGCTGAACAAAAGCTTTGAATGCGAGTTTTTTATTTTCTGAATCTGAACCGCATACATTTTTTGTAATTTTGAAAATCGTTTTCTTGAGATTTACGATTTGGTTTTTTAATTCATTCATTTTTCACCTATTCAGTAATGACGGCGAAAATATAGATCGAATTAAATGTGATTGTCAAGATTATTATTATAGTATTGGGGCGGCATTTGATTGTGAGAAAGCCCTATAGGGCTTATTTAATTTTGCTTTGGTAAAACTTCTGATATGCGGTCTTTTGCACTTTGTAATCTTCGCTATCATATTCACGTAGCTCTATGCTTCTATGATTGTTATGGTGGTTTAATATTGATACCTCTTTAACTAGTCTCATGAATTCAAGTGTGTATTTTTCTCCAAGTATTTTTGAATCTAAAATCGTAATTCCTATTTTTCCTTCTTTGTCGGTTTGTATGTTTAAATACGGTTCAAGTTCCTTTGGTGCTTTAAAGTGTTTTGATGATTCTTGTGTGCTAACTATCATTCTTATCTCCGGCCTGTTGATAAAAGGTTTATTCCTTTTGTAGGCATATTATACCATTTATGTTTTTTGATTTTTTGTATTAGGGAAATAATCTATCTTCAATTAATTAATTTCAGTTTTGGTATCGCTGTTTGCGTTTCGTCTGAATACGTCTGTTAGGCTTTTTCGAAGCTCGTCTGTCGGACGGATCTGTAGGTCGCTTGTGGGCTACTGGCACGTCGCGCCATACTGTTTGTATGTACAGTGCGAGCAAGCCCCTATGTTTTCCATCCTCGGTCCCATCAATCCCCCTGTAGATCCTCTGCGAAAGCCCATCGTGGGCAGGGTTTCGTGTGGGTTTCCGTCCCCTGCGCTTGAGTACTCTGAACCGCCTTTGAGCCTGGATGAACTGGTGTGCCTGCGTGAGCCTTCGCGCTGGCTGCTCCGTGCTGATGGCGATTCCTTGCAGGGGATTGGGATCTACGATGGTGACGTGCTAGTGGTGGACAAGGCTCTAGAGCCTTTGGATGGTGACATTGTGGTCGTAGTCATTGGGGCTGATTTTTGCTGCAAAGAGTACAGAGAACGCCTAGGGAAATCGCCCATTCTGCTGGCCCACAATCCCCTCAATGCAAGCATTGAGGTGGGAGAGTGGGAAGACATCGAGCTGTGGGGTATCGTCCTGCACAACCTACACCGTGTGTCTCGATAAATGAGTGCGTTATGACAACCAGGAAAGAAGCCATTGAACGGCTGGCGACGCTTGTACAGGAATCTCGCAGTGAGGTCCGTATTGGGCTGGAATCAGTTGAGAAAGATCTTCGTGAAGCGGTTCATGGAGTGCGTCTTTACGCAAGCGGTTGCCGTGTTGGCTTGGGTAATATCGGACTCGACGATTACGAGTATGGATTTCTGACCTTTGATGGTGAACAAATTCGCGCGCTTTCTTCATCCTCTTTAGAAGATGCTTACAATTACGGTAATGAAGAAGAAAGATACTATACGTCTAAGCATTTGAGCGAGTTGAGTGAAGAGGATATAGTTAAATATTCCTCTGCTGAATCCATAAATTCGATTTGGTCCGCCGTTGAATCTAAACTGAATGATTTTCTTGGTGAAGCTAAAAGCGCTGTTAGGCAGCTTTCTGAGTTTACGGACGTCCAAGCTGAAGCAATGCAGGAAGATCTGACCGGCCTGATGAAAGGTCAATATTTCGAGAAACAATGGGCACAGGCGCGGCTGAAGGTCGCGACAGATCCGAGCGATTCGCTTAATCACAGCAATAGATTTCTCGAGTCTATATGCCGACATTATTTAGAACAAAGAGATTTGCCTTTGCCAGGTACTAAAACTGCACCTGAATTAGTGGCTGCAGTCGTCAAAGACTTTCCATTTCCTAGCACAGTGGAGGGGAAAGAAGCTAAAGGCGACATCGAAAAACTTTTCGGCGGAATCAAGTCGATCGGTGTAGGCACAGGTTCTTTTAGAACTCATTTTAGTACGGCACATGGCGGCGATAAAAAAGTTAGTCAAAATGATGCTCGATTGGTCAACAATTTAGTTGGTGCTGCTGCAATCTATATTCTTGAAAGACTCAAAGAGCGAATGGTGGCAGACCTAAATGAGTGATGACGGATTTTCTGAGCTGGCAGCTCGATCAGCAAAGGTCAAAAACGAAAACCTGCAACTGTTGCTTGGGTTGAGAGCGTTTGAACGAAAGCTTCTCGATTTGGTTGAAGGTCTTGGCTGTGGTGGTAACAGTGAGACCGTAGTGTTTGATGAAATTCTCGACCAAGAACATGAGCCGATGGGGCACACAGCTTGTTATCTCGCATTCACTGGACGGGAGCTAATGATTGGATGGAAACAGGTTCCTTGTCCAAGCGAAGAGGATTACTGGACCCTTTGCCCATTGGACAAAGCGGACACTGACCTGCACAGGCGTATCAGTGACCATAAGGTTCTGAATTCACTGGTAGCTGATCTCCTGGTTAACCTTGATCGGGAGTACATGAAAACTGCCTCCGTGGTTCAGTCCCTATCCCAATTTGTGACGGTCGAGAAGGCCGCGATGGATGCCGATCTCGATGGGCTCTTCCAGGGCAATAAAATGCTCTCGGATTCCTGGTTGAAAGCTCGGGGATGTGTGCTGACTGATCCAGAGCTTTCCATCACGTTGAGCTGCAGCCACATTGAGACAGTACTGAAAGCGTGTCTCAAATCTCTAGGTGAAACGGGCTACCAGAAAGACGCGATTGAGAAGCTTGGTAGCAAGGTTTTGGACATCCTGAAAAAGTCCTCGGTTATCGACGAAGCCACCTCGCAAATGATGCGTGGAGTAGGCACCATCTTCCTTGGCGTAGGGACCATCCGTAACGCCCAAAGCGTCTCTCATGGCAAGGATGATGAATACACTCCACCTACGTCAGATCTAGCTCAGACAGTAAATCATCTTGCCGGTGTTGCCTCTGTCTTTGTGATGAAGCATACCGACCTTGTGTTGACGGGGAGGTGACTCATGGCCGTCTTCTGTTTGGTTGATTGTGACTGCTTCTACGTTAGCGCAGAGCGTCTTTTCGACCCTACGTTGATAGGCGTCCCTGTTGTTGCTTTGTCCAACTCAGATGGCTGCGTCGTTTCCCGCTGCCCGATAGCCAAAAGCAAGGACTCCTCTTCTGGTGGGCTGGGGATCAAGATGGGCGCGCCATTCTTCGAAATTAAGCACCTGATGAAGTCTCACGGCCTGCGAGTGGTCAGTTCAAATTACGCCTTGTACCAAGAAGTCAGTAACCGTGTGATGCGTGTTTTAGAGACGTTTGCGCCTCGGATCGAGGTGTATTCGATTGATAAGAATAAGTTGCATACCGTGGACGTCCAAAGTTAGATGGCGTCCCCATGGACATTGACGCTTGTTCTTACAGAGATTTCCCTTGCCTACCGTCGAACACATTCACTTCAGTCCGCATGACCTCTCTGTCAAAGACCGCCTGATTACCTACTCGCTGAATAGCTCCCGTGTAGTGATCGAAGGACTACCACAAATATTCTGGGAAGACGGATTGCCCTGGAGAGAAGCCAATCTATGGGCTATGGAGAGAGTCACCAACGGTGAGGCACTCCTTAAGACCGTTTCTAGCAACCTGAACGGGCTGTTGAACTACGCGAAGTTTTTGGAGAGTCGCGGGCTTCAGTGGTTTGAGTTTCCGTCTCGAAAGGCTGATCGATGTCTTGTTCAGTACCGTGTGCTGTATGACTCAGAACGATTGGGCACGGTAGATGATCTTGAGCATGTACTCAAAGAGCGGCTTGCTATTGCTCAGGATGGGAGTCCGCTAATGGAATCGTTGATGGCTCAACAGCGAAGCGTAGAGAGCTTCCGTCGTGTCGTAGGGAGCGTAAATGAACGTTGAACTCCCTGTTCGCCGCAACGCTGCTGATCAATATCGTGATGCTTTTGAGCGCCTGAAACTCAATAGGCCACAGCTTCTTCCGAAGGGGACACCGGTCACTCAGAACAACGTGGCCAAAGAGGCCGGAAGCGATCCTTCGGCGCTTAAGAAATCTCGTTTCCCGAGTCTCATCGCAGAGATAAAAACCTACGTGGAACAACATGCGCAGGAGCGACCTCCTTCGTTGAGCCAGGTAAATCTTCTCGCCCGCCAGAAAAGCCGCGCCCTGCGTGATCGGATTGAGCAAGTTGCCCGGCAGCGCGACCAACTCGCAAGTTTATTGAGCGAAGCGGATGCGAAGATCATTGAGCTGTATGACCGTATCGCTGAGCTTGAGCGGCAGTTGCCTGCGTCAAATATAATTTCGTTGGATCCGCGCGGGCCGAGAAAGCTTTGAGATAACAGCGCGTATGCAGCTAGTCGTCTGGGTGTAGGGACTGGCCTATTCCGACCACTCTGCTGCTCAACCTTGATGCGGCGAGCCGGAAGGAGCTGAGCGCTCTGCTAGATTGATGCATCTCAGCCGGCAGCTCCGGGCTAGATGCTTCCTGCCTACTGGCTGCGATCCGCCGATGGAAACAGGCAGCTATCGGACCAGTAGCAGTCATTCAAGCTTCATCAAAACCATTTCGCGACGTTTCGATCTCTATCGCGTTATTGACGCAGTCTGCGAACTTTTTCGCCAAATTAGTGCCGGTACTGCGCGGATGTAGATCAGCTCACCCACCAACTCGACTAGCGTCTGGGTGATCACCGCCGCCGCTGCAAGGCCTCGAATCTCTTCAGGCAATGTCAGGGCCAGTGGGAGAACGACCAAAGAGTTGCGTGTTGACGAGCTGAATGTCACTGCTCTGGCAGTCGGGGACGGCAGCTTGAAAGCTCTCGAAGCCAAAGCGCCAACCAACGGAGCCAATAGCATGAAGCCGATGTACACTGGGATGACCGGAGCAAGTTTATCGATGTCGCGAACGACCGAGGAGATTTGAGAACCCACCACCGCGACCAAAACCGCTGCCATAGCTGGGACGGGTAGCCAAGCCCAGGCGGCGTTCCAAGCGCCGATGATTTTCGACTTTTTCGCCAGCGCCGCTGTAATCACGGCCAATAACAACGGCGCAACAATCAACACGAGAAAGGCTTCAGCAAAGGGGCCTACCGAGATCATGACTTCGGACTGCCCACCCAACATGAAGGCCAAGTACACGGGTAGCAGAACCAGCTGAAGCAGCAGCAGGATTGGTGTGGCTGCAAGGATTCCACGAGAGTCGCCCTTGCCAATATGAGTAAAGACCACCACGTAGTCGATGCAGGGGGTCAGCAGTACGAGGAGAGCACCAACAAGGATCGCCGGATGATCCGTGAGTCCCCGAGTGAGCCCCCATACCAACAGCGGAATCAGTACAAAGTTGGCGATCAGCAGGGCTGACATGAAGCGTCTATTGCTCAGTCCTTCACGCAGATTAAGAAAGGGAATCTGTAAGAACATCGCGTACATCAGCACGGCGATGGTTGGCGTTACCAAAGCGTTCAACCCCTGAGCAGCTACAGGCGCAATGAACCCACCGATTGCTGCGGCAATGACCGCGACGAAATAGATCGGTATTTGGTTCTGTTCAAGTGCGTCCCTATCCATAGCGCTCCCCTCGGGTATCAAAACAAGGCCGTCAACCTAAGCAACACCAGCTCGTCCGTCGAGTGATGGTGTAGGCACACGCTCATGCCATTATATGTCACGTATCATCGCGGTTTATTTGGGCAAGGTTGCTTTTCCAAAGGGCACAACAAGCTGCTCCAAATAGACCTGCGGGAATCCCTGTTCATGCAGTCCGACCTCTGCCTCGCCCAGCTTCCCCGCGCTGTCATAGAACGTACCGAACAACCGATCCCATACCATCAGAAACTCACCAAAGTTCACTTGGGCATCTTCGAAGTCACGCTTGTGGTGCCAACGATGGATTTCGGCGACCCCAAACACATGTCGTAACCAGCCCACCCGGTAATCCAGGTTCGAGTGCTGGAAGGCCAGGTGCACGCTCAAAATGCCAAACCAGGTCGCGACCACCGCCGCGGGTGCCCCTGAAGCGAGCAGCACTACCAGCCCAGGGCCGGCCATGAACGCAGCGTGGAGGGGGTGGCGCCGCTCACCGTTCATCCAGTACAGCCGTTCGGCACTGTGGTGAATCATGTGGAAACGCCACAGCCAGGGCACCTGATGGCTGATTCGGTGCATGCTGTACAGACTCAGGTCGAGCACCACCACAACCAGCAACAGTTGCAGCCATAAGGGGCTCTCAGTGGGGAACAGACGCATCGAGGCCGGTACCGCATCCCCCAGTTTGGCCACGATTTCTGCCGTGAACTGAATGACGGAAAGGTTTACTAGCAAGTGCAGCAAGTCCGTCTGGGTGTCCTGGTGATCTTCCAGCCACTCCTGCCGAAACGGCAGAAGATGCTCCAATGCCGCGATGGCCAGCAGTCCGACCGCAGCGACAAGGGGGGATGTCGGCCAATAGGGCATTCCAGCGTATAACGCCCACACCATGAAGGCCGCACAGCCGCCAAATACTAAGGGATAGCTCAACCATCGAATGGCGAAACGAGAAATGCTGGACATTATCGGGCTCCCGAGTTGTGGGCCTTTACGATATGTGCGGGTACGCGCTGGCAGCTTGAACGAAAGAGCTAGCCTTCCTGCAGGCGAACTTCGGCAAGCGCTGAGGATGGATCAATGCCCAGCAGCGCACGAAAGGTTCGTGAAAAATGGGCGGAATCGGAGAAGCCTACCGCGTGTGCCGCGTCGGTCATCGATAGCCCACTGGCCAATAGCTGAACTGCATGGGTGAGGCGCAGCCATTTTGCATAGCTGCGCAGCGGCAGGCCGGTCTGCTCCACGAACCAATGGGAGAACCGCGTCGGAGACAGGTGCACCAAGGCGGCGAGTTGGTCACGCCGCACGCTGCCGCTGTGCACGGCTGCGCTGACCACAGCCAGGCGCGGGTCGGTTGTCGGCAGGTCGATTACTCCCAACGCCCTCCGAACCGCCCTTCGGACACCAAGGGTCGTCTCGTCTAAGGCATCGATCAGCCTCGTCACGTCGGCCGTAGCAATTTCGAGCGGCGCCAGGGTTCTGCCCTCGGGCAGAGCCCGGGCTTCATCCGACAATACATCTAGGTAGATCGACATGACGATGTCGCCGCTGAGCCGATGGCGAACACCCGCAGGAATGCGAACCGCGGCCCCGGTGTGGCAACCCTGGGGGGACTCTACGGAGACGAGCGCATTCACTCCCAGTGCAATCTGGTGCGCCTGATGATGGTGCCAGTCTTGATGCCCGGCGCGGCCGATGAAGATAGCCATGCCAGGCGCAATCCACGCACGACCGGACCAGCGAGGCGAGTCGACCGCTGCGGGCACCTTCATCCCGTCCGACCTGCTTGTGGACTCGGTTGCGACAGGCTGCTCAGGAACAACAGTAGAACACCACCGACGATGGCGATATCCGCTAGGTTGAACGCCGGCCAACTCCATGTCTGGTAGTAGAAGTCCAAGTAGTCGACAACATAGCCGCGGAACGACCGATCGATGAGGTTACCGATAGCGCCGCCCAAGATCAGGCTATAACCCAAGGATTCGCTCGGGGGGTGCGCACGACGAAGCAACAGGGCAAGCACCACGGACACGACCAAAGCGATGGCGATGAAAAAATAACGCTGCCAACCGCCCGCTTCAGCCAGGAAGCTGAAGGCTGCCCCGGTATTCCGGGCATGCACAATATTGAAAAATGAACTCAAGGGAAGCGTTGAACCCAACGCGAATAGACGTTCAACGATGGATTTGAACCCTTGATCGAGGGTGGCAACTGCAGTCGCCAGCCCCCACCAAAACCAAGGTGTGACGTAGTGCGTTGCTTCCTGATGTGCCTTCACTGGTGCTTACCTTGCAGTAGTCGTTGAAGATCCTTTGGAACTGGCATCGACCGGAATGCACTGATCCTGGCCCGTCTGGTGTTGCCGATTGGTACCCAGATTTGCTGAACAGCAAGGCGGCCATTATCCGTGTGGTTTGGCCAAACATTTCCCGGTAGTCTCGCTGTTGCCAGCCAGCCCGGAGCATCAACCGATGGCTGCATACGTGCAGCACTGCAGGCGCTGACTGAGAATGTGGGCGCGCTCCAACCAGGGATAGGCGCGCCAAGGCTCCTTGGCCGCAAGTGCCTGCTCGGCTTGCTGGAAGGCCATCTCGATGGCAGCACGTAGTTCACTGTTCATCTCGCCCTCACTTGCGCAGCAGGCGCAATCCATTCAGGACTACCAACAGACTTACCCCCATGTCGGCGAATACCGCCATCCACATCGTGGCGTGACCGGCCAGGGTGACTACCAGAAAGATCGCCTTGATCCCCAGAGCCAGTCCGATGTTTTGCATAAGCACCGCAGCGGTTTGCCGGGATAGACGGATGAAGGCCGGGATCTTGCGCAGGTCATCGTCCATGATCGCCACATCTGCAGTCTCGATCGCGGTATCGGTACCCGCTGCGCCCATGGCAAAACCGACATCGGCACGAGCTAGTGCGGGGGCATCGTTGATGCCATCCCCGACCATGCCCACGGTAGCTCCGTTGTTGATCAGGGCTTCAATGGCGCTGAGCTTGTCGGTCGGTAACAGGTTACCTTTGGCTTCGTCGATGCCCACCTGCGCAGCGATCGCTTCGGCGGTGTAGGGGTTGTCGCCCGTCAGCATCAGTGTTTTCACGCCCAGTGCGTGGAGTTCGCCAATGGCAGCTTGGCTGCTGTCCTTCACCGTATCGGCCACGGCGAACAGGGCCAACACCTGAGTTTTGTTGGAGAGGATGACAACCGTTTTGCCCTGACGCTCGAATCGTTCGAGTAACGCTTCGAATTCAGTCGAACAGAGACCGAGCTCCTCAAGCAATCGGTGGTTGCCCAGCTGGTAAAGATGACCGTCAATAACACCTCGAACGCCGCGCCCAACGATAGCTTCAAAGCTCTCTACGGCCAGCAACGGTATTGAGCGCTCAGCAGCCTGGTTGGCAATGGCTTGCGACACTGGGTGGTCAGAGCGACTGGCCAGACTCGCCGCCGCCGAGAGGTATTCCGATGGCAGGTCTGTGCCAATGGGTAGGAAGTCGGTCTGAACCGGCTTGCCATGGGTGAGGGTGCCGGTTTTGTCCAAAGCCAGGTGCGTGATCTTGCGGCCGCTTTCCAGGTACACCCCGCCCTTGATCAGAATGCCTTTGCGAGCGGCGGCCGCCAGGCCGCTGACGATGGTAACAGGGGTGGAAATCACCAGGGCGCAGGGGCACGCCACCACCAACAATACCAGGGCACGATAGATCCAGTCGAACCACATCCCGTTCATCAGCATGGGCGGTACGACAGCCACAGCCAGCGAGAACAGGAACACCGCCGGCGTGTAAATCCGCGCGAACTGATCAACGAAGCGCTGGGTTGGCGCACGGGCACCCTGAGCCTCTTCGACCGCGTGGATGATCCGAGCCAGGGTGGTATGGCTGGCTTCCGCCGTGACGCGATACTCCAATTCGCCAGCTTGGTTAATGGTGCCGGCGAACACCGTATCGCCTGGCCCCTTTTCCACAGGCAGGCTCTCGCCGGTGATGGGTGCCTGGTTGATCGTCGAATTACCTTTGACCACCTCCCCATCCAGGCCGATACGCTCACCGGGGCGAGCCCGAACCAAACTTCCGACGGCGACCGTGGCCACCTCCAGCTCGATCCAACGGCCATCGGGTTGCTGCACCGTCGCCTTGTCCGGAGCCAGGTCCATCAGGCCGCGGATAGCATTCCGAGCGCGATCGAGGGATTTGGCCTCGATCAACTCCGCGACCGCAAACAGGAACATCACCATGGCAGCTTCGGGCCATTGCCCAATTAGAATAGCGCCCGTAACGGCAATACTCATCAGCGCATTGATGTTGAGGTTACGGTTCTTGAGGGCGATCCAGCCTTTCTTGTAGATGGCCAACCCGCACAGCAACACGGACGCCAGAGAAATGGCCGCAACGCCCCATTCGGGCACCAACTGGGTGAAGTGCAAGATCTCCGCAGATGCGGCGGCGGCCCCGGACAGCCCTAGCCGCCACCAGTAAGCATTGGTCGGTGGATGCGGTTTGGTCGAGGATTTGGTTTCGGCCGCAAGCTGGGGAGTGAAGCCGAGCGCGCGGATCGCGTCCAACGCGGGCGCCAGTGCCTCCGGCTCATGGCTGATGGTGAGTGTTCGTTGCAGCAGATTGAACCGCAGTGCCGAGATGCCCGGCATACCGGACAGTTTGTCGGTGATCAGTCGCTCCTCGGTGGGACAGTCCATTTGCGCAATTACCACACGAGTGCCCTGCGCGGCGGTCAATGGCTCAGCCTTCATCCCCAATGAAGCAATGGCCTCCACAAGTACCTGCGGGGACAGCGGCTCGTGACGGACGTCGAGGGTCCGGTTTAGCAGATTGAACTGCAGCGCCTGCACTTCGGGCAGCTTCTCCAGTTTGCCGCGGATCAGCGCTTCTTCAGTAGGACAATCCATTTGTTCAATGCGAAAGCTGCTCAGTTCGCCTACCGGTTCTGCCGGTGCCGCGCAAGCCGTTGCACTGCAGCTTGTCTCCGCAGGGTTGCCGCATAAGCTTTTTTTCGGGGTGTCATCGCAACAATTAGCCATTAAGGCGTCTCCTCTGTTGTTGCGCAGTGAACACCCTATAGTCGCTATATGGTCAAGAACTAAATTTTTGAGCAAAAACGAAGGGGCGCGTGCATCAGGAGTGTGTTGAACCGCCCTCCACCAAGCCCGAAAGTATTCCGCAGTCCAAGCTTTGTCGTTCGTTATCGCAGCAGCGGCGCAATCTCACCAATTGCTCTTCCAGAACTTGCAAGGACGTGATTTGGGTTCTGACCTGAGCAATATGACTATCAAGCAGCGCATTCACCGCCGCGCAAGGTTGCTGCGGCTGTGCTTGAAAGCTCTGCAAAACAGCGATTTCCTCCAACGACATACCGAACGACCGGCAGCGACGGATGAACAGGAGTCTCTCCACATGTTCCGCTTCATAGGCGCGGTAGCCATTGGCCTGACGATTTGGCAGTGGAAGCAGACGTTCGCGCTCATAGAAACGAATGGTCTGAATATCCGCTCCTGTCAGCTGTGCTAGTTGACCGATGCGCATCAATGGCTCCTCGATAAAAATCCAGTATATCTACGCTTGACCCTATACCTACTATATAGTTTTCAATAACCAGAGTGGAAACCAATAGGAAAAGTGGATCATGAGCGCCTGTGATAAATCCTGTGGTTGTGGCCCCGCGGAAACAACCACCGAAGCGGCATCCACGTCGTCGAATGATGGAACATGGGTTAGCAGTTTTTTGGTGCCAAAAATGGATTGTCCATCAGAAGAACGGATGATTCGGCTCGCATTAAATGACTTGCCTGAGCTCCATTCATTGTCCTTTGATTTGGCGAGCAGGCAGGTACGCGCTTTCCATTACGGGCCCGTTGATCTGATCACTACAAAGCTGGAGTCACTTGGCCTGGGCGCAACGTTACTGGGGACTGAACCGGCCAGTCAGGAAGCAGCCTCGGCCAATAGTGCCACCGAAGAGCTGACTACTGCCAAGGAGGCAAGCACGCTCAAAATCCTACTCGGTATCAATGCCGCGATGTTTGCCATCGAGATGGGCGCAGGGTTGATCGCCCAGTCGGCTGGCCTAGTGGCCGACTCACTGGACATGTTTGCTGATGCTGCCGTGTATGGCTTGGCTCTTTACGCAGTCGGCCGGAGTGCACGGCTGCAGGTGCGCGCTGCGCACCTGGCAGGTTTCTTTCAGATCGTGTTGGCCCTGGGTGTACTCGTTGAAGTGGCGAGACGCTTTCTCTACGGCAGCGAACCTGAGTCGATGTTGATGATGGGGATTGGCGCAGTCGCACTGGTTGCCAACGTCAGTTGTCTCTTGATGATCTATGGTCATCGCGAAGGCGGTGCACACATGAAAGCAAGCTGGATTTTTTCAGCCAACGACGTGCTCGCGAATCTTGGCGTTATCGTTGCCGGCGTGCTGGTCGCGTGGACAGGTTCTGCCTATCCAGATTTGGTGATTGGTACCGTTGTGGGCCTCATTGTCTTGAATGGGGCACGCCGAATCCTGGCCTTGAAAGCGTGATCAAGGGGGCATTTGCTGGCTGCTGCTTCACGCCGTTCCCCAACCAGAGACTCGTAACTTATGACTGATGATTACACGGTTGAGATAGAGCAGCTAATGGCGGGTTTAAACCGCAATATTGCCGAAGGGCATGCCGTCCAGAGTCGAGATGCTGCTTATGCTGCCTACCTAAAGTTGATGGCACTGCGCGAGCAGTCGGGCATCAGCGCTGAGGCAGAGAGACTTCTGGAGCAGAACTGTCAGAAGGCCTGGTTGCTCTATGAGGCCTTCCACCTGGAGGTGCAGCATGAGTTGGAATGGGCGAACAGCCGCAGCTACGAGGATGTTTAGGGCTCGTCATTGACGGAGCAGCAGACAACCTAAGCCCCCTACAGCACAAGAAACAACTCTCTCAACCCATAAAAGAGGTTTCCCTTATGCAGTATCGAACGACAAGATGGTTGATTGCGATGACTATTGCTTTGGCGATGACGCCCGGATTTGCCGAGACGAAGTCACCGCCCAAGGTATTTGGGTGGGTGGAGGAAGGGCAGATTCAACCAGAAAACATCTCGGTGAAAATCAAGCTCGATACCGGAGCTTTGACCTCGTCCATGGATGCGAAGGATTTGGAACGGTTTGAAAAGGACAACCAGAGGTGGGTCCGCTTTAACGTGGAAGTCAAAGACAGCATGACTGGCAAGATGACCAATTCATCCTTTGAGCGCAAAGTCGTCCGCAACGTAAAAGTGCGTGGCGCCGGCGGCGCGGAGCAGCGTCCGGTTGTGATGATGAAAATATGCATCGGATCTCGTATGTACGATGAGGAGTTCTCGCTGAAGGATCGGGGCAAGATGAATTATCCCGTGCTGATTGGGCGCAGTACCTTAGCGCGTATTGGAGCGGTTGATGCCTCGCGGACCTTCACCGTGGAGCCGAAATGCGACACCCCATGAATGTTACCGTCCTCAATCGCTGACTGGTTGCCTCAAGTAACGTCAGTCGATCTGATTGAGAAGACGATGCCACCGTGACAACGCCACTTTTTCAACAATATCGGCGAGAAGCAGTCATTCTCACCCGTAGCCGAAGTGCTGATTGTTGTGAAGGTAGGTGGTAAAAACCGGCACGACAATACGTGCCGGCTACTGAAACATCACTTTTTGATGGAGACAATCGTTGCTTTTCCACCCTCTAGTCGAAAAGAAAACGATACACGGTCTCCAACCGACAGCCCTGCCAACTGATCCTCGGCCACGGAAAAGGCCATGGTCATCGGCGGCCATTGCACCGCTGGAACGGCGCCGTGAGCTAGGGTCACCGTATGTTTTGCGGGATCGATAGCCTTGATCGTGCCCTCGGCGCTGGCGACAGGCGTTTGCTTCGATTCCTGCTTCGATTCCTGCTTCATTTCCATGCCTTCCATATCGTCCATTTTCATGCCCGGCATGTCCTCTGCCAGGGCAGAAAAAGACAGCGTAACTACGATGCTAGCAGCTGCAATCAGGGTCAGTTTCATACGACTTTTCCTTGAGGGGGATTGGGTTAAACTTGGAGTTGACGGCGACGCATCAGGCGATACGCTGCCGGAATGACAAACAGGGAAAGCAAGGGTGCCGTGACCATACCGCCAACCATGGGCGCGGCGATGCGGCTCATCACTTCGCTGCCGGTGCCGCTGCCCAACAGGATGGGTAACAGACCGGCAATGATCACGGCCACGGTCATGGCCTTGGGGCGAACGCGCTGCACAGCGCCTTCACGAATCGCCGCCACCAGCCCACGCTCAGTGCTGTCGCCGAGGTCTTCACGCTCGGCCCAGGCGTTTTTCAGGTAGAGCAACATAATCACGCCGAACTCGGCAGAAACCCCGGCCAAGGCGATAAAACCGACCCCGGTGGCGACTGACAGGTTGAAGCCCAGCAGATAGAGGAACCATGCCCCGCCAGTCAGTGCGAACGGCAGAGTGGCCATGATCAGCAAGGCCTCGTCGAATCGGGCAAAAGTCAGGTAGAGCAACACGAAGATGATCAGCAGCGTGGCAGGCACCACCAGTTTGAGACGTGCGTTGGCCCTTTCGAGAAACTCGAACTGTCCGGAGTAACTGAGGCTCATGCCTGGCTGCAACTTGACCTGCTCACTGACGACCCGGCGCAGATCGGCAACCACCGAGGCAATATCCCGACCACGCACATCGATGTACACCCAGCCTGAAGGTCGTGCGTTCTCGCTCTTGAGCATCGGTGGGCCGTCGCTGACCTTGACCTTCGCCACCGTGCCAAGGGTGATCTGGCTCCCCAGCGGGGTATAGATCGGCAATTGCTCCAGGGCGCCGAGCGAGTCGCGCCACTCCCGTGGGTAACGTACGTTGATCGGGAAACGTGCGAGACCTTCAATGGTCTCGCCGACGTTTTCACCACCGATGGCACCTGCCACGATGGACTGCACATCGGCGATATTCAGCCCGTAACGAGCAGCGGCCTTGCGGTCGATATCCACGTCAATGTAGCGCCCACCGGTCAGTCGCTCGGCCAGAGCCGAGCTGACACCGGGCACGCCCTTGGCCACTCGCTCGACTGCCTGAGTCGCGGCATCGATCTCCGTCAGGTTGGTGCCGGCAACTTTCACTCCAATTGGGCTCTTTATACCTGTCGCCAGCATGTCGATTCGGTTTCGTATTGGCGGTATCCAGATATTGGTTAGTCCAGGGACTCGTACCACACGATCCAGTTCTTCCACCAATTTTTCCTGGGTCATGCCTTGGCGCCATTGCTCGTGCGGTTTGAATTGAATGGTGGTTTCGAACATCTCCAGCGGTGCCGGATCGGTAGCGGTTTCGGCACGGCCTGCTTTACCAAAGACGTGTTCCACCTCTGGAACGGTCTTGATCAGGCGGTCGGTCTGTTGCAGCAATTGCACCGCTTTCTGCGCCGACAATCCCGGCAGAGCAGAAGGCATATAGAGCAGGTCGCCCTCATCCAACGGCGGAAGAAATTCTCCACCCAAGCGCGACATTGGCCATAGCGCACTGACGAAAACCAATAGCGCCACCAGCAGCGTGATCTTTGGTCGACGCAAGACTGCGTCCAGGGCTGGCTGATAGATCCGAATCAACCACCGGTTCAACGGGTTCTGTTGCTCACTGGGGATTCGTCCTCGAATCCAGTAGCCCATCAGCACTGGCACCAAGGTCACTGACAATCCCGCCGCTGCGGCCATGGCGTAGGTCTTGGTGAAAGCCAGTGGGCCGAACAAACGCCCTTCCTGTGCTTCCAGGGTAAATACCGGGATGAACGACAGGGTGATGATCAACAAACAGAAGAACAATGCAGGGCCTACCTCCGCTGCCGCTTCAGTCATTACGTGCCAATGATGCTCACCCTTCAGTTCCTCCCCAGGATTGGCCACGTGCCAGGCCTCAACCTTCTTGTGGGCGTTCTCAATCATCACCACGGCGGCATCGACCATCGCGCCGATGGCGATGGCAATCCCGCCCAAAGACATGATATTGGCGTTGATGCCTTGGTAACGCATGACGATGAAGGCAATCAACACACCAACCGGCAGGGAGATGATCGCCACCAGCGACGAGCGTAAGTGCCAGAGGAAGATCCCACAAACCAACGCGACAACGATGAACTCTTCGATAAGCTTGTGGCTGAGATTTTCCACAGCGCGGTCGATCAGCTTGCTTCGGTCGTAGGTGGTGACGATTTCAACCCCAGCCGGCAAACTGCTTTTCAGCTCGTCGAGTTTGCTCTTGACCGCAGCAATGGTCTCGCGAGCATTCTTGCCGCTGCGCAAAATAACCACGCCGCCGACAGTCTCCCCCTCACCGTCGAGTTCGGTGATGCCACGCCGCATTTCCGGCCCCAGTTGGATCGTGGCGACATCACCAAGAGTCACCGGCACACCGTTCGAGCCCAGCTTCAGCGGGATCGCCCGAAAGTCATTGAGCGTCTTCAGGTAGCCGGAAGCCCGCACAATGAACTCGGTCTCCGCCATCTCCAGCACTGCACCACCCGTTTCCTGATTGGCCTTGCCGATAGCGTCGGTCACCTCAGTCTGGGTGATACCAAGGCTGGCCAGTTTGAGCGGATCAAGCTGCACCTGGTATTGCTTGACCATGCCTCCCACCGTAGCGACTTCTGCAACGTTGGGCAGAGTCTTGAGTTCGAACTTGAGGAACCAGTCCTGAAGTGCTCGAAGCTGGGCTAAATCGTGACCGCCACTGCGATCCACCAGTGCGTACTGATAGATCCAACCCACCCCTGTCGCATCCGGCCCCAACGCCGGTTTGGCGCTGGCCGGCAACCGGCTTTGTATTTGGCTCAGGTATTCCAACACCCGCGAGCGGGCCCAGTACAAGTCAGTGCCGTCTTCGAACAGCACGTAAACGAAGCTATCCCCAAAAAAGGAATAACCACGCACGGTCTTGGCCCCTGGTACTGAGAGCATGGTGGTGGCCAACGGATAGGTCACCTGATTCTCGACAATCTGCGGCGCTTGTCCTGGATAAGGAGTGCGGATGATCACCTGAACATCGGAGAGATCCGGCAACGCATCGATGGGCGTGCTCTGCACCGACCAAATACCCCAAGCCGTGACGAACAGTGTCGCCAGTAGCACCAGGAATCGGTTGGCCACCGACCAACGAATGAGAGCTGCAATCATGGCTGGCTCCCCGATTTACTCAGGCGCTGGACACGCAAGCCATCATCGGTCTGGCTCACCGCGACCCGAACCTTGTCACCAGCCTTGAGGCCCTGCATCAGCGCCGGACTGGCGAGAGGGAACGTCATCGTCATGCCAGGCATGCCCAGCGTCTTGAAGGGGCCATGGGCGAGCGTGACTTCTTTGTCGTTGATCTCAACGATCTGCCCATCCGCCTCATGAAAACTGGAGGCTGCTTCACTGGGCGGAGACTCTTTCTCCGAGCTTGCAACAATGCCCTTGAGACTGGCCTCCGAGTCGAGCAGGAACTGGCCAGAGGTCACCACCTTCTGGCCTTCTTCCAGACCTTTCACTATCGCCGTCTTGCCATCGCTTTCCTGGCCGAGTTGCACTTCAACCGGACGGTAGCGGCCAGCGTCTTCGGCGAGCATCACCAGAGCACGTCGGCCAGTGCGAATGACCGCCTCGCTCGGCACCCACAAGACACTTTGCCCGGTTGAGCTGTTTAGGCGTACGTGCGCCGTCAAACCCGGTCTGAGGCGCCCGTCCGAATTGGGTAGTTCCACCCGCACGCGAAGCGTGCGACTGTCCGGATTGGTCTCGGGCAAAATCGCGCTGACCTTGCCATTGAGCATTGTCCCAGGGAAAGCTGGCAGACGCGTTTCGACTGGCTGTCCCACGGTGATAGCTGCGGAGTCCGATTCTGGAACAGCCACGGCTAGCCAGACACTGCTCAAGCCATTGACGCGCGCCAGAGTGTCGCCAGTCGCCACGGTCATCCCCGTACGAACATTCAATTCTTGCAGCACACCACCGATGGGGCTGGTGAGCGTCAGGTAAGGTTGAACCTTACCGCCACGCTCTACCTGGGTAATCAGTGTTGCCGGCATCCCAGTGAGCCGCAGTCGCTGGCGGGCCGCAGCCAACAGGTCGGCATCACCGTTGCGCTTGAGTGCAAGGAACTCTGTCTGGGCGGCGGCCCACTCTGGCACCAGAATATCCGCCAACGGCGCATTGGCTTTGAGCACATCGCCTGGAGCATGGGCATAGACCCGTTCTACAAAGCCTGCGGTGCGTGCCTGAATCACGGCGACATCCCGTTCGTTGAACGCCAAGACACCTGTCACGTCGAGGCTGGACTCAAAGTTTCCACGCGTGACAGTCGCAATACGCAGACCGAGATTTTGGGTCAGACTCGGATCGATACTGACGGTCGCACGATCCCCGACGACGTCGGCGTACTGGGGGATCAGTTGCATGTCCATGAAGGGGGACTTACCCGGTTTATCGAACTTTTGCTGCGGGTACATGGGGTCGTACCAATACAGGGCCTTGCGTTCATCCGGTGAATTGAGGCTCTGCTCCGGGGCGGTATTGGGTGCCTCATTCATGCGTTGGTGAGCAAACCAGTAACCACCGACAGCACCCAATGCCAGCGTGATGCTTACCAGCAATGCCCCGTTCCATTTTTTAAGGATCATTGGCTGGACTCCCCATAAGCAAAATACAGACGCGCACTGGTCAGTGCTCGCTGCTCTTCCACATCGACCTGTTTGAGGCGGACTTCAATGAGTTCACGTCGGGCGGCAACAACGGCGTTTAAATCGCCTTTACCAGCGCGATAACTGGCCATGCTGAGTTCGACCTTTTCCCTGGCCAGCGGCAACAGGCTTTGCTGGTTCCGGCTTACCGCACGATTAAGGCGCTCATAATCAGCCAGTTCGTTTTCCAGTTGCTGGGTGTGCTCGCGAGACAGAGCTTCGCGCTCGGCCTCAAGCTGGCTGAGTTCAGCCTGTCTGGCTGCGATTTTGGGGTTTTGGCGCGAGTCAGGAAACAGCGGCAGGTCCCAGGAAAATTGCACGCTGACCATATCGCCAAACTCACCGCCACGGCGCTGGTAATCCAGTTCCCAGCTCCAGTCCGACTGCTTCTCCGACACGGCTTCACGAACCTTGGCTTGCGCTTCGCGGGTCATCGGCGCAAACGCTGCCAACTCGGGATGGTGTTGCAGTTTATGGGCGTAGCTTGATGGATCGACGGGCCATTCAGGCAAGCTACCCACAGGCTTGTCGTTGGCGGCGGAGCCTATCCAGCGTTTGAGGGCCGCTCGGGCCTGCATGCGCTGGCGAACCAGATCGTCCTGTTGCTCCGCCAGTTGAGCCGCTTCTTGCTTGGGCGTCACTGCATCGGCGGGTTGAGCGCGGCCACCGGCAATCTGGGCCCGGACGGTATCGCTCAGCAGGCGGTTTTCTTTGTAGAAGTCCTGGAACAGCGCATCTTTGCGCTCAACCGAGTAGCTGCTGATCCAGGCCAACGCCGTGGACTGGCGTACCTTTAGGCGCTCGACTCCACGCTCTGCCGCAGCTCGATCAATGGCCGCATCGGCGACCTCAATGCGTGCTTTGCGCTTGTCGCTGTTGGGCATCTCTTGTCTGACCCCGACCATTTGCATGGTCATGAAGTCCTGGTCGATGCTCCAGCGATCTGGGCCGCCGATGGGGTAGTTCTGCACACCTGCCAGCAACTTGGGATCGGGTAATTCACCCGCTGGAATAGCCGCACTGCTGGCAGCCTGAATTTTGGCGTCTTGTGCGATCAGCGACGGTGCATTGTTTTCAGCCAGCCGCAACGCTTCATCGAGTGTCAATGCGGCAGCGAAGCTCGGCAATGCCAGTACGCTTGCCGCCAGACCGGCCATCAGGGGCCAACCTGTGCAATAGCACTTGGAGTTCATGTTTACGATTCCTGTGATCATCCACTGCACGCGTCAAAAAAAACATGCGCGCAGCCAGTCCATCCCGCAAATGCGGAATGAGGCTCAATGTTGGACAGGAGTTAAACGCGAGGCGGTCGCCATACCCCGGACGGGTTTTGTACGGGCAGGGAGTCGCTGAAGAAAGAAGTCACTACGGGGCTGAACACGGTTACAGGAGGCTTGAGGATCGAGACTTGCAGCATGCCGCCCGTCTTGCATTCCTTGCCCGGCTTGCAGGGTTTGCCATGTTCCGTCGGGCTTTTCATGTCGTTGCAGCAGTCCATTCCCATGTCTTCCATCATCGCCATGCCCATCATCTTCATTGGGCAAGGTTCTGTCGGCGCCTGAACACCCGCCATCCCGCTAAGGGGAAGCGCCAAGCTAATAACGAAAATGAGGCAAAACCGCAGGTAGCGTTTCATGGGCTGGAGTGTAGTGGCTGAAATGGGCTCTTACAATTGGATGAAGTTCTCACAGCCTGCCGAAGGCTCTGATTCAGGCGATATCACCGTATCTGAATTAAGCCAGCATTATCGTTAACATAGAGACCAACACCGATGATCAACACGCTCGACAGGTAAGGCGCTCGACGAGCAACGGTGCCCAGCCATGGCCAGCGGTGGACGCTTGTTTAGCGCCAATAGCCGCAGCAGCACCTGCAGCCACCAAAATAATCGCCAAGGTGTGTTGGCCGGACGCATATAAGGCGCCCTCCTATCTGTAACAATTCTCCCTTACGGCAGGTGATGTTTCCCGTCGTGCTTGCTCAACCGTTTCAAGATAGTCATCTGGATATGCGATCAGGGCGGTTCTCAAACAGATCAGCGTTCTGGAAGCGTTAAATCAGACCAGCAACCACTTTGGTATAACCTGACCTAGAAAAGTACGCGACCAAAACCTTAGTTTTCGACAGAATAGAGGTAGCTACATTGATCCCACTGATACAGATATCGTCTGTCTCGCTGACTGGCTGCCGCTGACCAAAGGCGTCTCCTTGCCAGAGTCGTTAAACTATTCAAAGTTTTAGCTTCACGGAAATTTCACGCCATTGCTGCTAGTCTAAATTGAATGCCTTTGCTATAGCAGGAGGACTATATGCATGGAGTAGGTGTGGGTGGTGTCATACTAGCTTTAAGCCTCTATATGATCGACGCAGTAGCTTGGATGTGCTTCTGGATTTTTTGTATCATCCATCGAAAAAACCTATTTGGTGAGATGACACGCTACAAATGGGCTTTGTTTATTGTGGTTTGCGTTGGCCTGACTGTTATAGGCATCGATCTTGCTGCGTTTGAGACATTTAAACGCAAAAACTCCGATTGGTGGCTGATTCTAATTGGAGCAGTGCTCCCGGTATTCGGAATTTTCTACATCAACTGTCGTGGCGTTAAGAGCGTAAGCGTCCGAACTACACCGCCTTGCATCTCAGACCTTAATCCCCTTTAACCGCTGATTGACGCGCTCACACTCAAAAACTGCGAAATTGCACCCCACTTGACCACCCATTTGCGTTGCAACTGACCAATCATTTGCATTCGAAGTGATCAGGACTCTCGGCTCTGTAGGGTAAGAGCGTGGCTAAAAGCAGACCGTAGGTTTGGCCAGTCAACGGGGCTCATTGAGCGCCGCTCTTTTCCTGTTCAAGCCGACAAACAGGGGGGCAATGAAACGGGAAATCGTAGGCTAAGGCGCGAAGTTTTCGTGGCTATCTATTCCATGCAGCGAATCGATCAGCGGGCAGCTAACCGTCCCGTGGCTCGCGCAACAGTCATCAACCAACTGCGCCAGGACCAACTCGATCCGCCGCAGATCCGCAAGTTTCCCCCGCACGTCTTCGAGCTTCTGCTCGGCGTGCACACGCGCATCATTGCAGTGCGTACCGTCATCGAGCCGCAACAGTCCGGCCACTTCATCGAGGCTGAAGCCCAGCCGTTGTGCGGACTTCACGAATTTCACCCGTGCAATATCCGCCTCGCCGTAGCGACGAATGCTGCCGTAGGGCTTGTCCGGTTCGGGCAACAGCCCTTTGCGTTGATAGAACCGAATGGTTTCCACGTTAACCCCGGCTGCCTTGGCAAAGACGCCAATGGTCAGGCTTTCCGCAGTGTTTTTCATACCGCTTGACTCCGTACCTGACTACGGAAATAACCTTAACCCATCGATCAAACATTCGAAAGGTTGAACCCATGTCTGAATCACAAAAGGGCCGTGGTGCACTCCTCGCTGGAGGTCTGGCGGCGATCCTTGCGTCCACCTGCTGCCTGGGCCCGCTGGTGCTAATTGCCCTGGGCTTCAGCGGCGCCTGGATCGGTAATCTCACCGTTCTGGAGCCCTACCGCCCGTTTTTCATCGGCGCGGCATTGTTGGCGCTGTTCTTCGCTTACCGGCGCATTTTCCGCCCGGCTCAAGCCTGCAAACCCGGTGAGACCTGCGCAATTCCGCAGGTACGAACCACCTACAAGTTCATTTTCTGGCTCGTGATGGCACTCGTGCTGGTCGCGCTCGGTTTCCCCTACATCCTCCCGTTGTTTTACTGATCAGGCAGGAGTCTCCCATGAAAAAGCTGTTTGCCGCTCTCGCGCTCATTGCCGTGGTTTCCCCGGTGTGGGCCGCCATCCAAACCGTCACCCTGTCGGTACCGGGCATGACCTGCGCCGCCTGTCCGATCACGGTCAAGAAAGCGCTGACCCAGGTCGAGGGCGTGACCAAGACCGAGGTGAGTTTCGAGAAACGCGAAGCCATCGTGACCTTCGACGATGCCAAGACCAACTCCGAGGCCCTGACCAAGGCGACCGAGGATGCCGGCTATCCATCTACCATCAAGCAATAGGAGGAAATACCAATGAGAAATCCTCTCAATCTGTTCACGCGGATCGGTGACAAAGCCAGTTCCGTCGGTGTGCTGGTTTCAGCCCTAGGCTGCGCCGCGTGTTTTCCTGCTCTGGCTAGCTTAGGCGCTGCAATCGGTCTGGGCTTTTTGAGCCAGTGGGAAGGCCTGTTCATCACCACGCTACTGCCCTTGTTTGCGGCCCTGGCGCTGCTCGTCAATTCCCTTGGCTGGCTCAAACATCGGCAGTGGCAGCGAACTGCACTCGGCCTGATAGGCCCTGTCCTGGTCTTGGCTGCGGTGTTTTTGATGCGGGCTTATGGCTGGCGGAGCGGTTGGCTGCTCTATATCGGTCTGGCCCTCATGCTTGGGGGCTCGATCTGGGATCTCGTGTCGCCCGCCCACCCCCGTTGCGCCCCGGGTGCCTGCCCACCACAGCCAAAACAGTAATGCCGCAAAGAGACCCATTTGAGGAAGTAAACGCTATGACCACACTGCGAATCCACGGTATGACCTGCGCCTCCTGTGCCGACCGCGTCAGAGATGCTCTGGAGGGAATCTCCGGCGTGCACCGGGCGGACGTCTCCTACGCCGGTGGGAAGGCCGAAATGACGGCCGACGCGGCTGTCAGCCGTGAACAAATGCAAGCCGCCGTCGAGGCCCTTGGGTATCAAGCGTCGTTCGAAGTCGCCTCGCTACAACCGCGCCCCGGCCAGCTCGATAAGGCGCTGGGCTGGTTGCGCAGCGACACCGAGGTCGGCAAAAACGGCGACGCGCTACACATTGCAGTCATAGGCAGCGGCGGTGCGGCAATGGCGGCCGCCTTGAAGGCGGTGGAAGCCGGCGCCCGCGTCACTCTGATCGAGCGCGGCACCATCGGCGGCACTTGCGTCAACGTCGGCTGCGTGCCGTCGAAAATCATGATTCGCGCCGCGCATGTGGCTCATTTGCGCCGCGAGAGTCCGTTCGATGACGGAATGCCCGCCACGCCGCCGACCGTCCTGCGCGAGCGGCTGCTCGCGCAACAGCAAGGCCTTGTCGACGAACTGCGTCACGCCAAGTACGAAGGCATTCTGGAGAGCACACCAGCCATCACCGTGCTGCGTGGCACCGCTCGCTTCCAGGACGGCCACACGCTCAGCGTCGAACTGGTCGAGGGGGGCGGGCGCGAAGTCGCGTTCGACCGCTGCCTGATCGCTACCGGCGCCGGTGCGGCCGTGCCGCCGATTCGCGGGCTGCAAGACACCCCCTATTGGACCTCGGAGGAGGCACTGGCCAGCGCCAGTATTCCGCAACGGCTCGCCGTGATCGGCTCATCCGTGGTGGCCTTGGAGCTGGCGCAAGCCTTTGCCCGGCTGGGTAGCCGCGTCACCATCCTGGCGCGCAACTCGCTGTTCTTCCGCGAAGATCCGGCCATCGGCGAGGCGCTGACCGCAGCCTTCCGCATGGAGGGCATCGACGTGCTTGAGCAGACACAAGCCAGTCAGGTGACCCACGCCAACGGCGAATTCGTACTGACCACCAACCACGGTGAACTGCGCGCCGACCAACTGTTCGTCGCCACCGGCCGCACGCCCAACACCCAAAGCCTGAACCTGGAAGCGGCGGGTGTACTGTTGGATGAACGCGGCGCCATTCAGATCGATCAGGGCATGCGCAGTAGCGCAGTGGATATCTATGCAGCCGGCGACTGCACCAACCAGCCGCAGTTCGTCTACGTCGCGGCGGCGGCTGGCACCCGTGCGGCGATCAACATGACCGGCGGCGAAGCTACGCTTAATCTCGATGCCATGCCGGCGGTGGTGTTCACCGATCCGCAGGTGGCCACCGTCGGTTACAGCGAAGCGGAAGCACAGCGCGCAGGCCTCGAAACCGACAGTCGCACGCTGAGCCTGGACAACGTGCCGCGTGCGCTGGCCAACTTCGACACGCGAGGGTTCATCAAGCTGGTCGCCGAAGCGGGTTCTGGTCGGTTGCTCGGCGTGCAGGCGGTGGCCCCGGAAGCGGGCGAGCTGATTCAGACGGCGGTGCTGGCTATTCGCAACCGCATGACCGTGCAGGAGCTGGCCGACCAGTTGTTCCCCTACCTAACCATGGTCGAGGGCCTGAAGCTCGCGGCGCAGACTTTCACCAAGGACGTAAAGCAATTGTCCTGCTGCGCTGGATGAATGGAGAGCACCATGAAATTTGCCCGCTACATTACCGAGATCGCCGAACGTCTCACCCCGACCAACCGGCCCAAAGGTTTTGCGGAGTTCTTGGTCGCGCTACTGGGTGAACTTGCCAAGGGACGCCCGATTTCGCGAACTACGCTTGCCAGGACTCTTGGCTGGCCCGCTGAGCAAGTGGCGGCTGTGCTCGAACAAGCCACCAGTACCGAATACGACAACGATGGGAACATCATCGGCTATGTCCTCACCTTGCGCGAGACGTCGCATGTCTTGGAAATTGACAACCGCCGGCTGTATGCCTGGTGCGCGCTGGACACCCTGATGCTCCCGGCGTTAATCGGCCGTACAGCTCGCGTCTCGTCGCATTGCGCTGCAACTGGAGCACCCGTTTCGCTTACGGTTTCACCCAGCGAGATACAGGCTGTTGAACCTGCCGACGTGGCAGTGTCACTGGTATTGCCGCAGGAGGCGGCCGACGTTCGTCAGTCCTTCTGTTGCCATGTGCATTTCTTCGCATCTATCCCAGCGGCAGAAGATTGGGCCTCCAAGCATCAAGGATTGACTATCGTAAGCGTCCAAGAGGCGTTCGGCGTGGGCCAGGAGCTTAATCGACATCTGTTGCAGACCCTTCCAATGAGAACATCGTGATTGGATTTCGACTCAATGTCCTACGGAGTGGGCATCGGATTTCTCTTTCCGACTTTGATCCGGTGATCCCAGCCATCGCCAAAGTCATAGACCTAGCGGAATGTCCTTTTCCCGTTCAACGCTTTGATCAGAGTCTTGCGGGTCTCCGAGTTCACGGGAGGCCCCCATCCATCGGAGTCGGGAATACCGTAACTCTCACCAGCTATTTCAAACTCATGCAGATGGTCATCGTGCCAGCCCATTGCGATCTGGATCACCGCGTGCAATTTGCCTAAGGTGATGTTCTCGGGCACCGCCACACGGCGCCAGATGGCAGGTTCGATCCACTTCAATTCAATGTGCAGTAGCAACAAATCAGGTTCGGGTTTTGGCAAGCGAACAGTTTTGACCATGGATCAGGCGGCCTCGCAGAGTTCCGTGGAGGCGAGAGAAACGTTCCAGGGCAGCAGTTCGTCGACCCGATTGATCGGGTGGTCGGCGATGCGCTCCAGCACGTGTGTCAAATAGGCTTGCGGGTTCAGGTCGTTGAGTTTGGCTGAACCCACCAGGCTGTAAATCGCAGCCGCTCGTTCGCCGCCGGCGTTGGAACCGACGAACAGATAATTTTTTCTGCCTAGCGCGACAGCACGTAGCGCGCGTTCGGCAGCGTTGTTGTCGATCTCAATTCGCCCGTCATCGCAATAGCGCACCAAGGCCTGCCACCGATTGAGGGCATAGAGAATCGCACCGCCCAATGCCGATTTTTTCGACAGTTGAGTCAGCGTCTGGTTGAGCCACGCGTGGAGTTGTTCCAGCAGCGGACTGGCTCGGCTTTGCCGAACCACTTTTCGCAGGTTGGGCGGTTGCCCTCGAATCTCGCTTTCGATGGCATACAGGGCCGCAATCCGTTGCAGCGCCTCGGCGGCAAGTGGTGAAGCCAGGTCTTTGTAGACCTCGTAAAACTTGCGCCGGGCGTGAGCCCAACACGCCGCTTCCTCAATGGTGCCCGTGGCATATAGTTGAGCAAAACCGGCATAGCCGTCCGCCTGCAAGATCCCGCTGAAGCGCTTGAGATGCGCGCGGGGATGTTGCCCCTTGCGATCCGGCGAGTAGGCAAACCAGACCGCCGCCGGTGTCGCGTCCCCCGTAGGTCGGTCGTCCCGCACGTACGTCCACAGGCGCGCCGATTTGGTCTTGCCGTTGCCCGGCGCGAGCACGCCAATCGGCGTGTCGTCGGCATGGACTTTGTGTCCGCTCATGACGTGGTGCTCAAGGGCGTTGATCAGTGGTCGCAGCAACTGACTGCTCTGGCCAACCCAGTCGGCCAGGGTTGAGCGCTCCAGCTCCACGCCCTCACGGGCGTAGATCTCGGACTGCCGATACAACGGCAAATGATCGACAAACTTCGAGACCAGCACATGGGCCAACAACCCTGGGCCGGCAAGACCTCGGGCGATCGGGCGACTCGGTGCCGGCACCTGGGCGAAGTGCTCGCAGCAGCGGCAAACCCACTTCGGACGGACATGGCGAATGACTTTGAAACGTGCCGGAACGTACTCCAGCACTTCGGACACATCCTCACCTAAATGGCGAAGCGTCCCACCGCAGCCAGTGCATTGCGACTCGGGCTGATGAACGTGGGTTTCGCGAGGTAGGTGTTCAGGCAATGGTTTACGGCGCGAAACTGCGCGAGGTGCCGGCTCGACTGGAGGTGTCATTTCGGCTTGGCTGATTTGCAGCTCATCAAGGCTCAACTGGAGCTGGTCGATCATCGCTTCCAGTTGCTCGGAGCTGCGACCGAACTGCGTACGACGCAGCTTGGCGATCATCATCTTCAAGCGCTCAATCTCTGCGTGCTGGGCAGCGATCAGCGCCTTCAAGGCTTGAAGATCATTCGGCAGGGAGTCGGTCACGAGGGTCATGCCCGAATATTACTGGGGATTTTTTCAGCGCGGCAAGTCAGACCGCGAGGACGGGTGCTGTACGAATTGGCCGGCGCCAATCAATGCCCTCCAACAGCATCGACAACTGCGCGGTCGTCAGCGACACGCTGCCGCTGGTTGCTTGCGGCCAGACAAAGCGTCCTTGCTCCAACCGTTTGCAAAACAGGCACAAGCCGTCGCCATCCCACCACAACAGTTTGATCCGGTCACCACGCCGTCCGCGAAAGGCGAAGATCTGACCGGAGAAGGGATCGGCTTCCAGTTGAGTCTGCACCATGGCCGCCAAACCGTCGAAGCCACGACGCATGTCCGTGACGCCAGCGGCGATCCAGATACGGGTTCCAGCGGGATCCATTTCTGTGAAAAATGCGTGTGGTCTATGGACATCGGACACCTGATCTAAACCCTGACAAATATTCATCCAAACCGATGTCCATGGGTTGACATCTTTCCTTTATGTCGATGAGTCCTGGCTAGATTTCACCGGCGTCCAGGGCGACTTGGAGAAGCTAGGGCGTGAGATCCAGGCTGCGGTGAAAAAGCAAACCGGAATTGGGGTAGGGGTAGGGTTTGGGCCGACCAAGACTTTGGCAAAAGCTGCCAATTTCAGCGCGAAGAAATGGCGAAAGGAAACTGGTGGTGTCGTGGTCCTCATGGATGAAGAGCGCCGTGACAAGTTGCTCAAATGGATGCCGGTTGATGAGATTTGGGGCATAGGCCGGAAGCTATCTGCGAGCCTTCAAGGTATGGGAATCCACAAGGCTATCGACCTTGCACGGTATGACCGTAAAAGCCTGCGCAAGGTGTTCAACGTGAACGTGGAAAAGACTTCGATGGAGCTTGAAGGGGTAAGCTGCTACGCGCTTGAAGACTCTCCTGAACCCAAGCAGACCATAGCCAGTACCAGAAGCTTTGGTGAGCGTGTTACTACACAGCAGGGGCTGCGTGAAGCTGTTGCCACATATGCCAGTAGGGCATGCGCAAAACTTCGGTCAGAAGGGCAGCTTGCTTCCTGCCTCCAGGTCTTCATTCAAACCTCACGCTTTGATGACAAGCCCTACAGCCGCGCTTCGATCTGTGGCTTGCCGGTGCCCAGCAATGACACACGGGAATTCGTAGCACTGGCTTTGGAGGGATTACAGAAGATCTATGTACCTGGTTATCGCTATGCCAAGGCCGGGATCGTGTTGAGTCAATTCGTGAGTGGCGACGGGTATCAGCCGGATCTATTTGCACCAGAACCACGGCGCAATTCTGAGACCTTGATGAAGGTGCTAGATGGGATCAACGCTCGCTATGGTCGGGGTAGCATCAGGCTCGCTGTGGAGCCACCCATTCCCCAGTGGGGAATGAAAAGGGATTATCTGTCAGATAGTTTCGTCACTGATTGGAATCAGCTCAAGAGGGTTAAATGCTGAAGCTTTAAGGCTTCATTTTTCGGCGGTTTTTCGAATTGGCAATGGTCAGCTCTGTATCAATTGCTTGGTCGAATTTTACTCTTAAGTCTTTTAGTTCTTTTACTATATCCATTTTGGTGTGGGTTGTTATGGTTGAAGTATACCATTTAGCTTCCTAAAGCAAGGTATTCAAATGGTATAATTAAGGAAATGAATACTAAATAGATGAACTTTACAAGAATTAGATATGTGCTGCTTTTGTTGTTTACCTTCTGCCTCTCACAAGCTCAAGCAAATACATTGGAAGAAGCACAACAGGCAGATTGTTACTACGCAACGAGTGACATGGTAGGGAAATGCGCTGGGCATGCGGCTAAAAATGATTTTGCCTTTAGCGCAGCCGCTAAAATGCTAACCCCGCAATCGGTCATGATAGCTCGATTGATCTTGTCACCTTACTACGATGACCTATCAATCGTTGCTGATAAATCAAAAGATGGTGAAGCAATACAGGCTATCGTGAAAGGTGCCGTGGACGTAATTGGTATATTTGCCTTTCTAATTGTTGGTCTTGCGGTTCTCTATAATATTTACAAGAATGCATCTGACGCTAGCGTTGTAGCAAATCAAAACAAAGCCCTTTTAATATTTTGCTGGATAGCCGCCATTATTCTTGTCGGTTATGGATGGATAATTCATACAATTTTAGCGGCTGCGATTGTCTGTTTTGTACTGACGATACAGGCAGGGATATTCTTGTTTGGTATTTTATTTGACTCGTCGGTAAAGGATGAATCTGCATTTACAACAAGAGGCAATATCGCTGCCGAGCTTTATTATAATAATGTCATATTGAATGCTATACAAATGTCCGCCGAAGACATTTCGCTTCGTAGAAAGCTTCTGGTGAAGCATAACCTAATTAAAGATGTGAACACGGGTAGGTTCAAATTCGTCGAGACTGCTTTCTCTCGTTGCCTTGAGCAGCCTGCACCACAAACCGTCTACGATGGTGAGGCTTTACTGGTTGGTGAGATAGTGAAGACCAAACAGTGTATGAAAGAGGGTCTACAGATAAACGTATACTCACCTGGGATCATCAAGTCTTCTCAGACTGAAATCGTAAAGATGGCAAACATTAGGTTGTTTGATGGTGCTTATGAAGAGGCCAGGAAAAACCTAATTTACATGTGTAATACCGGCCTGGATAAAGGCGAGAATCGTCAAACATACGCTGATAGCGAGCTATTACTAAACGACTGTCTAGACATAAAGGTGGATGGATCTGTTGCTGACAAGGATACGTTTGTTCATGAATATAGGGAAAGCGTGACTGCTGACCAGTTACGTGAAAACCGTGATCAACTGGTTGGCATTGTCAAAGACACTGTAGACACAGTGGTTAGAGAATTGTTGGATAGAACTGAAAAAGAGAAAATTCGTTCTGATTTGTTTTCAATGTTCATATCATTGATGCACGTTAACAGCTTCCAAAAGAAAATCCATGATGCGGTAGACGCAGAATATAAAGGCTTTGTGGTTACTGTGGATCAAAAGCTGAATGCGGCTGATTCATCTGCTGCATTGAATGAAAACGATGCTGGCAATAGTAGAAGTAATTTATTGAGTGATTCTGAAAATGTGAAGCTCTTCAATATTAAGAAATCAATTTATGACGTGTACCTGACTGGCGGAAATAACGATTTATCAGGTTTAACGTTAGGAGCAATTCAAAAACTCTTAAACATGATGACAGCAAAGTATTATGAAAATATTGGTTTTCAGTTCAAATCATGTTTTAAAACCGGTGCGAATTGCTATTCGCCAGTTTTGAACGCACCAGCAGCGCTGTTCAGTAACTCAGCTGAATACACACAAATGTCACTGTCGATTTACTACGGTGCAGAAGTGTTAAGAAACGGAATTCTGACATTTAATAAGAATGAAAGATATTTGACTAATACCCTTTCGGGTATCTCCAAGATCTCAATGTTTATGTATTTGTTCTTTATGGGTAGCCAGATCTTGTTCGGAATTCTTCCGATCATCTACCTGATGGGTGAATTAGGAACTCTTTTTGCTGGTATTGTAGGCATCACAATTATTCTTTGCGTAAGAATTCTCAAGGCGATAATGCCAGGGAAAAGTGAAGATCATGCTTTTGATGTTTTCAAAAATATTCTTCTGCAGCACGCTTGGATTTGTTTGCACGGTCCTATGACGATTGTCTTGTTTGTTGTGGGCATTGTTCTGATTTCAAATATACTCGTAATAGTCAATGAGGTGGTCTACCATTTATCTTCTATCTTTATGTCGGGCGGTACAGGGCTTATCTTTGATGTGATAAGAATGCTCGTGATGTTGTTCTTGCATCACATAATAAGTATCGTGATGTTTGTCGTATTCTTGAAGCAGGTGAAATCCATCAACGTTTCATTCAAGGAATTGCTAGTGGCAAAAGACATTGTTGAAGATAAGAGAATGGGTGAGAACGGCTTTGAAAAAGTTAAAGGCGCAAACGAGAAATTCACAGGCTCATTAAAATTGCAGAGTTTCAAATAAGGAATTTGTTATAAGGGTATAGGAGTTTATTGCAAAGGGGTTGATACGTTTGTCGCTTAACCCTTTTCTTTTTATTTGCAAATGCTATAATTTGGATAGCTAGAAGAAGGTGAGCAACATGAAGAAGGAAAAGATTAGGTTAAATTTCTTACAGAGATTTATAATTATATACGCAGGTATCTCAACGTTGCCAATTGGAAACTTTCTCGTACAAGGTACGTCAAATGTTAATACTGCGTATTATGATGCTCACCTGATTCTCTTTCATGTCGCTCCATTCATTTTTGCATTGATCACGTTGCCAGTTTTTTATTTAATCAATCAGATTGATTACAAACCAAACTTTTTCAGTCCTGATATTCACGATAAGCGAATCAAAGCGTTCAAGTTGATAATGAATATCCTGGTATGGGTTTTCATCTACAGGGCATCCATGGTCATGTTGTTCGGGGTGCCATTTTGGAGCTTTGCGGGTGAAACGGCAGTTGTGAAGTTTTTCCTCCATGAATTGTATTACGTCGATCTTACTCAGATTCAAATGAGCTTTAAGAGAAGTGATCCTTCAGCAATGTTCGGCTCTATGTTTGCGTTTACAATAATCTGGCCGATTACTCTGCTTGTTGGTATGTTCACTTTTGTGCTGATGAAAAATAGAAGCTTACGCAATGACAATAGAAGAACTGCATGAATAAAAATGTTGGGATATGAAAAGGCCACTCTTCAGTGGCTTTTTTATTGACGATGATTTGTCGAGTTGCATTACGGCTTTGCCGTAGAGGGGGAATTTATCTGGTTTTGCACGTTGGTAATTTATTGAGAACGCTCAATGGCAGGGAAGTACAGTAAAAATCCAACAAAGCATTTATAGTCGGTTTAGACAGAATCAAACCTTGTTCATTGGGGATAAGCAAATTTAGGCTTGGTAATATTAATCCGGTTTGGATGGGTAGAATCAGTTCGCATGAGTTGTTCATAATGGTAATTGTTTGTTTAGTCTAATTATACCATTCTGGTTTTGCCTTATTTGCCATTAGCGAAAATATTCATAATTACTTATGAAATGGTTATGAAGTGCTTATGAAGTATTTAATATTTCGAGTGTGGTCTAAAAAATATAGCTATGAATGCAGGCAAAAAAGCCAGATGCTGTTACCAATACCTGGCTTTTGAAATGCTTGTAGATTACTTGGATAACCCGAAATGCTTGAATAAGTCGAACAAATCATAGGAAATATACTCGGCGTCTTGATCGTCACCTTCATCCAACAATTTACTAATTACTATATTTTTGTTGTGAAGGATGCTGGATAAAAAATCGTCAATTGAATTCTCAATCACAAGGTTAACCACGTTCACAGTGTCCTTCTGCCCAATCCTATGGCATCTATCTTCACACTGAACCATCTTAGCCGGGGTCCAATCCATTTCTCCAAACATAACGGTAGAAGCGGCGGTAAGGGTGATTCCTTCTGCACAAGCCTTGATGCTACCAATGAAGACTTGTGCATCACCATTTTGGAATTCATCTACAAGCTCCTGACGGCGTGCTGTAGGCACCTTTCCATCAATCCTTACAGTCTTCAAGCCAGCTTTATGCAAAGTGGATTCAATGAGATCCAGCACGTCCTGGTGATGAGCGAAAAAGACCACCTTGCCTTGGGATTCCACAGCCTCAATGATGTACTCAGCAACAAGTGGTGCCTTGGCAACGGCGCTAATCTTCCTGACAAGCATAAGCTGCGAAAGGAAATTACCTCTGAGATCGGCTAAATCTTTTGCTGCTGCACGGTAGACCTTGTGCGAAGGGTCATATTTACTCATCGTCTTGATGATGCCTTCGTACAGCTTGTGAGCTTTTTCAACTACGGCCATTTCGCCTTTAATGGCAATCTTCAATGAAGCATGGTCACAAGGCATTGGCACAACACTGTGTATTTTGTCCGGTAATTCCGCTAACACATCTTTTTTCAAGCGACGAATCATTCCGGCTTCTTTAAGCTTGGTTTGTAATTCGTTCAGGTTTATTAAGAAGTGAGGGGCTATCTTCGCGTCAAACACGCCAGAACAATATCTATACCCAAATGAGCCATAAGACTTGAATGACTCTGGAGCAAGCTTGTTGGCTATCGTGAATATTTCAAAAGGATTATTGAGGAAAGGTGTTCCTGTAAGAGCTATAAAGTTTTTGCATGGAATAGAAAGGGCTGCAATGGTTCTATTTGCTTTTGGATTTTTTAAGTAGTGGCTTTCATCAAAGATTACATAGTCATAATTCTGAGCCGTAAGCGAATTAATCTGTTTTCCAACAATGTCGTAGTTAATTACATCTGCAGCATATTCTCTTTGGGTATCTATCTTTGACTTGCTGGTCAATACCGATGCTGACTTCGAGAGTTCAGGATTTACTAACCATTTTTGTAATTCGCGTTTCCAATTAGATTTCAAAGTTGCTGGGCAAACTATTAGTATCTTTTTGGACTTTTGAAAATTAATAACACCAATCGCTTGTATCGTTTTACCTAGCCCCATTTCGTCCGCGATTAATGCATTACCTTTTGCGACAGCATACTCAATACCGGCCTTTTGGTATGGAAGGTAATTTAGACCAATAGGAGCGGGCACTACGAATTGGGAAGATGTTTTACTGGACGCCGCGAGTCTCTTGTTTAATTCTGTTTCAGCAATATCTGATTGGTAATCAAAGTCAGGGGTTGTTGTGTATCCTTCTTCGCTTTCTTTTAGGGATTCTATAAGGTTCAATACGTTTACGAAGCTGGGCGTAACCCATGCGGTAAGCGGTTTGCTCCAGTTGAATCCGGCCGATTTTGGATAATCTTTTAAGTCATAAATTGTTTTGCATATGTAAGTGTTGTTCTCGTAGTGTAGGTTTAACATTTTATTATTTTTTGTTGTATTAAGATTATATCATCTTGATTTCTCCAATTTTGCTGTTAGTGAAGTTATTTATTAAATGTTTATGAAGTAGATATGATTTACTTGATAAGTGGTTATGAAATACTTATTAAGCATTTCTTAAATTATTGGGTTTTTACGGGTTGGATGCGGCTTGGTGAGGCTTCCGCACACGTCCTGTGTTGAAATTGGCAGGGCAATGCCACGCAAAAAAGACCAGAATTCAACACAGAGCGCCTATGCTTGAGCGCTAATAGACGGTTTCCACGGTTGAAAAGAAGAGGGTGGGTGATGAAGGAGTCCTACAAGCTGTTGGTGACACTCAACAAAAACGAGCTTCGCCCTTTGCTTGATGAGAAGAAGATCCTGCTATCTAGTTTGTACAGTCAGGCAATAGCGCACTGCATTGACCACGCGACCAAGCACCGTGACTACACGCTATTCGTAGCTTTGGTTGAGGTCTTCGATACCCGCGACTACAAATTATTCGTGTCAGGTTGGGTTTGTGAGCGGCTTGGGTTGTTGAGCAAGACGGGGCCGAACGGAGCTGTCTTTGCTCGTGGTGGGAATCCGCCTAACGAGCGCATGAGCTGGAAGGTAAGTCTTGAAGAGTTCGCGGCAAGGAAATTCAAGATTGCTTTGCCCGTGAAAAAGCTAGTCCACGACACCAAGCCGGTTGAGAAGGGTAGGAAGAGCCCCAAGAAAATAGACATGCTTGATTCCTGGGCGCGGCTACCTGGGAGTTACGGTAGCGGTAAACGCTAAAATCTGTTTCTGATGCATTTATGAAGTAGATGTGAAACCCCTATGAGGCTCTTCATAAGCATTGAGCAAATGGCTATGAGCTGGTTCTGAGCTGTTGAAGAAACGCATGTGAAATGGTTCATAAGGATTTATTAACCACGTCAGAACTGTTTCATAAGTGTTTATGAAGTGCTTATGATGTAGATCAGATCCAGTTCAGATCGGTGATTATGAACGTCAAGGCGAAAAAAAGCCCCGGTTAAGGGGGCTTGGGTTTTTTGAGTCTCTATCAGTCGATGGTGCGTCTGAATTCTGCGTCTACGTCATCCAGGTAGGATTTCAGAACAGGGTCTGTCAGAGCCTTCAAGCGCAGAATGCACATGCGCTCAACGTCAACGCTGACTGAACTGCTCACGTACCCTTTGCCATAGCGCTTGTTGTTGGTGATGGACTCGAAAGCCTTGATAGCGCTATCGGTCTTGTCTGTGAACGCAAAGCTGCGAACGCTCAATTTGTTGCCTTCTGGTAGGGCTTTGTGTTCCTTCAAAGCTTGGTCGATTTTGAAAGCCAAGACCTTTTGATCGTGGATAGCTTTTTCAGCGGCTGCTTGCTCGATTTCTGCTTGAATCTGTTCCGGTGATTTTGGAGTTGTCTCTACCAAAGTGATTTCAGATTCTGGTGGTGTAGTAGGTGCTTCCGCTCTTTTAGCTTCTGCACGGGCTTTTGCTGCTTGTAAGTCAAATGTCATGATTGTTATCTCCTTTTAGTTAGTTTGTGATTGATTCGTTTTGGGCAGTGGCGACCACTGATGTTTCAGCAATGGCTTCAAGAATCGCTTTCACCACAAGATTGAATTCAGCTTGTGCAATTTTGGCCGATTCACTCGTGGCGTTATAAATGGTCTGCCCTTTGTTGAATTGGTTAGGGTATATCGAGCGAAAAATCAAAGGTGCTTCCAACGGCTTCTGGTGTTCACCAAACGCATCACCAAATGCCCTAATATCTGCATCAATCTGGTTCTTACGGTCGATTTCCTTCAAGGCTTTACGTTCTGCATTTCGGGCAAGTCTTGCTGCAGTCGTGGATGTATCCGTCAAGGTGAGGTTAGCGCTGACCTCTTTGGAATTTGCCTTGATGCGTGCTGGATCGAAAGCCAGCAGAGAGCGTACCTTTGTGGTGAATTTTCCGCCTAGGCTCACAGCGTCGTATTTCAAATCCTCAATGATTCCCGACACGGTAACGGCAGTCACTGCGTTCTGTGTGTCACCTTTGTAAGGTGTAATCACCAAGTCACTAAAGCTGATGAGCCTTTTAATTTCCTTGATTGGGTTGTTTTTCGAGTCGAGAACCTTGGCTGGAACATCTACAATAATAAAGTCAAAGTGAGCGTAGTCACGTTTGATTACATCAAATTGTGCGTCCAGCTCATAAAGGCTGCGGGCAATAACGATAGGACGGTTTTCAAGTGCGAATTCATCGTACTCAAGTTGATCCAGCAAGGACTGGTTTATAGCTCTACCTTTATTTTTAAGCAATTCCACCTTGGCTTTGTTTTTGATAATGCGTTTTTCCGTTACTTCTTTGTTCTGTTCGATATGCATTTGAATTGCTGGTACGCCATCAGTGTCGATAATCAGCGTGCGATAACCCTGAAGCGCCAAGGAGTGGCTGAGATTTGAAATGGTCGTGGTTTTAGTAATGCTTTTATGACTGATTAAGGCCAAGATTTTAGCTGGTTGGTTCATGATTAAAGTCCTTTAGTTTTTGGTTGTTTTTAAAATAATAACATTTGAAAAAAGAAAACAAGCCGTTAGTGCGAAATATTTCATAAATAGTTATGAAATACTTATGAGATGCTTCATAAGTGTTTATGAAGTGCTTAATAACGTGGTGGATCATGAATTAATTTTTGGCTTCAGTAAAATGATTGATCGCTGGTTTTTAGACTGAAGGGATATCAAAACCTTTCATTTACTGATTTGCGGATATCAAAACCAAAAAAAAACAGGAATCTCTTCATGTTTTAATTCTAGGATCATAATTTATCTCCTTAGTAAATCCTTTCTGGTAATGAATCTAGAACGGCTTCGTGCTTGGATTCCTCTACAAAACATTCCTCTGTCAGCATTCCTTGCTCGTAAAGCTCCGTTAGCTCTTCGTCTCCATCGATCAGATCTTCAATAGCTTGTTTTCTGTTTTTCTCGAAATTATTCATATTTTCAATGTCCTCTTCTTTTGTTGTTGTTCTTGGGGTGTAGGAGTCTCTACCGCTGAATCTCTAGGGCTTATGGTCGGCGCCTTCACCTGTGGCGTTGAATCCGTATCAGCCCGCGATAGGCGCTGTTTGATGAAGTCAGAAACAGGCAGGGTAGGGTCTAGGTCGTACTTGGCTTTGAGGTCGTTCTCTAGCTTGTAGATGATCTCGTTCGCTGTGCGGTCAGCGTCTGCTGCTGCTTTGAATACCTGGTCAGGTTTGTCCCTCAAGCCTTTGAGAGCCCAACCCACATCGTAGGTCTGGTGGTTCTTGAAAAAGGTATCGTCTAACTGGTCGCGCATGCCATCGGTGATGTTGAAGTTCAGGTGCTTAATCACGGCTTGCGCTGACAGATTGGCTACCAACTCTTCATAGGCCCTGTGTTCATCACTCTGAGCATATTTTGCGAGGCTTTCACGGTTCTTGCGGCTTGCTACGCCGTATGAGTGGCTGACTTCGTGGAGAAGCGTCGATAGCTCGTGGAGGTCGCTCTTGAAGTAGCCAGACGGGGCCATGTAGATGGTGTCTTCACTTGGTGAGAAGTAATTGCTGTGTTCCGCCCCTGCGTGCCTTTTGAGCGGTGTGGGCATCGTATCCATGACTGACTGAAGCACCGTCTGTACTTCGGCTGGTGTTGGGATCTTGGCGCGTTGCGCCATCTGCGCTTTTATCTTCTCGGGTAGCTCGCCTGTAAATTGCTGCAGGTTGAAGACAGGCGATAGCTTTGAAGCACGTCTATAGATGGCTTTGCCTTCCGCATTGTCCTGGTCATCGTTACCTCCAGCACCTGGCTTTTCGCCGTCTTTTACAAAGCCGATCTGCATGCCGAAGTGGTGAACAACGAAGTCTCCCTTCTCGCCCTTGTTTGACAGGCCAGCGTCGTAGCCCTGTTTCGCTGTGAGGTAGTAGGGCAGTTCAAAGCCTTTCTCTTTCCCTAGCATGGACAGAAGCATGGAGTTTTCGAGGTTGTAGACTGTTCCTGACATGGGGTTCAGGTATCGGATTTTGAAGCACGGTGAATTCCACACCGGCACGTCTGGATTTTCTGCCTGGAGCATTGCGTGGATGCTATCGACCTTATCCGCAAGGAATCCCTCGAGCTTCTCTTTATTGTTGTCGATGTACTCCTTTTTTTCTTTGTATGATTTTCGTTTAGCTACTGCCATTTAATTTCTGGTTGTTATATGACTGATTTTACCATTTGATTTTTAGAAGGCATTCGCTACGCGAAATAAAGGCTGGGGCACCGTGTTGAGAAAAACTGTTAGGCATTGCAGGGAAAAGCAATTTTTAAGCTATATCTGCCGGGTTTCATAAGGTTCTAAAATATTTCTAGGATCGATCTTGATTGATCCTCAAGACTGGAGCTATGGTTTTGCCTCAAACCAAAATTGAGTGATTCAAATGAAAAGGATTTTGACTGCTGTAGTTATCTCCCTGTGTGTAGCTTCTGCAAGCCATGCTGACGACCGTTTCACCTTTGAGAAGTACCCAGCCTCTGCGGTTTCCAGCAAGGCTCTGGCAAAGGTAGATTGGTCGAGTAACAAAGCCCTAGCAGGGCAGTGGCGCATCAAAGAATCCATCGAAGGCACCGTTGGCAAGAAAGCAGATTTTGCGGGGCACTTTGTGGTCGCTACTTATGGTTGCGGCACGGGATGCCAAGCCACTGTCTTCGTTGATGTGAACGATGGGAAGCTATACAAATCACCTATGCAGTTTCCAAGCGAGTCAGATGCTCTTGCCCCAGCTAATGGTGGGGTTGCTCACAGGCAAAACAGCAATGCAATTTTCATGAGCGATTTGCGTTACTACAAAGCTGGTAGCCCGGACATGATGCAAAACGATGGTGTGGTGCTTTGGAATGAAAAGGCTAAGAAATTTGAAATTATTGCAAAATCCAAACCTTTTCTTGTGAAGATGGATTGATGACTTTTCAGATTTAATTGATTTCATGTATCATCAAATCACAATCAATTTATTAGGTATGAGCAATGTCGAAGCTTGCAGAATTCCGTCAGCTTGAAAAACACCTTGCAGAACAAATGGCCCAACTGGAAGCCTTGAAAGGTGACGCTGGTTTGGCTGAAGAGATCAAATTTGAAGAGAAGCTGCGCAACCTGCTTGGTCAATATGGCAAAAGCCTGCGTGACGTGATCGCCATTCTCGATCCAGCTTCGCTTAACCGCAAAGGCGCAGCCCCGGCACCGATCAAAGCTACTCGCCGTGAACGTGTTGTTAAGGTTTACAAGAACCCGAACACGGGTGAAACCATCGAAACCAAGGGTGGTAATCACAAGCAGTTGAAAGAGTGGAAAACCGAGTTCGGTGCTGACACCGTTGAGTCGTGGTTGAGCAAGTAACACGACAGCTATCATGCCGCCGCAATGGCGGCATGTGCTTCACCTCGCGTTGGCTGCTTTGATCTCGTTGAGGGTGAAGCTGATGTGATACTCGAAAAGTGAGACGTTAGGCACTGCCACCACTGCATGGCGTAAATTCTGGCTTATGTCCTTCGCGACAATGACTCCCTTCACCTTCGTTCCTTCCTCTCTGTTCGTAATCAGCCATCCCATGTACCGGCTAATCTGGCCTATGGCTTTGTCTGCCACTCGGCCACGTTTCAGCTCAAATACTACATAGGAGCCATCGCTATCTATTGCCAGAATGTCTATAGGGCCAACACCAGTAGGGTACTCAATGCCGTCTCGGCCCTGGTCATCGACATATAGGCGAAGCGATTTTCCATCAACCTTTAATGACTCGATGTTATGGGCTATGAAATCTCGTAGCTGGTACTCAAGCTCGAAAACCGTTTCTCGTTCGCCTTCTGGCGTATCGAGTTGGTCTAGGTCAGGATCAGTTTCTCCCAGGACCTCTAGAGCTGATTGGGTCGTACCTGGCTTGAAGAATCTGATCTGAGTATCTGTTTCTTCAACGCTCCATCCAAGACGCTCGAAACCTCGCCTTAATGCCTGCGAATTCGCTTCGTTGGGGTTTAGGGGCGGTGCTTCAGTAGGGTTAGCCCTGCACCAGTTTTTCATTGGATGAAATTCAATAGTGCCCTCTGCGCTGACTTCTACTACGAGATATTGTTTTGGAGAGCGCATCGGTATGCCCATGGGAACGAATGTGAAGGTTGTGGATGCAGGAAGTGCAAATATTGCCTGCAGTTAATCCATGAGCAGCAACGCACTCATGGATTGGATGGAAATCTTGCAGTGAAATTACTGTTTAGGCCCCCAGTTATTACGTTCTGCTTCGACTTGCCATTCTGGTTTTTTAGTACCAATTGTGGTTTCGCAATACTGAACGAGCTGCACTACAGTATTTTCTTTCAGGCCGTAAAGATTGCCGGGTGTCGATTTGTTTTTTACACGAGTGTCAGCATGTGCTCGCTGCAAGCCAGTAACAGTTGCCTGAAGCAAGGCTTTAAGCTTGCTGTCTTGAATTTCAGGTAATAGATTTCCGAGCTTTTTTATGTGGTTTACGATGGTTCGAATTTGGTGCAATTCGCTGATTACTTTTTCGTAGATCGTCATGTGATTTCCCAGGTTAATTTATCAGTTTCCATTCAATCCACTGTCACGAGTCAAAAGCCTCATTTTCCAGTGAATCTCCTTTTCCTTCATTTCTTCTGCGCCAGTATGCTTATCGGCAATTTCTAAGATGCTGAATCTGAAGTGTTCTGCAAATGCCTCTCCACGTTTTAGGTGAAGGTCACGTATACGGGTGTTACCGCCATGCCCATTCTTTGAGTACGTTACCCAGCGATCCCACAAGCCACCTGTGCCCGTAGCAGAGCCTACATAGAGCTGGTGTTCACCCTCGGTGCGGTCGGATATCAGGTAGACCCCTGCAACGCTGCTCAAAGCAGTCTGCCACGACACTATCCCTTCCCTGGCAATGGTTTTCAGTTCTTGAAAGCTAATGTCTACATCCTTGAAACCGGGGAATCCCCCCACGGTCATTTTCTTTTCTAAGATTTCGGACAGCATCATCGTGGGTATGCATGTCTTGAGGTACAGGTAGTTGGCCCTTGGTTTTTTGTACTCCAAGACCAAACGTCCCGCCAGCTCTTCGAACTCTGGCACACGGCGGTATTCGTAAACGTAGTCACGATTGACTTTGCCTTGGCGTGCCTCCTTCACCTTCAACGAATCGTAGATCCCAGCTAGGAGCCATTTCTTGGACTCTGGGATCTCAACAAGGCCGATGACGTATCGGCACTCGAAATTCTTCCTCGACTGCCACGACTGCCACTCATCAAAGTCCCCAGCCAGGTACACGTCCATTGGGTGTTCGATCCCGTTGTGCTGTGCCAAATGGATCTTGGTGTTATCGGGTGTGAGGGTAGGCAAGAGGCTGGTCAAGAACTGCATGAGCATGATGGTAGAAATCCTCGGATGATTCGAGAATCTAACATTTGATGCATTCCGCTGCGCGGGAAGGATTGCCTAAAGGGATTGCGTGGAGCGGAGGCTTTGAAAAAGCGGAAAAAGGCATTTCAGCCTGATCATTTTGAGGGGAGGGGCTTGGATCAGAGGAACCCATGCAGGCTGTGGCTTTGAGCGTTTTTTAGGCAATAAAAAACCCGGCGCGTGGGCCGGGTTCTTTGATTTGGAAGTTCCAAAAACACTTCCAAAAATAACTTCCAAAACTTTAAAACCGTAAGCTGGTAAGTGCTTGATTTTAAAGGAAAATCTTGGTGCCCCGAGGGAGACTCGAACTCCCACTTCTTTCGAAAACGGATTTTGAATCCGCCGCGTCTACCAATTCCGCCATCAGGGCTCAATGGCGGCGAAGTATAGAGATGAGATTACCGTTGGTCAATCACGTTTCATGGTCAATTTTGACTATTTCCGCTAGACTTCCCGGCCCTGCTAGACGAACCCCATCATGCGCGTTGCTGACTTTACTTTTGAGCTCCCTGATTCGCTGATCGCTCGCCACCCTTTGGCCGAGCGTCGCGCCAGTCGACTGCTGACCCTGGACGGGCCGAGCGGTGCCCTCGCACACCGTCAATTCACTGATTTGCTTGAGCATTTGCGCCCAGGCGATCTGATGGTTTTCAACAATACCCGGGTGATTCCGGCGCGGCTGTTTGGCCAGAAAGCTTCCGGCGGCAAGCTGGAAATCCTGGTGGAGCGGGTGCTGGATAGCCATCGCGTGCTGGCCCATGTGCGCTCCAGCAAGTCACCGAAACCGGGTTCGAGCCTGTTGATCGATGGCGGTGGCGAAGCCGAGATGGTGGCGCGCCACGATGCCTTGTTCGAGCTCAAGTTCGCCGAGGAAGTGTTGCCGCTGCTGGAACGTGTCGGTCATATGCCGTTGCCTCCTTATATAGACCGCCCCGACGAAGACTCGGACCGCGAGCGCTATCAGACGGTGTACTCCCAGCGTCTCGGTGCGGTCGCAGCACCGACGGCCGGCCTGCATTTCGACCAGCCGCTGCTGGATGCGATTGCCGCCAAGGGCGTCGAGACCGCTTATGTGACCCTGCACGTGGGGGCCGGTACGTTTCAGCCGGTGCGTGTGGAGAACATCGAAGACCACCATATGCACAGCGAATGGCTGGAAGTCAGCCAGGACGTCGTGGACGCGGTTAACGCGTGCAAGGCGCGCGGTGGGCGAGTGGTGGCGGTGGGCACTACCAGCGTGCGGTCACTTGAAAGTGCGGCGCGTGATGGCGTGCTCAAGCCGTTCAGTGGCGACACTGACATCTTTATTTTTCCGGGTCGGCCATTCCATGTGGTCGATTGCCTGGTCACCAATTTCCATTTGCCGGAATCCACGCTGTTGATGCTGGTGTCGGCATTTGCCGGTTACCCGGAAACCATGGCGGCTTATCAAGCCGCCATCGCCAACGAGTACCGTTTTTTCAGCTACGGTGATGCGATGTTTATCACCCGTAACCCGGCGCCGCGCGGCCCTGAGGACAACTTATGAGTCGTATGTCGTTTGAACTGCTGGCTACCGACGGCAAGGCCCGTCGCGGTCGCCTGACCTTCCCGCGCGGCACCGTAGAGACCCCGGCCTTCATGCCGGTCGGTACCTACGGCACCGTCAAGGGCATGCTGCCCCGTGACATCGTCGCCACCGGCGCCGAGATCATCCTCGGCAATACCTTTCACCTGTGGCTGCGCCCGGGCACGGAAGTGATCAAGAAGCATGGCGACCTGCATGACTTCATGAAGTGGCAAGGCCCGATCCTCACCGACTCAGGCGGTTTCCAGGTGTTCAGCCTGGGCGCCATGCGCAAGATCAAGGAGGAGGGTGTGACCTTCGCCTCGCCGGTGGACGGTGCCAAGGTGTTCATGGGCCCGGAAGAGTCGATGCAGGTGCAACGTGACCTGGGCTCGGACATCGTGATGATTTTCGACGAATGCACGCCGTACCCGGCCGATGAAGACGTGGCACGCATCTCCATGGAGTTGTCGCTGCGTTGGGCCCAGCGCTCGAAGAATGCCCATGGCGACAATACCGCGGCGTTGTTCGGTATCGTCCAGGGCGGCATGCATGAAAGCCTGCGCAAGCGCTCGCTGGAAGGCCTCGACAAGATCGGCTTCGACGGCCTGGCCATTGGTGGTCTGTCGGTGGGCGAGCCCAAGCACGAAATGATCAAGGTGCTCGATTACCTGCCGGGCCTGATGCCCGCTGACAAACCTCGTTACCTTATGGGCGTTGGCAAGCCGGAAGATCTCGTAGAGGGTGTGCGCCGCGGTGTGGACATGTTCGATTGCGTGATGCCAACCCGTAATGCCCGCAATGGGCATCTGTTCATCGATACAGGCGTGCTGAAGATCCGTAACGCGTTCCATCGCCATGATGATTCGCCGCTCGATTCCACCTGTGACTGCTACACCTGCCAGAACTTCTCCCGTGCTTATCTGCATCACTTGGACAAATGCGGGGAAATGCTGGGTAGCATGTTGAATACCATCCACAATTTGCGTCACTACCAAGTCCTGATGGCTGGTTTGCGCGAGGCTATTCAACAGGGTACATTGGCCGCCTTCGTCGATGCCTTCTATGCCAAGCGCGGGCTCCCTGTGCCGCCCTTGGACTGAGTTTCCCGACCCTAAGATTCACTATTTGCAACTGGAGTGCTAAATGAGCTTTTTTATCTCTAACGCCATGGCTGACGCCGCTGCGCCTGCTGCTGCCGGCCCTATGGGCGGTGGTTTCGAGTGGATTTTCCTGGTCGGCTTCCTGGTCATCTTCTACCTGATGATCTGGCGCCCACAGGCCAAGCGCGCCAAAGAGCAGAAAAACCTGCTGGGCAGCCTGCAGAAAGGCGACGAAGTCGTGACCACTGGCGGTATCGCCGGCAAGATCACCAAGGTTTCCGACGCTTTCGTGGTACTGGAAGTCTCCGACACCGTAGAAATGAAGTTCCAGAAGGGCGCCATCGCCGCCACGCTGCCTAAAGGCACGCTCAAAGCGATCTGAGTAACAACCTTTACCAATCGACGGGGCGCGCAAGGCGCCCCGCGTTATAAGCGGGCGGCGTGATGCTGAACAAATACCCTCTGTGGAAATACGTACTGATCCTGGCGGTGCTGGCGATCGGTTTTATTTATTCCGCTCCCAATCTCTATCCTGATGACCCTGCGATCCAGATCTCTGGCGCCAGCACTTCGCTGCAGGTCAATCAGGCTGACCTGGAACGTGCGAGCAAAGCGCTCAACGACGCGGGTATCCAGGTTAAAGCGGCAACCTTGGCGGCTGGTTCCAAAGGCGGCTTGTTGCGCCTGACCAAGCAAGAAGACCAGTTGCCGGCCAAAGATGTCGTGCGCAAGGTCATGGGTGACGACTACGTCGTTGCGTTGAACCTGGCACAGACCACGCCACAATGGCTGCGCAGCATTGGCGCGCACCCGATGAAGCTGGGTCTGGACTTGTCCGGTGGTGTGCACTTCCTGCTGGAAGTGGACATGGACAAGGCCCTCGATGCGCGCCTGAAAGTCTACGAAGGCGACGTGAAGAGCCTGCTGCGCAAAGAGAAATTGCGTTATCGCAGCCTGCCGCAGCTCAACGGTGCCATCCAGTTGGGCTTTGCTGACGAAGCCTCTCGCGAACAGGCCCGTGCGCTGATCCGCAAGAATTTCAATGATTTCGACATCGTGCCAGCCGACCTCAATGGCCAGGCGGTACTGCGCCTGGCGATGAGCCCGGCCAAGATTGCCGAAATCCGCGAATACTCCATCAAGCAGAACTTGACCACGGTACGTAACCGCGTCAACGAGCTGGGTGTGGCCGAGCCGATCGTGCAGCGTCAAGGCGCCAACCGCATCGTGGTTGAGCTGCCGGGCGTGCAGGACACCGCTGAAGCCAAGCGTATCCTGGGTAAGACCGCCAACCTGGAGTTCCGCCTCGCGGCTGAGCCGGGTGCCACCCGCGCGACCTCCGAAGAGTTCGAGTTCCGCGAAGGCAACCGTCCTCCAGCACTTATCGAGCGTGGCCTGATCATCACCGGTGACCAGGTGACCGATGCCAAGGCCGGTTTCGGCGAGCACGGCACTCCTGAAGTGAACATCCGCCTGGATGGTCACGGCGGCGAACTGATGAGCCGCGCCACGCGCAGCAACGTCGGTCGCAGCATGGCGGTGATCTTCATCGAGCAGCGCCCGGTCACCACCTACACCAAGCAAATGGTCAACGGCGTCGAAAAAGACGTGCCAGTACAGACCTTCAAGGAAGAGAAGAAGATCATCAGCCTGGCGACCATCCAGTCGCCGCTGGGTGCTCAATTCCGCATCACTGGCCTGAACGGCCAGGGCGAGTCGTCCGAACTGGCGCTGTTGCTGCGTGCCGGTGGCCTGGCGGCGCCGATGTACTTCGCTGAAGAGCGTACCATCGGCCCGAGCCTGGGTGCCGACAACATCACCAAAGGTGTCGACGCGGCGCTGTGGGGCATGCTGTTCGTGTCGCTGTTCATCATCGCCATCTATCGCTTCTTCGGCGTCATCGCCACCGTCGCCCTGGCGGGCAACATGGTAATGCTACTGGCCCTGATGTCGCTGCTGGGTGCAACTCTGACCCTGCCGGGTATCGCCGGTATCGTCCTCACCATGGGTATGGCGGTAGACGCCAACGTGCTGATCTTCTCGCGTATCCGTGAAGAGATCGCGGCGGGCATGACCGTACAACGTGCAATCAACGAAGGCTTCGGCCGGGCATTTACCGCGATTCTCGACTCCAACCTGACTACCCTGTTGGTCGGCGGGATTCTCTTTGCCATGGGCACAGGCCCCGTCAAAGGTTTTGCGGTGACCATGTCCCTGGGTATCTTTACCTCGATGTTCACGGCCATCATGGTGACCCGCGCAATGGTCAACCTGATCTTTGGCGGGCGTGACTTCAAGAAGTTGTGGATTTAAGGGGCTGCCATGTTACGTACAATCAACTTCATGGGCGTTCGCAACATTGCGTTCGGCGTCACCGTGCTCCTTACCGTTCTGGCGTTGTTCAGCTGGTTCCATAAGGGCCTGAACTACGGCCTGGACTTCACCGGCGGTACGCTCATCGAGCTGACCTACGAGAAGCCGGCCGACGTTACCCTGGTGCGCGACGAGCTGGTCAAGGCCGGCTATCACGAAGCCGTCGTGCAGAGCTTCGGTGCGACCACCGACCTGCTGGTGCGTATGCCTGGCGAAGACCCGCAACTGGGTCACCAGGTGGCTGAGGCCTTGCAGAAGGTCGGCGGCGACAACCCGGCATCGGTCAAGCGCGTCGAGTTCGTGGGCCCGCAGGTCGGTGAAGAGCTGCGCGACCAGGGCGGCCTCGGCATGCTGATGGCGTTGGTCGGCATCATGATCTACCTGGCCTTCCGTTTTCAGTGGAAGTTCGGTGTCGGCGCCATTGTGTCGCTGATCCACGACGTGATCGTGACCGTGGGTATCCTGGCCTATTTCCAGATCACCTTCGACCTGACCGTATTGGCGGCCGTGCTGGCGATCATTGGTTACTCGCTCAACGACACCATCGTGGTATTCGACCGGGTTCGCGAGAACTTCCGGGTACTGCGCAAGGCGACGTTGATCGAGAACATCAACATCTCCACCACCCAGACCCTGCTGCGGACCATGGCGACCTCGATCTCCACTTTGCTGGCGATTGCTGCGCTGATGATCTTCGGTGGCGACAACCTTTGGGGCTTTTCCCTGGCGCTGTTCATCGGTGTTCTGGCGGGTACCTACTCGTCGATCTACATCGCCAACGTGGTGCTGATCTGGCTGAACCTCAATAGCGAAGACCTGATCCCTCCTGCTGCTACCGACAAGGAGGTCGACGACCGTCCTTGATGGATGTTCGTTGATACGCTGTTACAAAGAAGGCACGAGATTGAACTCGTGCCTTTTTTTTGGCTCCAAGGCTGGGTATAGCGCGGACGTTTCGGTCCGCTTGTGATGGTCAGGAGGTTCATGTGAACAAGTCGTTGCTGGTTGGTGCGGTATTGGGTGCTGTCGGTGTGACTGCCGGGGGCGCTGTTGCCACCTACAGCCTGGTAAAAAGCGGCCCTGAGTATGCGCAAGTGCTGGCGGTGCAGCCGGTGAAAACCCAGATTAAAACCCCTCGTGAGGTCTGCAAGGACGTCACCGTGACCCGGCAGCGTCCGGTGCAGGATCAACATCAAATCGCCGGTACCGTAGTGGGTGCCCTTGCAGGTGGCCTGCTGGGTAACCAGATCGGTGGCGGTAACGGTAAGAAGCTGGCCACCGTGGCCGGTGCAGTTGGTGGTGGCTACGCCGGTAACAAGGTTCAGGAAGGCATGCAGAACCGCGATACCTACACCACCACGCAAACCCGCTGTAACACCGTCAATGACATCAGCGACAAGGTTGTTGGCTATGATGTGCGTTACAACCTGGATGGCAAGGAAGGCACTGTGCGTATGGAGCGTGATCCAGGCAGCCAGATTCCGGTGGATAAGGAAGGGCGTCTGATCCTCGGTCAGAACCAGCAGTAATCCCGGGCCTGGCACTTATTCAAAGCTCTGGTGCAGTTCAAAATGTGGGAGGGGGCTTGCCCCCGATTGCAGTGGGTCAGTACCTGATTAGCTGGCTGACCCGCCGCCATCGGGGGGCAAGCCCCCTCCCACATTTGATATGTATTGCTGCTGATTCACGGGTCTGGCACAAATCCCAGGCATAAAAAAAGCACCCCTGAGGGTGCTTTTTTTGTGCTCGCTCGCTTAACGCTTCAGCGAAGCCGGCAGGTGCGGCTGGATCGCCGTCAGTACGGCCTTGAAGCATTTGGTGTTGCCAGCAACCACGTGGCCTTTCTCAAGGAAGTCGTGACCACCGGTGAAGTCGCTCACCAGGCCGCCAGCTTCCTGGATCAGCAGGGCGCCTGCAGCCATGTCCCACTCGGACAGGCCCGATTCCCAGAATGCATCGAAACGACCCGCGGCGACATACGCCAGGTCCAGGCTGGCTGCGCCCGCGCGCCGGATGCCGGCGGTCTGGCCAACCAGGGCGCGGAACATGCCCAAGTAGTTTTCCAGGTTATCCATCTGGTCGTCACGGAACGGGAAGCCGGTGCCCAGCAGGGCGCCTTCCAGGCTGGTACGACCGCTGACACGCAGGCGACGGCCGTTCAGTTGGGCGCCACGGCCACGGCTGGCGGTGAATTCTTCCTGGCGAACCGGGTCCAGCACAACGGCATGTTCCAGACGGCCACGGTATTTGCAGGCGATGCTCACGGCAAAGTGCGGGATGCCGCGCAGGAAGTTGGTGGTGCCATCCAGTGGGTCGATGATCCACAGGTAGTCTTCGCCTTCGCCGCTACCTTTGTGCAGGCCGGTTTCTTCGCCGAGGATGCCGTGGGTAGGGTAGGCCTTGCGCAGGGCGTCGATGATCTTCTGTTCGGCGGCGCGATCCACCTCGGATACATAATCCTTGGCGTCTTTTTCGTCGACCTTGATGGTATCCAGGCGCTCGATGGAGCGGAAGATCAATTCACTGGCGCTGCGGGCGGCGCGCAGCGCGATATTCAGCATGGGCTGCATGGATGTGTCACCTAAGGTTGTTAAAGAAAGCCGGGCATTCTAGCAGAAACTTTCTTCAGGTGAAGGACGACGTTAGCTTTCATGGCATAACCTTAGGCTGTTCTGTAAGATTTGCTCCCCTTTCCCATGTCCGAGAGCGCCTCCCTTGCTGCAAAACATTCGTGTCGTCTTGGTCAATACCAGTCATCCCGGCAACATCGGCGGGGTGGCGCGAGCCATGAAAAACATGGGGCTGACGCGCCTGGTGCTGGTCGAGCCGCGGGTATTCCCGCACCACGAGGCCGATGCCCGTGCGTCCGGCGCCAATGACATCCTGCAAAGCGCTCAGGTTGTTGCGACGTTGGAAGATGCCTTGGTTGGCTGCAACCTGGTGCTCGGCACCAGCGCCCGTGACCGACGCATCCCCTGGCCGCTGCTGGACCCGCGCGAATGCGGCACCAAAGTGGTGGAAGAAGCTGCCGGTGGCGCTGAGATCGCCCTGGTGTTCGGCCGTGAAGACTCCGGCCTGACCAATGAAGAGCTGCAGCGATGTCATTACCACGTGCACATTCCATCCGACCCTGAATTCAGCTCGCTGAATCTCGGGGCGGCGGTGCAGGTATTGAGTTACGAAGTGCGCATGGCCTGGCTGGCTGCTCAAGGCCAGCCGAGCAAGGTTAAGAAGGATGAAGTCGCATCGACCAAAAGTGGCGAGTTGGCCACCATGGACGAGTTGGAACGCTTCTATGAGCACCTGGAGCAAACCCTGGTAGCCATCGAATTCCTCGATCCTGAAAAGCCAAGGCATTTAATGGCGCGCCTGCGTCGCTTGTACGGTCGCAGCTCGGTGAGCCGGGCTGAGATGAATATATTGCGTGGCATCCTCACGGAAACCCAGAAAGCGGCCCGTGGCGAGCTTCTTAAGCGGAAGGATTAACAATGTTCGAGCGTTTGCGAGAAGACATCCAGAGCGTTTTCCACCGAGACCCGGCGGCGCGCAATGCCTTTGAAGTGCTGACCTGCTACCCGGGCATGCACGCGATCTGGATCCATCGCCTGTCTGCTGTGTTGTGGGGCATGGGCTGGAAATGGCTGGCGCGATTGGTGTCGAACTTCGGTCGCTGGCTGACCGGCATCGAGATTCACCCTGGCGCCAAGGTCGGTCGCCGCTTCTTCATCGACCATGGGATGGGCATCGTGATTGGCGAGACCGCCGAGATTGGTGATGACGTGACGCTTTACCAGGGTGTGACCCTGGGCGGTACCACCTGGAATAAAGGCAAGCGCCACCCGACCCTGGAAAATGGTGTGGTGGTAGGGGCGGGCGCCAAGGTATTGGGGCCATTTACCGTGGGTGCCGGCGCCAAGGTAGGCTCCAATGCCGTGGTAACCAAGGCTGTACCTGCTGGCGCCACCGTGGTGGGCATTCCGGGTCGCATCATCGTCAAGCCGGAAGTCGGCGACGAGCAGGAGGCCAAGCGCAAGGCTATGGCCGAGAAGATCGGCTTCGATGCCTACGGTATCAGCGAAGACATGCCCGACCCGGTGGCTCGCGCCATTGGCCAATTGCTCGACCACCTGCAGGCGGTGGATGGCAAGTTGGACGGCATGTGTGGCGCACTGAAGGACCTGGGCAGCCCCTACTGTGCCAAGGAGTTGCCTGAGTTGCGCGAAGAGGACTTCGCCGAGATCAAGGACGAGGCCGCCACCAAGGCAAGCTGAAGTCCCAAGGCCGCCAGAGATCCCTGTGGGAGGGGGCTTGCTCCCGATAACGGTGGGTCAGCCAGCTGATAAGTGACTGACATTCAGTCATCGGGAGCAAGCCCCCTCCCACATTTTGATCTCCATTGGTCTCGAGATCTCTGCCAGGCCCTGTTCCCGCTGGTCCATCCCACCCCATACTGCTATGATTCGCGCGCCCTTTTTACGGGTAATCCCGACTAAAGCACTAGGTCTTATAGTTGACTTAAATACTCGGGAATCGCATACTTGCTCCCATTCTGAAACACCTTGGTACCTTGTCCATGAGACTGACTACAAAAGGCCGATACGCGGTGACCGCCATGCTTGACCTGGCTTTGCACGCGCAAACTGGGCCGGTGTCCCTGGCCGATATCTCCGAGCGCCAAGGCATTTCCCTGTCTTACCTCGAACAGCTGTTCGCCAAATTGCGCCGCAGCAACCTGGTTTCCAGCGTTCGTGGTCCAGGTGGCGGTTATCAATTGTCCCGCGACATGCAGGGCATCCAGGTAGCCCAGGTGATCGACGCGGTCAACGAATCCGTCGACGCCACCAAGTGCCAGGGCCTGGGTGATTGCCACGCTGGCGACACCTGCCTGACGCACCACTTGTGGTGTGACTTGAGCCTGCAGATCCATGAGTTTTTGAGTGGTATCAGCTTGGCTGATCTTGTGACTCGCCGTGAGGTGCAAGAAGTAGCCCAGCGTCAGGACCAGCGCCGTTGCAACACCAAGGCGCCGCGCCTGGACAAGATCGAAGCGTCCGCCGTCGAGTGACAGCCGCAGAGCTACCGGCACGCCAGCCAGCCTGATTTAGGAGAAAGTCCATGAAATTGCCGATTTACCTTGATTACTCAGCGACCACCCCGGTTGATCCGCGTGTCGCGCAAAAAATGAGCGAATGCCTGCTGGTCGACGGAAACTTCGGCAACCCGGCCTCCCGTTCCCACGTATTCGGCTGGAAGGCTGAGGAAGCTGTGGAGAATGCTCGTCGCCAGGTCGCTGACCTGGTCAATGCCGACCCGCGTGAAATCGTCTGGACCTCCGGTGCTACCGAGTCCGACAACCTGGCTATCAAGGGCGCCGCGCATTTCTACGCGACCAAGGGCAAACACCTGATCACCACCAAGATTGAGCACAAGGCTGTCCTCGACACCATGCGCCAACTGGAGCGTGAAGGTTTCGAGGTCACCTACCTCGAGCCCACCACCGACGGTATCGTCACCCCGGCCATGATCGAAGCCGCGATGCGTGAAGACACCATCCTGGTTTCCGTGATCCACGTGAACAACGAAATCGGCACCATCAACGACATCGCGGCCATCGGCGAGCTGACCCGCTCCAAAGGTGTGTTGCTGCACGTCGACGCTGCCCAGTCCACCGGCAAGGTCGACATCGACCTGTCCAAGCTGAAAGTCGACCTGATGTCGTTTTCGGCCCACAAGACCTATGGCCCTAAAGGCATCGGCGCGCTGTACGTGAGCCGCAAGCCACGCGTGCGCATTGAAGCCACCATGCACGGCGGCGGTCACGAGCGCGGCATGCGTTCGGGCACCCTGGCGACCCACCAGATCGTCGGCATGGGCGAAGCCTTCCGCGTAGCCAAGGAAGACATGGCTGCCGAGAACGTGCGTATCAAGGCCCTGAGCGATCGCTTCTACAAGCAGGTCGAGAACCTTGAAGAGCTGTACATCAACGGCAGCATGACCGCCCGTGTACCGCACAACCTGAATTTGAGCTTCAACTACGTCGAAGGCGAGTCGCTGATCATGGCGCTCAAGGACCTGGCGGTATCGTCCGGCTCGGCCTGCACCTCGGCATCCCTTGAGCCTTCGTATGTATTGCGTGCCCTGGGCCGCAACGACGAACTGGCTCACAGCTCGATCCGCTTTACGTTCGGCCGCTTCACCACCGAAGAGCAAGTCGACTACGCCGCGCAGAAAGTCTGCGAAGCCGTCAACAAGCTGCGCGTTCTGTCGCCGCTGTGGGACATGTACAAAGACGGCGTCGACATTTCCAAGATCGAGTGGGCGGCACACTAACTATAGAAGCCGCCACCCAAGCTCTGTAGGAACGTGGCGGAAAACGCAGGCGTTTCTACAGGGTTCCAGAGCGGCCCTGATGAGTGAGGATTCAGTACCATGGCTTACAGCGAAAAGGTCATCGACCACTACGAAAACCCGCGCAACGTCGGCAAGATGGACGCGCAAGACCCTGATGTCGGCACCGGCATGGTCGGCGCTCCGGCGTGCGGCGATGTGATGCGCCTGCAGATCAAGGTCAACGAACAGGGCATTATCGAAGATGCCAAGTTCAAGACTTATGGCTGCGGTTCGGCCATCGCCTCCAGCTCCCTTGCGACCGAGTGGATGAAAGGCAAGTCCCTGGATGAGGCTGTCACCATCAGCAACACCCAGCTGGCCGAAGAACTGGCCCTGCCGCCAGTGAAAATCCACTGCTCGGTGCTTGCGGAAGACGCCATCAAGGCGGCTGTTCGCGACTACAAGCAGAAGAAAGGCTTGATCTAAGCATTTGGCGACGAGTAAGGAGTCAACGATGGCTATCAGCATGACAGAAGCGGCTGCGCAGCACATTCGCCGCTCCCTGAATGGGCGCGGTAAAGGTGAGGGGATTCGTCTGGGTGTTCGCACCACAGGCTGTTCCGGCCTTGCCTACGTGCTGGAGTTTGTCGACGAGGTGGTTGAAGAGGACCAGGTATTCGAAAGTCACGGCGAGAAAGTGATCATCGACCCTAAGAGCCTGACCTACCTGGACGGCACCGAACTCGATTTCGTCAAGGAAGGGTTGAACGAAGGCTTCAAGTTCAACAACCCCAACGTGCGCGGTGAATGTGGCTGCGGCGAAAGCTTCAACATCTGAGGCTACTCGTGGGTACTCCTTGTCATTTCGCTTTATTCGAGCTGCAGCCGAGCTTTCGCCTGGACCTCGATCAGCTTGCCACGCGCTATCGAGAACTGGCGCGTGGCGTGCATCCGGACCGTTTTGCTGACGCTTCCGAGCGTGAACAACGCCAGGCCCTGGAGCAATCGGCCAGCCTCAACGAAGCCTATCAGACGCTCAAAAGCCCTGCGAAACGCGCGCGCTACCTGCTCGCGATGAACGGTGGTGAGTTGCCGTTGGAAGTCACGGTGCACGATCCGGACTTCCTGATGCAGCAGATGCAGTGGCGCGAAGAGCTCGAAGACTTGCAGGACGAAGCCGATGTGGCGGGTGTCGCGGTTTTCAAGCGTCGTCTGAAAACTGCCCAGGATGAGCTCAACGAAAGCTTCGCAGCCTGTTGGGATGATGCTGCGCAACGCGAGCAGGCTGAACGCCTGATGCGGCGCATGCAGTTCCTCGACAAGCTCACCTACGAAGTGCGCCAGCTAGAAGAGCGCCTCGACGATTAACCCAGTGCTGCCCGTGATGCACGCCTGATAGACAGATAAGACCTGATTACCATGGCTCTACTGCAAATCGCCGAACCCGGCCAAAGCCCTCAACCGCACCAGCGTCGCCTGGCGGTTGGGATTGACTTGGGCACTACCAATTCCCTGGTCGCCGCCTTGCGCAGCGGCCTGTCCGAGCCGCTGCCCGACACCGATGGCCAGGTGATCCTGCCGTCCGCCGTGCGTTATCACGCTGATCGCACCGAAGTCGGTGAATCGGCCAAGCTGGCCGCGTCCTCGGACCCCCTGAATACTGTGCTGTCGGTCAAGCGCTTGATGGGTCGTGGTCTGTCCGACGTCAAGCAATTGGGCGACCAGCTGCCGTACCGCTTTGTCGGCGGTGAATCCCATATGCCGTTCATTGACACCGTCCAAGGGCCTAAGAGCCCGGTGGAAGTGTCGGCCGATATCCTCAAGGTGCTGCGCCAGCGTGCGGAAACCACCTTGGGCGGCGAACTGGTCGGTGCGGTGATCACCGTTCCCGCGTATTTCGATGACGCGCAGCGCCAAGCTACCAAGGATGCGGCGAAACTCGCCGGCCTGAACGTGCTGCGCCTGCTCAACGAGCCGACTGCGGCCGCTGTAGCCTATGGCTTGGATCAGCATGCTGAGGGCCTGGTTGCTATCTATGACTTGGGCGGCGGCACCTTTGATATTTCAATCCTGCGCCTGACCGGCGGCGTCTTTGAAGTGCTGGCCACCGGTGGCGACAGTGCCCTGGGCGGCGATGACTTTGACCACGCCATTGCAGGCTGGATCATCACCAGCGCCGGTTTGTCTGCCGACTTGGACCCAGGCGCGCAGCGTAATCTGCTGCAAACCGCCTGCGCGGCCAAAGAGGCACTGACTGACGCTGCTTCTGTTGAAGTTTGCTACGGTAGTTGGTCGGCACAGCTGACCCGCGAAGCCTTCGATGCGCTAATCGAACCGATGGTCGCTCGCAGCCTCAGGGCGTGTCGCCGTGCCGTGCGTGATTCCGGTGTCGAGTTGGAAGACGTGGCTGCCGTGGTCATGGTCGGCGGTTCCACCCGCGTACCGCGCGTTCGCGAGGCCGTGGCCGAAGCCTTCGGTCGCCAGCCGCTGACTGAAATCGACCCGGATCAAGTGGTCGCCATCGGTGCTGCGATCCAGGCCGATACCCTGGCCGGCAACAAGCGCGACGGTGGCGAACTGTTACTGCTCGACGTGATCCCGTTGTCCCTGGGGCTGGAAACCATGGGCGGCCTGATGGAGAAGGTGATTCCACGCAACACCACCATCCCTGTCGCCCGCGCCCAGGATTTCACCACCTACAAAGACGGCCAGACGGCCATGATGATTCATGTGCTGCAGGGCGAGCGCGAGCTGATCAGCGATTGCCGCTCCCTGGCGCGCTTTGAATTGCGCGGTATCCCGGCCATGGTCGCGGGCGCAGCGAAGATTCGTGTCACCTTCCAGGTCGACGCCGACGGCCTGCTCAGCGTGGCGGCCCGTGAGCTGGGTTCGGGCGTTGAGGCCAGCATCCAGGTCAAGCCGTCCTACGGCCTGACCGACGGCGAAATCGCCAAGATGCTCAAGGACTCGTTCCAGTACGCCGGCGACGACAAGGTCGCCCGTGTGCTGCGTGAGCAGCAAGTCGATGCCCAGCGCCTGCTCGAAGCGGTTCAGGGGGCCCTGGATGCTGACGGTGAGCGCCTGCTGGACGCCGAGGAACGCATGGTCATCGACCTGCAGATGCAGGAGTTGGCCGAACTGATGAAAGGCAACGATGGTTATGCCATCGAGCAGCAGACCAAGCGCTTGTCGCAGGTCACTGACGCCTTTGCCGCCCGCCGCATGGATCAGACGGTGAAAGCCGCACTGGCGGGGCGCAACCTGAATGAAATCGAGGAATAACTGATGCCGCAGGTCACTTTTCTACCGCACGCCGAGCATTGCCCGGACGGCATGGTCGTGGAGGCTGAGACCGGCAAGTCCCTGCTCGACGTCGCGCATGACAACCATATCGAGATCGAAAGTGCCTGTGGTGGCGTGAATGCCTGCACCACTTGTCACTGCATCATTCGTAAAGGTTTCAATAGCCTCAACGAGGCCGATGACCTTGAAGAAGACTATCTTGATAGGGCGTGGGGCCTGGAGCCAACGTCGCGCCTGAGCTGTCAGGCGAAGGTCGGCACCGAAGATCTCACTGTCGAGATTCCGAAATATTCGCTCAACCATGCGGCCGAAGCGCCGCATTGATTCAAGGAACTGTCATGAGCCTGAAATGGGTTGATGTACAAGAAATCGCTATACAACTTGCCGAAGCTCACCCTGAGGTCAATCCTCTTACCGTGAACTTCGTCAAGCTGCGCAACCTCGTAATGGAACTGCCGGATTTTGACGACGTCCCGGATCGGGGTGGCGAAAAGGTCCTGGAGGCGATTCAAGGCCTGTGGATCGAAGAAGCAGACTGAGCCGCCTTTTTACGCAGTTAGGCAATACCCAATAACCCGCGTATAATTCGCGGGTTTAATTTTTCGTAAATTACCGTTTCTGGAGTTACACCATGGCTGTTCAACGTACTTTCTCCATCATCAAGCCTGACGCTGTTGCAAAAAACGTCATCGGCGAGATCACCACTCGTTTCGAAAAAGCCGGCCTGAAGGTTGTAGCTTCGAAACTCAAGCAACTGTCCAAGGCTGAAGCTGAAGGCTTCTACGCTGAGCACAGCGCTCGTGGCTTCTTCGGCGACCTGGTTGCCTTCATGATCTCCGGTCCTGTTGTTGTCCAGGTACTGGAAGGCGAAAACGCTATCGCTCTGAACCGTGAGCTGATGGGCGCTACCAACCCTAAAGAAGCCGCTGCCGGCACCATCCGTGCTGACTTCGCTGAATCCATCGACGCCAACGCTGTTCACGGTTCGGACTCCGAAGCCGCTGCTGCTCGCGAAATCTCGTACTTTTTCGCTGCTACTGAAGTAACCGCTCGCTAAGCATCGGCTTAAAGAGTGAGGGTGAATCCATGACTACATCGACTGTTAAAACCAACCTGCTGGGTCTGACTCAGCCGGAAATGGAGAAATTCTTCGACTCAATCGGGGAGAAGCGTTTCCGTGCCGGTCAGGTAATGAAGTGGATTCACCACTTTGGCGTCGACGATTTCGACGCCATGACGAACGTCAGCAAGGCCCTGCGCGACAAGCTCAAGGCCATTGCCGAAGTGCGTGGTCCCGAGGTTGTCAGCGAGGACATTTCCAGCGACGGCACCCGTAAATGGGTGGTGCGCGTGGCGTCCGGCAGCTGCGTCGAGACCGTGTACATCCCCCAGGGCAAACGCGGCACATTGTGCGTTTCGTCCCAGGCAGGCTGTGCCCTGGATTGCAGTTTTTGCTCCACCGGCAAGCAAGGCTTCAATAGCAACCTCACCGCCGCCGAAGTCATCGGCCAGGTGTGGATTGCCAACAAATCCTTTGGTAGCGTCCCGGCAACCGTCGACCGTGCCATCACCAACGTGGTGATGATGGGCATGGGTGAGCCGCTGCTGAACTTCGACAACGTGATTGCGGCCATGCACCTGATGATGGACGACCTGGGCTACGGCATCTCAAAGCGCCGCGTGACCCTGTCGACCTCCGGTGTGGTCCCGATGATCGATGAGCTGGCCAAGCACATCGACGTCTCCCTGGCGTTGTCGCTGCATGCACCCAATGACGCATTGCGTAACCAATTGGTGCCGATCAACAAGAAGTATCCGCTTAAGATGTTGCTCGAATCTTGCCAGCGCTATATGGCGACCCTGGGCGAGAAGCGCGTGTTGACCATCGAGTACACCATGCTCAAGGACATCAACGACAAGGTCGAGCACGCGGTCGAGATGATCGAACTGCTCAAGAATACCCCGTGCAAGATCAACCTGATTCCGTTCAACCCGTTTCCACATTCTGGCTACGAGCGGCCGAGCAACAACGCTATCCGTCGTTTCCAGGATCAACTGCACCAGGCCGGCTACAACGTCACCGTGCGCACCACCCGTGGTGAAGACATCGACGCCGCCTGTGGTCAATTGGTAGGGCAGGTGATGGATCGCACCCGCCGCAGCGAACGTTATATCGCCGTGCGCGAACTTAACGCCGCTGAAGATTTGCCGCAAATTGCTGTGAATCGAATCTGAGAGAGGACCTCTATGCCCTTGCGCCTTGCGCTGCTTTTACTGGTTACCGGCCTTGTGGCCGGTTGCGTTTCATCGGGCCATGTCAGCCCTTTGCAAACGGATAAAGGCCGTGATGAGGCGCGAGTTGCCTATGTGCAGCTGGGCTTGGGGTACCTGCGCCAAGGCATGAGCGAGCAGGCCAAGGTGCCGTTGAAAAAGGCCCTTGAGCTGGACAACGATGATGCCGACGCCAATGCCGCACTGGCCCAGGTATTCCAGGCCCAGGCCGAGCCTGAACTGGCCGACCGCTATTTCCACAAGGCCCTGGCTTCACGCCCTGCCGACCCACGGCTGCTGAACAACTACGGCAGTTTCCTGTTCGAGCAGAAGCGTTATGACCTGGCGTCGCGTTATTTCCAGCAGGCTGCCGTCGATACCCTTTACCCGGGGCGTTCGCGGGTGTTCGAGAACCTCGGGGTGACCTCGATGCATCTCGGCCAGCGTGAAAATGCACGCCAGCACCTTGAAAAAGCCTTGCACCTGAACAGCCGCCAGCCACGGGCATTGCTCGAAATGGCTGAGTTGTCGTACGAAGACAGGCATTATGTGCCGGCACGAGACTATTACGAGCGTTTTAGCCTGCTCAGCGGGCAAAATGCACGTAGTCTATTGCTCGGTGTGCGCCTGGCGACGGTTCATGAAGAACACGACACGGCCGCACGTTTTGGCCAGCAACTCGAACGACTCTATCCCGGTACGCCGGAATATCAGCAATACCTGTCGGAGCAATGATGAAAGCCGCGCACCCGGAAGATGTAGCAGCTAATCGCGTAAACCCAGGCGAAACCTTGCGTCAGGCCCGCGAAAGCAATGGTTGGACGCTGGCGGAAGTGGCCCTCAAGCTCAATTTGACCAGCACGTCCCTGGCCAACCTGGAAGCCGGCGCGTTCGACAAGCTGCCCGGGCATACGTTTGCCCGCGGCTATATCCGCGCCTATGCCAAATTGCTGGGGATCGACCAGACCGTGCTGGTGCAGGAATTCGACCAGTTCACCGGTACCGACTCCCAGGGCAGTAACGTCCATGGCCTGGGGCGCATCGAAGAACCAACTCGGGTTTCCCATACGATTTTGCGAATTGTCAGCCTGTTACTGCTGATTGCCGTGATTGGCGGCGGTTTCGTCTGGTGGCAAGACCAGGCTTCCCAACGCAGCAAAGACCTGACCAGCAACGCCATGGAGCACGTCGAAGTCGAAAGCGCCGACGGCACTACCCAGATTCATCCGCTGGATGAGCCGGAAGACCAGGCCGTTGCAGAAGGGCAAACCACGCCGCAAGCGCCGGCCACGGCTGAACAGCCTGTGCCAGAAACCGCCACGGCACCGGCTGCGACGCCTGCGGTGCCGGCTCCAGCGACTCCGACAGCGCCTGTGGCCCAGGCCCCGGCCGCACCGACACCTGCCCCCGCGGCAGCCGCACCGACAGCGCCGGCGATGTCGCCTCCCACCACCCCAGCGTTGATCGCCGGTGATGGGCGCGTACAGATTACCTTCATCGCTGACTGCTGGACGCAGGTCACCGATGGCAACGGCAAAGTGCTGTTCAGCGGTTTGAAGCGTAAGGGAGATACGCTGGACCAGGGCGGCAAGCCTCCTTTGACGCTGCGTCTGGGCTTTGCCCGTGGCGCGCAAGTGGCCTACAACGGCCAGCCTGTAGACGTGGCGCCGTTCACCAGTGGCGAGACTGCTCGCCTCAAGTTGGGACAATAGTCATGCACGGCGAATCTCCAATCAAACGTCGCGTATCGCGCAAGATCTGGGTCGGCTCTGTGCCGGTGGGCGGCGATGCCCCCATTGCAGTTCAAAGCATGACCAACAGCGACACCAACGATGTGGCAGCTACCGTGGCCCAGATCAACCGTCTGGAAGCGGCCGGTGTGGACATCGTGCGGGTTTCCGTACCGGATATGGATGCCGCCGAGGCTTTCGGCCGTATCAAGCAGCTGGTCAAGGTGCCGTTGGTTGCCGACATTCACTTCGATTACAAGATCGCGTTGCGCGTCGCCGAGTTGGGCGTGGATTGCCTGCGTATCAACCCGGGCAATATCGGTCGCGAAGACCGTGTGCGCGCCGTGGTGGATGCTGCCCGTGATCGTGGTATCCCGATCCGCATCGGTGTCAACGCCGGTTCCCTGGAAAAAGACCTGCAGAAAAAATACGGCGAGCCGACGCCGGCGGCCCTGGTCGAGTCGGCACTGCGCCACGTTGAGCACCTCGAACGCCTGAATTTCCAGGACTTCAAGGTCAGCGTAAAGGCCTCCGACGTGTTCATGGCGGTAGAAGCCTACCGCCTGCTGGCCAAGGAAATCGTGCAGCCGTTGCACCTGGGTATCACCGAAGCGGGCGGTTTGCGCTCAGGCACAGTGAAATCTGCCGTGGGTCTCGGTATGCTGCTCGCCGAAGGGATTGGCGATACTATCCGCATCTCCCTGGCGGCAGACCCCGTAGAGGAAGTGAAGGTCGGTTACGACATTCTCAAGTCCCTGCGCTTGCGTTCCCGTGGTATCAACTTCATTGCCTGCCCGAGCTGCTCGCGGCAGAACTTCGACGTGGTGAAAACCATGAACGATCTGGAGTTGCGCCTCGAAGACCTGCTGGTGCCGCTGGATGTCGCAGTGATCGGTTGTGTGGTCAACGGGCCGGGCGAAGCCAAGGAGGCCCATGTGGGCCTGACTGGCGGTACGCCGAACCTGATTTACATCGACGGCAAGCCGTCGCAGAAACTGACGAATGACAATCTGGTGGATCAGCTGGAAAAGCTGATCCGCGAGAAAGCGGCCGAGAAGGTCGCCGCTGACGCAGCGCTGATCGCTCGCGGCTGATTGAACGAATTTAAGGATTTGATGTGAGCAAGTCTCTGCAAGCCATTCGTGGCATGAACGACATCCTGCCGGAGCAGACGCCACTGTGGCGCTACTTCGAGAGCACGGTCGCGCGCCTGTTGGATAACTACGGTTACAAGCAGATCCGCATGCCGATCGTCGAGTTCACCGAGCTGTTCAAGCGCTCCATCGGTGAAGTGACCGACATCGTCGAAAAAGAGATGTACACCTTCGAAGACCGCAACGGCGACTCCCTGACCCTGCGTCCGGAAGGCACTGCTGCGTGCGTGCGCGCCGTACTTGAGCATGGCATCACCGGCGGTGGCCAGACCCAGAAGCTCTGGTACATCGGCCCGATGTTTCGCCACGAGCGCCCGCAGAAAGGTCGCTATCGACAGTTCCACCAGATCGGTTGCGAAGTCTTCAACCTTGACGGTCCGGACATCGATGCCGAGCTGATCGTACTGACCTGGCGCCTGTGGGGCCAGTTGGGCATCCGCGATGCGGTCAAGCTCGAACTCAACAGCCTGGGCACCAGCGAGTCCCGGGGCCGCTATCGCGAAGCCCTGGTCGAGTACCTGTCCGCGCACTTGGACAAATTGGACGAAGACAGCCAGCGCCGTCTGAAGACCAACCCGTTGCGCGTGCTGGACACCAAGAACGCCGACACCCAGGCCGTGCTGGTCGATGCGCCAAAGATGGCCGACTACCTGGACGACGAATCCCGCGTGCACTTCGAGGGCCTTAAGGCTCGCCTGGATGCCGCGGGTATTCCCTACGTGATCAACCCGAAACTGGTGCGTGGCCTCGATTACTACAGCAAGACCGTGTTCGAGTGGGTCACCGACAAACTCGGCGCCCAGGGTACCGTGTGTGCCGGTGGTCGCTACGACGGCCTGGTGGAGCAAATGGGTGGCAAGCCGACCCCGGGCGTAGGTTTTGCCATGGGCATTGAGCGGCTGATCCTGCTGCTCGAAACCCTCGAGCAGGTGCCCGAAGAGATTTCCCGTCAGGTGGATGTGTACCTGTGCGCCTTTGGCGAGGCCGCCGAACTGGCTGCCCTGGCCTTGAGCGAAAAAGTGCGCGACCAACTGCCGAACCTGCGGCTGCAGATCAATGCCGGCGCCGGTAGCTTCAAAAGCCAGTTCAAGAAGGCCGACAAGAGCGGTGCGCTGTATGCGCTGATCCTCGGCGATGATGAGCTGGGCCAGCAAGTGATAGGTTTCAAACCCCTGCGTGGCCAGGGCGAACAACAGAACATTGCCTTTGATGCGCTCGCTGCGCACTTGGCCACCTGCGTCGTGCAGGGTTGAAGCTGTCGAACAGCCGAATTTAGCGATTAAGGAGTATTGGGGTGTCGAGTACTGATGATGAGCAACTGGCCGAGTTCAAGGACTGGTGGCAGCGTAACGGCAAGCCCCTGGTCACTGGCGGCCTGCTGGCGTTAGTGGTGGTGTTCGGCTGGCAAGCCTGGACCAAGTATCAGGCCAACCAGTCCCAGGGCGCCTCGATCGTTTATCAGCAATTGCTGGAAACTACCCTGACGCCGGACGGCAAGCCTGACCCCGCGCAGGTTGCAGACCTGGCCGGCAAGCTGAAGAACGAATTCGGCGGCAGCACTTACGCCCAGTACGGTAGCCTGTTCGTCGCGAAAGTCGCGGTCGACACCGGCAAGCTGGATGACGCCGCCACCGAACTGAAGGCCATCGCCGACAAGCCGACCAACCCGACCCTGGGTGAAATCGCACGTCAGCGCCTGGCACAGGTATTGGCGGCACAGAACAAGGCTGACGAAGCACTCAAACTGCTCGACGGCGATGCTGACAAGGCATTCGTGGCCACTCGCGAAGAGCTCAAGGGCGACCTGTTGGTCCAATTGGGTCGTACCGACGAAGCCCATGCTGCGTACCAAAAAGCCAAGGCGGCGCTGTCTGATGAAGCGGCGGTCGGTGGCTTACAAATCAAGCTCGACGACTTGGCCAAAGGGGATGCGTGACGTGATCCGTTGGAAACATGCAGCATTGCTGGCTCTGGCCGTTTTGGCCGCGGGTTGCAGCAGCAACAGCAAAAAAGAACTGCCGCCTGCCGAGCTGACCAGCTTCAAGGAAGAAGTGGTCCTGCAAAAGCAATGGAGCCGCTCCGTCGGTGATGGTCAGGGCGACCTCTACAACCTGTTGCAGCCGGCTATTGACGGCGACAACATCGTCGCCACCGACTCCACCGGCGTCGTCATTGCCATGGATCGCATGAATGGCGATGTGAAGTGGAAAAAAGACCTCGAACTGCCGGTTTCCGGTGGTGTGGGCGTCGGCTACGGCATGGTTCTGATCGGCACGCTCAAAGGTGATGTGGTCGCACTCGACTCCAGCACCGGCGAAGAGAAATGGCGCGCTCGCGTGACCAGTGAAGTGCTCTCGGCACCTGCGACCAACGGCGATATCGTCGTGGTACAAACCCAGGATGATCGCGTGATCGGCCTGGAGGCCTCCACCGGCGACCAGCGTTGGTTGTACGACAGCACTCCGGCGGTGTTGACCCTGCGCGGTACCAGTGGTCCGATTGTGACCAACAACCTCGCCGTTGCCGGCCTGTCGACCGGTAAAGTGGTCGCCCTGAATACCCAGAACGGCGTGCCGGCCTGGGAAACCCGTGTGGCTATCCCACAAGGTCGTTCCGAGCTGGATCGCGTCGTGGACATCGACGGTGGCTTGCTGCTGTCGGGTGAAACCCTTTATGTCGCCACCTATCAGGGCCGTGTTGCCGCGCTGGACCTGCAAAGCGGTCGCGTCAACTGGCAGCGTGATGCTTCCAGCTATGCGGGTGTCGCCCAAGGGTTTGGCAGCGTCTATGTGAGCCTGGCCTCCGGCACGGTTGAAAGCGTCGATGAGCGTTCCACCACCGCACTGTGGAGCAACGACTCACTGGCTCGCCGTCAACTGTCGGCTCCGGAAGTTTTCTCCAGCTACGTAGCGGTAGGTGACTTCGAAGGTTACCTGCACCTGCTGAGCCAGGTGGACGGTCGCTTTGTGGGTCGCCAGCGTATTGACAGCGACGGCCTGCGTGCACGCCCGCTGGTGGTAGGTAACATGCTTTATGTGTATGGCAACGGCGGCACGCTGGAAGCCCTGACCATCAAGTAAGAACTATGCTTGGGGTAACACCCAGGCGGCCCTGCTTCGGCGGGGCATGCGGCATCTGACGATGCTGCCCCGAGCACCAGCCGCTGCCCTGCAGCGGCTTTTGTATTTTCTGAAATAACGAAGTGGAGAGCCGCATGGTTCCCGTAATCGCCCTGGTGGGCCGACCTAACGTCGGCAAGTCCACCTTGTTCAACCGCCTGACCAGGACTCGCGACGCCATCGTCGGCGACTTGTCCGGTCTGACCCGTGATCGCCAATACGGTGAGGCAAAGTGGCAAGGGCGCTCCTACATTATCGTCGACACCGGTGGTATCTCCGGTGACGAGCATGGCATGGACGAAAAGATGGCCGAGCAGTCGCTGCTGGCTATTGAAGAAGCCGATGTCGTGCTGTTCCTGGTGGACGCCCGCGCCGGCTACACCGCTGCCGACCAGATGATTGGCGAGCACCTGCGCAAGCGTAACAAGCGTTCCTATCTGGTCGCCAACAAGATCGACAACATCGATCCTGAGGCGGCCCGTGCCGAATTCAGCCCGATGGGCCTGGGAGACGCGATCCCGGTCGCCGGTGCCCACGGTCGCGGCATCACCCAGATGCTGGAAATCGCCCTGCGCGATTTCCCCAAGGATGACGTCGAGGAAGAAGAGGGTGATGAAGAGATCGTTGCCGAAGGCGAGGAAGCCAAGCGCATTCCTGGCCCGAGCGAAAAAGACGGTATCAAGATCGCCATCATTGGTCGCCCGAACGTCGGCAAGTCGACGCTGGTCAACCGCATGCTCGGTGAAGACCGCGTTATCGTCTACGACCAGCCCGGCACCACTCGCGACAGTATCTACATCCCGTTCGAGCGTAACGACGAGAAGTACACGCTGATCGACACCGCGGGTGTGCGCAAGCGCGGCAAGATCCACGAAGAAGTTGAAAAGTTCTCCGTGGTCAAAACCCTGCAGGCAATCAAAGACGCCAACGTGGTGATCTTCGTGATGGACGCCCGCGAGGGCGTGGTAGACCACGATCTCAACCTGCTGGGCTTTGCCCTGGAAGCCGGTCGGGCCCTGGTGATCGCGATCAACAAGTGGGACGGCATGACGCCGAGCGAGCGCGATTTCGTCAAGATTGAGCTGCAGCGTCGGTTGTTCTTCGTTGAGTTTGCCGATATCCACTTTATCTCGGCACTGCACGGTACGGGCGTAGGCAACCTCTACGCCTCCGTACAGAACTCGTTCAAGTCTGCGGTTACCCGTTGGCCGACCAACCGCCTGACCCAGATCCTCGAAGACGCCGTGGGCGAGCACGCCCCGCCGATGGTCAACAACCGCCGGATCAAACTGCGTTACGCCCACTTGGGTGGTGCCAACCCGCCGATTATCGTGATCCATGGTAATCAGATCGAGAAGGTGCCCAAGTCCTACGTGCGTTACCTGGAAAACACTTACCGCCGAGTCTTGAAACTGGTCGGTACGCCGATCCGCATCGAGTTCAAGGGTGGCGAGAACCCATACGAAGGCAACAAGAACACACTGACCGACCGTCAGGTGAACAAGAAGCGTCGTTTGATGACTCACCACAAGAAGGCCGACAAGAAGCGTCGCGACAAGAAATAGCAGGCGCTTTAAGTTGTGAGCGACAAGCTGCAAGAGAGGGCTCCTTTGGAGCCCTTTTTTATGCGCGACCGTTTGTGCCTTGACCCGATGCAATTGGCAGCTTAAAACTTGGGGCTCACCTGCAGGGGCCTTCGATGATCACCAGCAAGCTGCCGAACGTCGGCACGACCATTTTCACCACCATGTCGCAACTCGCTGCTGAAACCGGCGCGCTCAACCTGTCCCAGGGTTTCCCGGATTTCAATGGCCCGCAAGGTTTGCTCGACGCAGTGGGCAAGCATATCGCTCTGGGTCACAACCAATACGCGCCCATGACCGGCTTGCCCGTGTTGCGGCAGCAGGTGGCCGCCAAGGTTGCTCGCAGTTATAGCGCCATAGTCAATGCCGACAGCGAGGTGACCATCACCCCTGGCGCCACTGAGGCGATCTTCTGTGCGATCCAGGCGGTGATTCGCAATGGCGATGAAGTCATCGTGTTCGACCCCAGCTACGACAGCTATGAGCCCTCGGTGGAGCTGGCCGGTGGTCGTTGCGTGCACGTGCAACTGAGCCTGGACGGTTTTGCCCTCGACTTCGAGAAGATCAAGGCGGCGCTGTCACCGCGCACCCGCATGATCATCATCAACTCGCCCCATAACCCGACTGGCGCACTGATCAGCCGTGCCGAGCTGGACCAGTTGGCCGAACTGATCCGCGACCGCGATATCTACCTGGTCAGCGATGAGGTCTACGAACATCTGGTGTTCGACGGTGTGCCCCACATCAGTGTTCTTGCCCACGAAGAGCTGTATCAGCGCGCTTTCGTGGTCAGCTCCTTCGGCAAGACCTATCACGTAACCGGCTGGAAAACCGGCTACGTGGTCGCTCCCCCGGCCCTCAGCGCCGAGCTGCGCAAGGTGCATCAATATGTCAACTTCTGCGGCGTGACCCCTTTGCAGTACGCTTTGGCAGACTTCATGGCCGAGCACCCGGAGCACGTTGAAGAACTGCCGGCGTTTTACCAAGCCAAGCGTGACTTGTTCTGCGGCCTGCTGGCGCCGTCGCGCTTCAGCTTTACCCGGGTGGCCGGCACTTACTTCCAACTGGTGGATTACTCAAAGATTCGGCCGGACCTGGATGACGTTGCCATGTCGCTGTGGATGACCCGCGAACAAGGCGTGGCAACCATTCCGGTCTCGGTGTTCTACCAGCACCCACCCCAAGGCCAGCGCCTGGTGCGCTTGTGCTTTGCCAAACGCGAGGAGACGCTGCAACAGGCGGCGGAAAAACTATGCGTGATCTGAGTGCACTACCGAACCTCAATATCGCCCTGATCCAGACCACCCTGGTATGGCATGACCGCCAGGCCAACCTCGAGCATTTTCAACTGCTGCTTGAGCAGGCCATCGGCGCCGATTTGATCGTGCTGCCGGAAATGTTCACCACCGGTTTCTCCATGGAGTCGGCCACTCTGGCCGAGCCGGAAAACGGCCCGACCCATCAATGGCTCCAGGCCCAGGCGGCCAAGTACAACGCGGTGATCACCGGTAGCGTGATTATCCAGGCCGCTGATGGCAGCCATCGCAACCGCTTGCTGTGGGCCAGGCCGGATGGCGAGGTGCTGCATTACGACAAGCGCCACCTGTTCCGCATGGCCGGTGAACACGATCACTACACCCCCGGCGAGCGTCAGGTGCAGTTTGAGTTGAAGGGCTGGCGTATTCGTCCGCTGATCTGCTACGACCTGCGCTTCCCGGTATGGAGTCGGGATGCCCAGGACACCGACCTGCTGCTGTACACCGCCAATTGGCCCGGTGCGCGGCGTCAGCATTGGAACCGCTTGCTGCCGGCGCGGGCGATTGAAAACCTGTGTTACGTGGCGGCAGTGAACCGGGTCGGGACGGATGGCAAGGGCTTTGCGTATACGGGGGATAGCCAGGTACTGGATTTCCAGGGCGAGACCTTGCTGAGTGCAGGCGAGGCGGACGGAGTGTTTCAGGTGTGCCTGGAGGCGGCTGAGTTGGCAGCGTATCGCACCAAATTCCCAGCGAATCTGGATGCCGATAGTTTTCAGTTTGTCTGACAGGCCGCCATCGGGGGCAAGTCCCCTCTCACTTTTTGACTTGTGAATACCTTCAAATGTGGGAGGGGGCTTGCCCCCGATGAGGCCATCAGCAGCACCACCATAGCCCAAGTAAAAAGGCCCTTGGATTCTCACCCAGGGGCCTTTTGCATTGCGCCGATAACTTACGCCGCCTTCGCTTCCTGCTGACTCAACGAGCGGTTCAGCGCACTGAACAGCGCCTTGAAGCTGGCTGTAGTGATGTTCTCATCGATACCCACGCCATGCACCGGACGCTCGCCGTTCACACGCAGTTCAATGTAGGCTGCCGCCTTGGCGTTGGTGCCCGCGCCGATTGCATGCTCGTTGTAGTCCATGATCTCCACGCCAATCGGCAGGCCAGCCACCAAGGCTTCCAGCGCACCGTTGCCTTTGCCTTTCCAGTGCAGGTTGGTTTCGCCCTGGCCCTTGCCGGAGACTTCCACCTCGACAAAGCTGTTGCCGTTTTCTTCCTGCAAACGATGGCTGACCAGCGCGTACGGGGTGTTGGCTTGCAAGTATTCGCGCTGCAGGAGGGCGTAGATCTGCGGTGCGGTCATTTCCAGGCCAACGCGGTCGGTCTCGGCCTGTACCACCTGGCTGAATTCGATCTGCATGCGGCGCGGCAAGCTGATGTCGTATTCCTGCTCCAGCAGGTAGGCGATGCCGCCTTTGCCCGACTGGCTGTTCACGCGGATCACGGCTTCGTAGCTGCGGCCAATGTCGGCCGGGTCGATCGGCAGGTACGGTACTTCCCACAGCGCGTCGTCTTTCTGCTGGGCGAAGCCCTTGCGGATCGCGTCCTGGTGGGAGCCGGAGAACGCGGTGTGGACCAGGTCGCCCACATACGGGTGACGTGGGTGCACCTGGATCTGGTTGCACTCTTCGACGACCTTGCGCACGCCGTCGATATCGGAGAAGTCCAGTTCGGGGTTAACCCCTTGTGTGTAGAGGTTCAGCGCCACGGTCACCAGGTCGACATTGCCGGTACGCTCGCCGTTGCCGAACAGGCAGCCTTCGACGCGGTCGGCGCCAGCCATCAGGCCCAGCTCGGTGGCGGCTACGCCAGTGCCACGGTCATTATGGGTGTGCAGGCTGATGATCACGCTATCGCGACGGTTGATATGGCGACCGAACCATTCGATCTGGTCGGCATAGATGTTCGGCGTGGCGCATTCAACCGTGGCCGGCAGGTTGAGGATCATCTTGTGCTCGGGCGTCGGGTTCCACACTTCGATCACTGCGTCGCAGACTTCCTTGGCGAACTCGAGTTCGGTCGCGCTGAAGGTCTCCGGGGAGTATTCGAAGGTCCACTGGGTTTCCGGCTGCTGGGCAGCATATTTGACAAACAGCTTGGCTGCGTTGACCGCGATGGCCTTGATGCCGTCCTTGTCCTGGTTGAACACAATGCGGCGAAACGACGGTGACGTAGCGTTGTACAAGTGCACGATGGCCTTCTTGGCACCGCGCAGGGATTCGAAGGTGCGTGCGATCAAGTCTTCACGGCCCTGGGTCAGCACCTGGATGGTGGTGTCCTCGGGGATATGGTTGTCTTCGATCAGGGTGCGCACGAAATCAAAGTCGGTTTGCGATGCGGCCGGGAACGACGCTTCGATTTCCTTCACGCCGACGGCAACCAGGGTCTTCCAGAAACGCAGTTTTTTCGCAGCATCCATCGGCTCGATCAACGACTGGTTACCATCACGCAGGTCGGAGCTGCACCAGATCGGCGCGGCGGTGATGGTCTTGGATGGCCAGGTGCGGTCCGGAATATCGATAGTCGGGAACGCGCGGTACTTGGAAGACGGGTCTTTAAGCATGCTCATCGGGAAATCCTTTGTGTAGGGGCCGAGAAGAGGCGGCCTGCCATGGAGCTGTTATTGGGGATGGAGCGAAGGACGAGGCAGATCGATTCAGCCTGGCAGTCGTGCGCTGACGAGGCACAGGCTGCGGTGCTGGCGGAGCTGAATGAGGGTGTGAGAGGTTTTCATAAGCCCAACCCTAACCGTGGGCAGGGGAGATGGCAAGTGATCGGAAAAAATTGATAGGTTTTCTGTAAAAAATTAAATTTCGAGGTATTTATTGCTGCCTTTATGGTTTTTTGTTGGTGTTATTGCGGCGGTTTCAAGGCGGGCGCAATTTGATGTTGGGAGGTTTTATTGTCTCGTTAGTTATTCAGAGATGCAATGGTGATGCCTTCACCATTGCATCCCAGTAATGACGAGGAGCATTCAGGTGCTTTTCTGGAAAACCTGATAGTCCCCCGCCGTATAGCCATTCATCACGCTGGCTCCGGGATCCCGTTGGATTGTGGGGCCATTGATGGCAGTACTCTTGTTGAATGTTGTATTCGGGTACACGCTTATCCCTACTCCGCCATTGAGTTCGGCCAGGCCTGGAACGTTGCGGGCCGTATTCATATGAGCCCTGCCGACCAAGGCCAGTACTTTCTCACCTGGCCTGCGGCTTTGCAGGAGACGCGTCGCGTAGTAGTTGAATTCCTGCAGGCGCATGATGCCGTTGTCGTTGTCCCACACGTACTTGTAGAAATCAGGCATGTCCGCTCGCCGTGTCAGGTAGCGGTGTTCAAGGGGTCTCACGGATATGCCGTAGTCATTGGCAAGTTTCACCAATTCCTGAAGTGAGGGCGACGCGCCTGATGGCCGGTGAGCACCGAGGCCGGTATCCAAGAGTTGGCCTGCTGCATCGGCTTCGGTGCCCTCTAGATAGAGGGCAGTGACATGGGCGTCCTTAAGGGCCTGCATGCTCTCCTTGATCATCTGGAAACTGGCAATGTCGCGATGGGACTCGCCCAATATGACGACGTCGCTGATCTCATAGGCCCTGCGCAGCAGGTCCGCTGGCGATGTACCGGGTGCTAGCTCCAGTCGAGGCGGACGCGGTGGCATCTGGCCTGGGGTGAGCATTTTCCTGTAGAAGTCATATAAGTCCCGCCGAAACCAATATCGGGCCACCGGCAGGGTCTTTTGAGTGAAGTCACTCTCGACCAGCCGGCCGTTATTGAGTTTGAAGTACTCGATATCGGGCAATCCTTTCTTGGCGGGCGCTTCTGCTCCAGCAGCCCCCGCAGCCCCCTCAGCCCCTGCAGTTGGTGCCAGTGTTGATGCTTGCGCTACCGGCGTCGGCGCTCCTCCAGGTCGGTGATTCAGCCGCCATTCCCCGTTGCCTGCGTGTTGCACGGTGGCCACGATTCTGCTGCTTCGAGGCGCTGTCTGCGGGGCGTTGGGGTCGATGATATTGACCCATCCGCTGCGTGCATGAAATGCCGAATCGATCTGGTAGACCCTGCTTACGTTGGTACTGTCGGTAAAGTGGATGTACCAATCACCGTCGACGTTATAGGTACCGTTGGTGCCTAACGTACGGCCCTGGATAATATCATTGGGCCTGGCGTATGCACTCAGGTCACGACTCGGCGTGGCCGGCAGGGGTGGTGGCTGCACGACAGCGCGCCCGACACCACTGCTGGTGGAGGCGATAGCTGGCGCGGGGCCGGCTGGCGCCGGCAGCGCCCTTGCACCAGCGCGTAACGGGTTGGCATCTACAGCCTTTGACGCACCGAATACCGGCCGCATTGGCGCAGCGCGAAGGTTGGGGATGCGCGCTGCAGCCAAGGAAAAGTCGGCGTAGATCCCACGGCCCAGGCCAGGATTCTTGATCAGGTGTGGCAAGAGTCGGCTATTGGCGCGCAACGCAGTTACCGCCGCTTTGCCCAGGCGAACGCCAGCAGATAAACCTTTGCCGAGTATCGGCACCAGGTCCAGCAGCAGCATGCCTACTTCAATTCCGAACTCGACTTTGTTGATTTTCGACTGGGCCGCCACTTCGGCGCTGCTGACGGATTGGTAGTCGGCCTTGTCTATCACCAGCTGCACATGCTGCTTGTATAGGTGATCCTCGACATTGCCCGTTATCGGCTCGAGGGTCATATCGCCTCCCTTGAGTTTCAGCGCCTGGACGGCCAGGCTGGTCATTTCATAGGGATCCTTTATTGCCAATGGGTTAGCCAGGCGCTTCTTGGCGGCGTCAATGAACGAGACGAAGTCATCTTTGTTCACCGGTGACTTTCTTCGTGCGGCGTAAGCCTTCCACTCATCTTTTTCCAGCAGCGCGTTCAGCGCGGCCCGGTCCGCGACTTCGCGAAACACGAGGCCATCGGGAGCATCGGGTGTGTACAGCACTAATGATGAGTCCACCTGATTGCCTATCACCAGCACACCTTGGACAGGTAAACCGTATTGCACCAGGCTGTTGGCGACGATGGTCTTGCCATCAACCTCAGGGCGATTGGCCGGGTCGGGATAATCCAGGACCGCTGCGACCCATTGCGCAGCGCGTTTTGTCGATTTGTCCTGGCTGGCCTCTGTCTGATAGGCGTCGGGGTTGAGTTGGGCGAGAAAACCTTCCTTGGCCATCAGGTCATTCAGGTTGGCTTTCCAGGCTGCGCGCAGTTGGGCTGAGGGGCCCGACGAGGTGTCAGTCGCCAGTTCCTGTTCAAGCCGCTTGGTGTATTCGCCGCCCACATCCGTGGTGTTGACCAGTGCTTTAAGCGCTTCGGTATCAAGGATGACTTGCTCGCCCTTGGCATTGAGGATGGGCTTGCCCTGGGTGTCGACCAGCGCCAGCGTCAGGGTGATATGGGTGGACTGGCCGCGTTCTACGGGTGGGAAACCACTGGGGTTTTGCAATGCCAGGTCGGTCAGGGACACTGAGTGCTGTGCGGGGAACGTTGTTTTGGGGCCACTGCCCCGGCCGCTGTGAATGGTCGTGCGGGTGTCGACCCGCACCATCAGCTGGTCAGCGCTCAGCTGTGCCGTCGGGTACTGTCGGCTGAGCGCTTGATTCAACCGATCCCGGGAAAAATCCGCCAGGGATGGGATCTTTTCCAGCAGTGACGCCAGCTGGTTCGAACTTTCCTGCTCGGCATGCTCCAGCTTTTCGTAGAGCGCCTCTTGAGCCGGCTCAAGCTTTTTCAACCATTCGGGTTGCAGCTTTTCAGCCAGTTTGACGTCGCGTGCCAGCATGGCATTGGTGCCATCGAATACAAAAAGTGCGTTTGCCGCGTCATTGAGGCTTTGCATTGCCGCCGGATCCAGCAATGCGTTGCTGCTACCAGTGGCTGGCGGCGCCAGTGCCTGGGTCAGGCGCGCATTGATCTGCGCCTCCTGGCGTTTGAGCATCAAGGGGATTGCTTCCGCCAGCACATCGCCGCCCAAGGGTTCAACACTGCGCATCAGGTCATTGCCTGAAGGCGCTTCGGGTTGGTCATGTACTGACTGCGGCGCGGTTTGCCGCAGCAGTTCGGCATCTATCCCGCCCTGGTCAAGGCGCGCTGCCAACGCCTGGCGTGCCTGAGCCGGGGTTGTGAACTCCTCGAAACCCTCACCGGGGGTGTACAGCACGACGGGGCCATTGAGGTGGTTGAGCGCAAGGCGCCTGCCGTCTTTCGACCAGGTTGGCGGGGTGGCAGAGGAGCCGTCGGTGCTGGTGATGAGGAAACTGCCCGCCAGCATGGCACCGTGCTCGGTGCCGTCATCCAAGGTGATGGGGTACACGCCCGGGCGTGCGCCATTGGGGAACTGACGTTCGCGATCGGCCAGCGTGGGATATTGCAAGGCGATATCAATCAAGCGTTTGCTGGCCGGGCTCAGGGTGCCATCGCTGACACGCAGCGCGGCCAGGGTCGAGAGTTGGTGTTTGTGCAGGCTCAACAACCTGTCTTGCGGAATATGAGGCGGTTGCGGGGCGTTCAGGATTTCCTCGATCTGCGCATCCATCGGCTTTTGCCGTGGCGTACTCCAGAACGCTTGAAGATAAGCCGGATATTGCGTGGCAATGGCGCGGGCAATCGATTGCAATGTGCTGGAGGTGCTCAGCGCCTGGGGCTCATCGGCAGGCGTGGGGCGAGTCGAGAATTCGCTGCGTACCTTGCGTTCTGCGTGCAGGAGCGTATTCGGGTTGGCCAGGATGTTGCGCACCTGTTCACCGAGGGCCTTCATCAGAGGTTCTGATGACAGCGGTGTTTCCTCGTCGCCGTCGCTGCGGTAGCGATTGAAACTGATGGTGTCGGCGTCAAGGGGGCGCAGGTCTGGAAAGGCCTGTTCAAGTTGCGCCTGCACAAAGGCCTTGAAACTCGGTTGTTCGCTTTGCAGGCGCTGCATGTCCTGCGTGAGGCTGTCGTGCTGGGTGAGGAACGCGCGTTGTTGACTGACGTTGAACTGCTTCACGAGCTTGGGGTAATGCACACCAACGGGGGCAATGCCAGAAGACGTGGGCAGCGTCAGATCGTCTGGAGCGTAGCTCAAGACAGCTGGCGGGGAGTCGGCGGGCACGTGTGTATCCGCGGGGCGGTTGGGGCTGACGTCGTCGAGAGAGCGACGAAAAAAGGCGTCAAGGGGGCTGTGCGGAACAGCCTTGAGAAGGATAGGCATAAGCGGACACTCGCAGGATGAATGGAATGTTCATATCGTCGTTACGCTCCCGGTAACGCGTAGGTTGGGTGCGTATTGACCATCCGGCGGTTCCTGCTGCAAATGTAAGCAGGAGCGAGCGTGCCGCAGCGAAATCAGCGCGGTTCAGGGTAGGCGGGGAGATAGAAGGGCGCGCGGGGGAGGCGGCGCCCAGGCATGCCGGTTAAGGCTGAAATGCCCCGATAAAAATTGCCGGGTCGACCCTGGCATCGTTAAGGCTGACATTCCAATGCATATGCGGCCCGGTCGCTCGGCCGGTTGCCCCGACCTTGCCCACTACCGCGCCGCGGACCAGTTGCTGGCCCACGTTCACATCAATCTTCGACATATGACAGAACATGCTGATAAAGCCCTGGCCATGGTCGACGAACACGGTATTGCCGTTGAAGAAGTAGTTGCCGACCAGGATCACCTTGCCATTTGCCGGTGTCTTGATGGGCGTGCCCGCCGGCACGGCGAAATCCAGGCCCGAATGCGGGTTGCGTTCTTCACCGTTGAAGAAACGGCGCACGCCGAACTTGCTCGACAGCGGGCCGTTTACCGGTTTGTCCAGCACCAGGTTGCTCGGCAGGTTGGGGCTGAAGCTGCGGTAAGCCTTGAGCTGCACGGCCAGTTCACCTTCGATGCGCTTGAGCTGCGCGGGGTCGGGGTTGACCTGGCTTTTGTTTTTCAAGGTGATGCGCTGTTCCGGATACTTTTTATAGCCGACGACAAACGGCAGGTTGCGCCCGCCGCTGCTGATGCGCTCATTACCAGGCTTGACCGTCAATGGAATGCCGACAATCGCCAGCCAGTTGTCCTGCTCCTTGACCACCAGCACCGGCTTGCCTTGGTAGGTGGCCTTCGGCGCCGTGGCGGACGGGCCGAGTTCGACCACCGCCACGCCACCCGGCACCGGCTTGTTCAAGGTGCGGGTGATATAGCTGTCAGCGTGGGCGTTAACGGCCAGGCACAACAACAGCAACAAGCTCAATAGACGTGGCATCAATCAATCCAGTAGCGAAAGGGTGACGGGTGTCAGGTGGTTGTCTTCCACCCGCACTTGCAATTGGCCTTCACCGAGACGCGCGGTCAGGCGCTGGCCGGTGTGGGTTTGTGCGGCATTGCGAATGGCCTGGCCGCGCTCGTCGAGCAGGATGCTGTAGCCACGACCCAGGGTTGCCAACGGGCTGACCACCTGCAACGTCTGCACCTGGCTTTGCAGCTGCAGGCGCCGCGCCTTGAGACCTTCGCGCATGGCACGGGGCAGGCGTTCGGCGAGGCTGTCCAGGCGCTGGCGCAACAGCGCCAGTTGACGCCCCGGATGCTGGCCGGCGAGGCGGGTTTCCAGGCGGATCAGGCGCTCGCGACGGGTATTGAGGCTGCGCTCGAAGGCGCGGCGCAGGCGCATGTCCAGATCATCCAGGCGCTGGGCCTGTTGGCGCAAACGCTCGCCCGGGTGACGCAGGCGCCGGGCCATGCCTTCCAGGCGCAGGCGGTCGTGGGTCAACCGGTTGCGCATCAGCATCACCAGGCGGCGGTGCAGGTTGTCGACCTGGCGCACCAGGTGGCTGGCGTCCGGTGCGAGCAACTCGGCGGCGGCAGAGGGCGTAGGCGCACGCACGTCCGCGACAAAATCGCAGATGGACACATCGGTTTCATGGCCGACGGCACTGACGATGGGCGTAACGCAGGCGTCCACCGCTCGGGCCACGGCTTCCTCGTTGAAACACCAGAGATCTTCCAGCGAGCCGCCGCCACGGGCCAGGATCAACGCGTCGAAGCCACGCGCGTCGGCCAGTTTCAATGCGCGCACAATCTGCGCGATGGCTTCGCGGCCCTGCACGGCGGTGGGGATCAGGGTCAGTTCAATGTTCGGTGCCCGACGGCGGAACACGCTGATGATGTCGCGGATCACCGCACCGGTCGGTGAGCTGATAATGCCGATCTTTTGTGGATGCGCCGGCAATGAGACTTTGCGCTCGGCACTGAATAACCCTTCGGCGCTGAGCTTCTCTTTCAGCGCATCGAAGGCCAGGCGCAGCGCGCCATCACCGGCGGGCTCCACCGTATCGAGAATCAACTGGTAGTCACCGCGGCCCTCGAACAACGAGACCTTGCCGCGCACCTTGACCGCCAGGCCGTCCTTCAACGCCTGGCGCACCCGTGCCGCGTTATTGCGAAACAGCGCGCAACGCACCTGGGCGCCGCTGTCCTTGAGGGTGAAATACACATGGCCGGAGGCCGGGCGGGCGAGGTTGGAGATCTCGCCTTCGACCCAGATATTGGTGAACACGTCTTCCAGCAACACCCGCGCACGGCCGTTGAGCTGGCTGACAGTCAGGACTTCGCGGTCCAGGCCCAGGCGGGCAAAGGGATCTTTAATCATGGGCGGCAGTTTATAGGCATTCGTGCAGCGTTTGACAGAATTGCTCCACCAGCGTGCTCGGCAGTTGCGCGCAGGCCAAGGCTACGGTGCTGTGACAGTCCGGGTCGGCCAGGGGCAAGAAGTGCAGGTTCGCAGGCGCGATGTCCTGCATGGACTTGGGTAGCAGGGCAATGCCGAAGCCGGCCTGGATCAATTGCAACTGCGTAGTTTTGCGAGACATCACTCGCGCCGCCCTGGGGAAAAAACCGGCGCGCATGCATAGCTCTGCCGACAAATAACTCAGCCCGCCACGTTGTGGATGAGGGATCGAGATAAACGCTTCATCCTTGAGCCGGGCCAATTCCACCGGTGTGGCGCTGTGTGCCATTGGGTGATTCGGCGGTACCGCCAACACCAACGGCTCGGTGTACAACGGCACCACGCGCACGCCTTCGCGCTGGCGCAACACCGGCAAGCGCAACAGGCCGACGTCCAGGCGACCGTCGGCGATTTCTTCCAGCTGGGCCTCGGAGGAGAGTTTGACAATATCCATCGACACTCCGGGGCAGCGTTCCAGCCAGGTGCTGATGCCCTGCAATAACGCGCCGCTCATCGGCACGGTGCTTGAATGACTCAGGCGCAAGGTGCCGAGTTGGCCATTGCCCACCTGCATGGCCATTTCGCTGGCCTTGAGTAACTCACTCAACAGATTGCGCGCCCGGGGATAAAAGGCTTCACCGGCCGCCGTCAGTCGCGGCTGGCGAGCGGTGCGCTCGAACAAGGAGGTCTGCAGTTGGTTTTCCAGCGCCTTGATCTGCCGGCTCAAGGCCGACTGCGCCACGAACAGACGCTCGGCGGCAGCGCTGAAGCTGCCGCTGTCGACGATTTCGACGAAGTAACGCAGTTGCCGGTTAGAAATCACGGGTCATGCCTTTTTGAGATGGCTGGATGGCTTTGAAGATATTAGTCGCAACACTCACCCATGGCTAAAGTGAAGGCCAGGTCTTTCAAGGAATAAGCCATGAGCGCGGTTGAGTGGATGAGTCAGTGGTCGTTCGGAGCGGTGGATTGGCTGGTGATCGGCCTGGGCATTGTGGTGGCCTATATCGTGTTTGGCATCGCCGGTTTCGGTACGGCGTTGGTGGCGGGGCCGGTCCTGCTGATGTTTATGCCGCTGTCGAAGATAATCCCGCTGCTGGTGCTGCTGGATTTTGTCGCGGCTTTTGGCGGCCTGCTGCAAACGCGACGGGAGGTGAACACGTCGGAGCTGCTGCGATTGCTGCCATGCATGGCGATTGGCTGCACCCTGGGCGTGGTGTTTTTGCTCAATCTGCATTCGGATCTGTTGCTGCTGTTGATGGGGCTGTTTATCAGTGCCTACGCCCTTTATAGCCTGGCGGTGAAAGCCCGGCCGACGCAGCTGGCGGCAGGTTGGTCGATCCCCATGGGCACGGTGGGCGGCTTGTTTGGTGCGTTGTTTGGCAGTGGCGGCTTTTTATACGCCATTTATCTCAACAGCCGATTATCCAAGGACGCGGCGCGGGCCACACAAAGTGCGCTGATCAGTTGCAGCACGGTGGTGCGCCTGAGTTTGTTTCTGATTGCCGGGGTATATGCGGATCTGCCCTTGTTGATGTTGGCGGTTTGCCTGTTGCCCGCGATGGTCTTCGGGCTTTGGTGTGGACGCAGGCTGACGATGCGCATGTCTCGTGAGGCGTTTGTGCGTTTGGTGACCTGGTTGGTGCTGGCCAGTGGTATTGCGTTGATCGGGCGGTATTTGAGCACTTGACCTGTGTGGAGCAGGGATTAAGCTGCCAGCCTTTAGGGCCCCATCGGGGGAAAGCCCCTCCCACCTTTGAACGTATTCACAATTCAAAATGTGGGAGGGGGCTTGCCCCCGATGGCGCCAGACGCCACACCGCAGGACTTCCATGAACTCCCAAAGCATCCTCGTCCCCAAAATCTCCACCTTGCCCGTCCACGAACCCCGCGCTCGGGCAATCGTGCGCTGGCTGGTGCGCAAGAACATCGTCAAGGAAGAGCTGACCACCTGCGGCCGCACGGGTAACCGCATGGCCTACGCCCTGGCCGATGGTGCCCGCGCCGTGGTGCTGCATCCCGAGGCGCTGCCGTTCAATGAGCCGGTCAATGGCCTGGAGATCATCTACAAACGTTGCATCTATACGCCGGCCAAGGGCTTTCTCGAAGAGGCAGGTTGCCCGGAATGCCTCAAGGAAGTCGGCGAGGCGCTGTTCGAAAGCCTGGAAGACTGGATGCCCGGCCACACCGACAACTTCACCTGCCCGCTGTGTGGGCATGAAGATGACATCAACGGCTTCCTGTTCCTGCAGGAATGCGGGTTTTCCAACCTGGGGTTCATCTTCAACAACTGGGCAGAGGCGGGCTTCAAGCAGAGCTTTATCGACGAATTTGCCGATTGGTTGGACCAGAAGATCGCCTGGGTCAAAGTCGAGCTTTAAGCGATACCCATGTAGAAGGTTTTCTCCATCTATCAGTAATACCAAGTTTGTCAGAGTTTTACATTGAGCCTGGCAGGGTGCATGTATATAATGGCGCGCTTCCATTTTCCCGCTCGGGAGCCCCCGCGATGCTGCGTATCAGCCAAGAAGCTCTGACATTCGACGACATTCTCCTAGTGCCCGGTTATTCCGAGGTGCTTCCTAACGAAGTCAGTCTCAAGACCCGCCTAACCCGTGGCATCGAGCTGAATATTCCCCTGGTTTCCGCTGCCATGGACACCGTCACCGAAGCCCGTCTGGCCATCGCCATGGCTCAGGAAGGCGGCATCGGCATCATCCACAAGAACATGACCATCGAGCAGCAAGCTGCCGAAGTGCGCAAGGTCAAGCGTTACGAAGCCGGTGTGGTGAAAGATCCAATCACCATCGAAGCTGACGCTACCGTGCGTGACCTGTTCGACCTGACCCGTCTGCACAACATCTCCGGCGTTCCGGTGCTGCACGATGGCGACCTGGTCGGCATCGTCACTTCCCGTGACGTGCGTTTCGAGAACCGCCTTGAAGTCACCGTCCGCGAAGTGATGACGCCTAAAGAGCGCCTCGTCACTGTCAAGGAAGGCGCCGACAAGAACGATGTGCGCGAACTGCTGCACAAGCACCGCATCGAGCGCGTGCTGATCGTCGACGACAAGTTTGCCCTCAAAGGCATGATGACCGTCAACGACATCGAAAAAGCCAAGGCTTACCCGCTGGCCAGCAAGGATGACCAAGGTCGTCTGCGTGTTGGCGCCGCCGTGGGTACCGGTAAAGACACCGGCGACCGCGTTTCGGCGCTGGTTGCTGCCGGTGTTGACGTGGTGGTGGTCGACACTGCCCACGGTCACTCCAAGGGCGTGATCGACCGCGTGCGCTGGGTTAAGCAGAACTTCCCTGACGTTCAAGTGATCGGCGGCAACATCGCCACTGGCGCTGCAGCCAAGGCCCTGGCCGAAGCCGGCGCCGATGCGGTCAAGGTCGGTATCGGCCCTGGCTCGATCTGCACCACGCGTATCGTCGCCGGTGTGGGCGTGCCGCAGATCAGCGCCATCGCCAACGTCGCCGCTGCCCTTGAAGGCACAGGCGTGCCTTTGATCGCCGACGGCGGCATCCGTTTCTCCGGTGACCTGTCCAAGGCCATCGTCGCCGGTGCTTCCTGCGTGATGATGGGCTCGATGTTCGCCGGTACCGAAGAAGCGCCGGGTGAGATCGAACTGTTCCAGGGCCGTTCGTACAAGGCTTACCGCGGCATGGGTTCGCTGGGGGCCATGTCCCAGGCGCAAGGTTCTTCCGACCGTTACTTCCAGGACTCCTCGGCAGGCGCCGAGAAGCTCGTCCCGGAAGGCATCGAAGGCCGTGTGCCGTACAAAGGCACCCTGAGCGCGATCATCCATCAACTGATGGGCGGCCTGCGCTCCTCGATGGGCTACACCGGCAGCGCCGACATCGAAGAAATGCGCACCAAGCCGGAGTTCGTACGGATCACCGGCGCCGGCATGGCTGAATCCCATGTCCACGACGTGCAGATCACCAAGGAAGCGCCAAACTACCGCGTAGGTTGAGGCTTCCAGCAAAACGTTAAGTAACCGGGGCTGTTCTTTCAGCCCCGAGTTGTTTCTGATTCATTAGACGAGACTGACTTCATGGCCCTCGACATTCACGCCCACCGCATCCTGATCCTCGACTTCGGTTCCCAGTACACCCAACTGATCGCCCGCCGCGTGCGTGAAATCGGCGTGTACTGCGAACTGCACCCGTTCGACATGGATGACGCAGCGATCCGCGAATTCGCCCCTAAAGGCGTCATCCTCGCCGGTGGCCCCGAGTCCGTGCACGAAGCCGACAGCCCGCGCTGCCCGCAAGCGGTATTCGACCTGGGCGTGCCGGTCTTCGGTATCTGCTACGGCATGCAGACCATGGCCGAGCAACTGGGCGGCAAGGTCGAAGGTTCCGAGCTGCGTGAATTTGGTTATGCCCGTGTCGACGTGGTCGGCAAGAGCCGCCTGCTGGACGGCATCGAAGACCACATCGACGCTGACGGCCTGTTCGGCCTCGACGTATGGATGAGCCACGGTGACAAGGTCACCAAGATGCCGCAGGACTTCCACATCCTGGCCAGTACCCCGAGCTGCCCGATTGCCGGCATGTTCAGCGACGAACGTCGTTACTACGGCGTGCAGTTCCACCCGGAAGTGACCCACACCAAGCAAGGCGGGCGCATCCTGTCGCGCTTCATCCTCGACATCTGCGAGTGTGAAGCCCTGTGGACCCCGTCGAAAATCGCCGAAGACGCCATCGCCCAGGTGCGCGCCCAGGTCGGCACCGACAACGTGCTGCTTGGCCTGTCCGGCGGGGTTGACTCCTCGGTGGTTGCTGCGTTGCTGCACAAGGCCATCGGCGACCAGCTGACCTGCGTATTCGTCGACAACGGCCTGCTGCGCCTGCACGAAGGCGAGCAAGTGATGGCCATGTTCGCCGAGAACATGGGCGTCAAGGTGATCCGTGCCAACGCCGAGGAGCAGTTCCTCAACAACCTGGCCGGCGAGTCCGACCCGGAGAAAAAGCGCAAGATCATCGGTCGCACCTTCATCGACGTCTTCGATGCCCAGTCCAACAAACTGGACAACATCAAGTACCTTGCCCAGGGCACCATCTACCCTGACGTGATCGAGTCGGCTGGCGCCAAAAGTGGCAAGGCTCACGTGATCAAGTCCCACCACAACGTCGGTGGCCTGCCTGAGGAAATGAACCTCAAGCTGGTAGAACCGCTGCGTGAACTGTTCAAGGACGAAGTCCGCCGCCTGGGCCTGGAACTCGGCCTGCCATACGACATGGTCTACCGCCACCCATTCCCAGGCCCGGGCCTGGGCGTGCGCATCCTGGGTGAAGTGAAGAAGGAATACGCCGACCTGCTGCGTCGCGCCGACCACATCTTCATCGAAGAACTGCGCAAGGCCGATTGGTACCACAAGGTCAGCCAGGCCTTCGTGGTGTTCCAGCCGGTGAAATCGGTTGGTGTGGTCGGCGATGGCCGTCGCTACGCCTGGGTCGTGGCCCTGCGTGCCGTGGAAACCATCGACTTCATGACCGCGCGTTGGGCGCACCTGCCTTACGAACTGCTGGAAACCGTCAGTGGCCGGATCATCAATGAGATCGAAGGTATTTCCCGCGTTACTTATGATGTGTCGAGCAAGCCGCCGGCGACTATTGAGTGGGAGTAAGTCGCTCTCGTAACTGGTTGATTTTTATGTAAAAAATTGTGACGGTTACGATACTCTCTATGTTATCAATGGCGTTGGCCATGGTGCTCAGTGCAAGCATCATGAGAAAAGGACATCGATACCATGCTCATTTGGACAATGCTGGCATGGTATCGAATGTGCTTTTCCGCGCAGAGGAAGTAATGGCTGGCGGGCGTTCTGATTCAGCAACAAATGTGGTGCAGCTCATGGCTCACACTATGTTTACCGACTGTGCAAAACGAACTAGCGTTTGATGCTGTGCGATTATTCTTTGGCTGGAATTGATAACGTAGCCCTCAAACCTCCCTCGGCCCGGTTTACCAGTTCGATACGACCGTTCAAGCGCATGGCGATCGTGTTGACGATGGTTAGCCCCAAACCGGCTCCTTGCGCCGTTCCACGGCTATAGAAACGCTCAAACACTCGCTCTCTACATGACTCATCGATTCCCGGTCCCTGGTCGTCGACGGTCAAATGACAGAAGCCATCAGCCTGCGTCAATTGCACAGCGATTACCCCGTGTTCGGGAGAGAAATTGGCTGCGTTGGTGATCAGGTTGTTCAGCGCGATGTCGATGGCGGAGGGGTTGGCGAATACATAAAATGGCTGGTCGCTGACATCGAATATCAGTTCAAGGTTTTTGCTCAACAACCACGGTGTCAGTTGCACGAGACTATTACGCACGGTTTCGCTGAGGTCGATGCGCTGTAGCGGTGGCGGATTGGGTTGGGGTTCCAGTCGCGCCATGGTCAGCAACTGGTTGACCAGTCGGCTGGTGCGATCAACGCCTGCGATAAGGAATTCCAGCGATTCTCGACGTTCCTGTTCTGTGCCTGCCTCCAGCAGGTTTTGCGCGTGCACCCGCAGCACGGCGAGTGGCGTACGCATTTCGTGGGCAGCGTCGGCAATGAAGCGTCGTTCGCGGCCAAGCACTTCTTGAATCTGCGCGAGCATGCGGTTGAGCGCCGCCTGCATGGGCTCAAGTTCGCTGGGAAGCGGTGCCAGTTGCAATGGCTCAAGTGAACCGCTGTGGCGGGCACGCAGGGTTTCGGCCATGTCTGCCAAGGGCTTTAAACCCCAGCCTATAGCGAGCCAGACCATCGCCGCGAGTAGTAAACTGCCGACGATGTTCGGCCATAACGTATGACGCACGATGCGGTCGACCAGGTCAGCGCGCACATCATCGCGCTCGCCAACCCAGATGCGCATGCCGTTTTGTGGGTCTTCAAGGAGGAAGGCGCGCCAATGACGATGGTTCAAATCCACCACGTCACTGAAACCCGGTTGCGTCGGTGGTGAACTGAAGGAAGGCGCGCTGGCAGTGTGTACCAATACCTCACCGTCAGGGTTCCATACCTGAAAAGCAATTTTCCGTTCGTAAGGATGACCATCGCCGCGCGGCACCGCTTCGCCCAGTGCGGTATTGAAGGCCCGGTACAGTTCGGCGTGCTGCTTGCTCGCCAACGGCATGCGCATCACGCCTTGCAATAAGCGCGCGTTCTGCGCCAGTTGAGCATCGTAAACCTCGGCGATTTCATGATTGCTATCATGCAGGTTAAAGGTGCTCAGCACTGCCAGACCAGCAAGCAACAGGCCAATGATCAGTGTCAATGTACGGCGGCGGATCGATGTCATCAGCGCTCCTCCACTAGATAGCCCACACCCCGAATGGTACGGATCAGATCAGTAGAGAACTTTTTGCGCAGGTGATAGATGTGGACTTCCAGAGTGTTACTTTCCGCTTCTTCACTCCAGCCATAGAGCAGTTGAATCAGTTGATCTCGAGTCATTACCCGGCCCGGAGGTGAGAGCAGTTCATGCAGCAACTGATACTCCTTGGGCGTCAGAGCTACGGGATGGCCCTGGTAGCTGACCTGCTGGGTGCCGGGGTTGAGGATGATGCCGGCATGTTCGATCAGCGCTTGCGCGCGCCCGGCACTGCGCCGCAACAACGCTCGCAATCGGGCTTTGAGTTCGGCCAGGTCGAACGGTTTGATCAAGTAGTCGTCGGCGCCGGCATCCAGCCCCGCAATGCGATCCTCGGTTGCATCGCGGGCGGTGAGAATCAACACCGGCAGGTTCGAGCCACTGTCGCGCAGGCGCCGCAGCACTTGGAGACCGTCCATGCGTGGCAAACCGAGATCCAGCACGGCGACATCGAACGTTTCGCTGAGCAGAGCATGCAGCGCGCTGCTGCCGTCCTTGAGCCAATCGACGGTGTAGCCTTCGCGCCCCAGCGCTTGATGGATGCCTTCACCTAGCGCCACATCATCCTCAATCAGTAATAAACGCACGCGGACTCCTGTCAGTTGAGTTTCTTGTTGACGTCCACCAGCAGAGTGGCGATCTCTTTGCGGCGTCCCGCATCTGCCGTTTCACGGCCAGGACGCGGCGCCGCTTGCAGGGCTTTTTGCAGCGCTGCTTTTGCTTCAGCGTAGTGTTTCTGACGGTAGAGGTGATCGCCCCAGAAGTATAGGCTGTCGATGCCATTGGGGTTGAGTTGCAGCGCCTGCTTGAGCAGCTGTTCAGCTTTGTCGCTGTCGCCGAAACCGATGGGCCAGCCGGGCACACGATCATACAGCGCCGCCAGGCTAGTATAGGCCGAGCCTTGCAGAGCCTCGGGGTCTAGGGTCAGGGACTTTTCCAGGTCGGCCTTGGCTTCCTTGGCTTTGCCCAGCGCTCCGAGTCCTCCTTCGGCACCGGCCCAACTGCTGGTGACAATGCCTTTCCAGATCCAGGCTTCGGCCATCGCCGGGCGCTGCGCAGTGAACGCCTGGGTTTCGCTGGACAACTGCTCGAACGCGGCGGCGCGCTGTTTTTCCGCCACTTCATATTGGATATGCGCCCAGCTTTGTTGAATGCTGCTCAGGCGTTGCTGGTCGGCGGCCTCCAGCGCCCAGACGCTTTGGCTGAGGGTTGCGATCAACAGGCACGCGAAGATTTTTTTCATGGCTTGAGGGTCTCGTTGTCGGATTTTTCGCTGAAGCGCCGGATCAGAGGCAATTGCTTTCGCAGACCTCGATCGACCAGATGCGGAAGTAGATTGTTGAGGCGCACAAAGAAGCGTTCGGGCCAGCCCAGATACAGGTCGCGGCGGTCACCGGCAATTGCGTGGATCACCGCCGAGGCCACGGTTTGCGGATCATCGACGTTGGCCTTGAGCGCATCGTTCAGCGCTTGCGCCGCTGCGCTGTTCATTGACGTGCGGGTGGCCCGCGGTGCGACGTAGAGCACGCTGACCCGGGTGTCGGCCAGCTCTCGGCGCAACGCTTCGGAAAACCCGCGCAGGGCAAACTTGGTCGCGCAATAGCTGGCGTAACCGGCATAACCGATCGAGCCGTAGGTCGAGCCAACGTTGACTACCATGGCGCTGTCGGCCTGCTTGAGTAGCGGCAGCAATAGCTTGGTCAGGCAGATCGGCGCGCTGATGTTCACCGCGAGCATCGTATTGATGTCACTGTCGTCGAGCTGTTCGAGCATGGCGAAGTGATTCACCCCGGCGGCGTTGATCAACAGATTGACTCCGCCAACCGCTTCGGCGGCAGCGAGTACTTTGCGTCGGTCGCTGAGGAACGTCAGGTCAGCCGCGACCCAGCACAGGGTGTCGGGGTAGCGTTTGAGCAGCGGGACCAAAGCTTCCTGATGCCGCGCCACGGCCAATACTCGAGCACCGGCGGCGCACAAGGCCTCAGCGATAGCCATGCCGAGACCGCCACTGGCACCGGTCAAGACCACGCGCGCGTCACGCAGCTGCATGTTCAGTCTCCGCGTCACGCGGCAGGCCACGAAACATGTCGGTGTACAGTCGGTACACAACCTTTGATGCATGAATCACTGCCGCTTGATCCAGAGGATCGTCCAATTGGTTCATCAGGCGGCGATAGGTTTGCATGTGTTCGATATCGAGCGAACCGTGAGAGCTCAAATAACTGAAGGCGGCTTCCGGCAACGCCAGGTGCTCCCGAATACTCCCTGCCGCATGTGTAGCCAGGGCGATGCTGGTGCCTTCGAGAACATTGACCATGCCGAACAGACCCACCGGGTTGCCTCGGGCGATCAGGTCATAAAGGAAGCTCACCATCAGCTCAATCGGCAGCGAAGGCTGGCCATCATGCACGGCCTTGGGATCACCTGCGCAGGCTGCGATGTCGTTGAGCACCCACTGCTCGTGACCGTATTCGTCTTCGATGTACTCGCACACAGCTTTGCGCAGCCATTCCAGACGTGTCGGCAAACGTGCGCCGCACGCCATCATCAACGGCACGGTGTGGCGCACGTGATAGTAGGCCTGTGCGAGAAAAGCCCGATAGCTATCGAGGCTGACCTTACCGTGCAGCGCATCGAGGATGATCGGCAGGTTGAACAGCTCGTGGCGTTCATGCTGTGTGGCTTCTTGCAGGGTGTCGAAAAAACTCATGATGCGGATTCCTCTCGGACAACGGATTCGGTCAGTTGGGCGTAGTACTGCGCGACGATGGCATCTCGGCGTGGGCGGCCATTGGCGGTTAGAAAGCCATTGGCGGCGGTGAAAGGTTGCGGCAGGCGCGTCCACTGATGCACCTGGGCGTAATCGGGCAATGCCTCGTTGGCTTCGGCGACGGCAGCGGCTAGTTCGGCATCGGTGCAGTCCGGGCGATGGGGCCAGAGCAGGGCGTGATTGCGCGGCAAGGACTCACCGTAAACGAACGCCTGGGCGATGTGACGGCGTTGGGTCAGCTCGGACTCGACCCATTCCGGGTTGACGTTGCGCCCGTAACTGGTGACGAACTGATGCTTCTTGCGCCCCTTTAGATAAAGAAAACCTTCTGGATCGAACTCGCCCAGATCGCCGCTCGGCCACCACTCATCGGCGTACGATGTGTCCCCTAGATAGCCGAGCAGCGTCGAGCCTTTGATTAGCACTTCACCGTCTTCGGCCAACCGCACTTCGACGTGGGGCAGCGGTCGACCGACGCTGCCGGGTCGGAGTGCGCCGGGGCGGTTGAGGCACACCACTGACGCGCATTCGGATAAACCGTAACCTTCAAAAACCGGTAGGCCGACCCGTTGCGCACGATCCAGCAAATCTTTGGCAACTCGTGCACCACCGACCGCCGCGAAGCGCAGAGTTTGCGGAGCGAAGGCTTTCTGTTCGGCGGCGCTGACTAGCATCAGCAACAGCTGTGGCACCAGAATAAGGCTCTGCGGCGCACGCCCGGCGAGATAACCCAACAGGTGCGGGACATCGACGCCACTGGCGCCCTGAATACCGAGGGTTTTCTGGCTCGGCAAACTGAGCATCGCACCGGCATACAGCGCGGCATAACAGCCTAGGTTCTCCAGCAGTATCGCCAATGGCAGCAGCGCCAAGTGATGTTGCGGGCCGATGGTTTCGCTCGCCTGATCTAACTCACGTGCGACCCGCAACAGGCTGTCGGCACTCAGGCAAACACCTTTCGGCGTGCCGGTGGTGCCAGATGTGAAGGTCAGTTTGGCGGTGCCCATCGGCATGCGTCTTTGACTGCTGAAGGCGCGGCACCAGAACTCGCCGCGTTGCTCATAGCCGGCAGCGCGCAGTTCGGGTCCCAGCTCCGGTTCGGCAATCACGCGTTCGGCCTGACTCTGCTCCAGACAATGGGCGCGTTGTGCCGCGCTGAAAAACGGCGGCAGCGTTACGCAGGTCAACCCTTCGAATAACACCGCCAGATCCCAGAGCATTGCGTCGACGCCGTTGTCCAGTGCCAGGGCGACGACTTGCACTTGCTCATCGCGCAGGCGCTCCTGGCGATACAGCACTTGTGCATACATCGTGGCGTAATCGAGTTTCAGCGTATCGCCCCACAGCGCGGTCGCGTTGGCATCGCGCCGGGCATGCTCGCGCAAGGTTTCCTGAAAGCGTTGCAGTTCACGCGACATGGCAGGCTCCGTCGTTCGGTGTCGGCAAACCCAGGCGGCTGAACAGGCCGATATTGCGTAGGTGGACGAACCCGGCGCGGATGTCGCCGACGTGCACCCAGGGTTTGCTCTCGTAATAACTGCCCCAATGTTGACGTTCGTCACCCAGCCGATCCGGATCAGCGGCGCACAATGTCACGGGTTTCAGGCCGAGACGACGGAAGCTGTTGACCAGTCCGATATTGCCGGTGAACGTCACCCATTCCAGGCCACCCATGGCCAGCAAATAGGTGATGGCGATGATGCTCAGGCGCGCGCTACCGGTGTCGCTGGCCGCCAGATTGCCAACCTCGACAATGGCATTTCGGTGTACCGAGCGATCAGCCGCGGCGCTGATCAATGGCTCGATCGGCTCGTCCAGATATCGCTCCAGAAACAGCGGCTCAAGGTGCGCGCGTCGCACGCCGGCCACTGCGCACAGCTGGACCTCACCGTTGTGCATACCGAACAGCTCGGGCATGAAGTGGCGGATGTCGGCACCGTGGGCCTTGCGGAAACGTTGTTGAATAAAGGCTTCGAACGTCGCTCGCAAAGCGTCGTCCGGCAACGCACCCGTCAGGGTCAACGGCGGCGTTTCAGCTTGGCCGAAATGCAACGGCAGGGGGATGTTCCAGGCAAAATCGGGCATGGGCAGAACGCCTCCCTCAATGAGTTTGAGCGAAGTATCCAAGCCATTTCTTAACGAAGTCTGAAGGTGAAAGAAGATTAACCTGAGAGTCGATCTTCAGACTCTCTTAAGACAGAACGAGCAGGGTTATGCGGCCGGTTCAAGGCAACCGGATCAACCGTCCCTCACAACAATCAAGAGGCGCTTCTTATGACCAGCGACACCGCCGTAACCCGATATGGAAAACTTTCAATAACCCTGCACTGGCTGATGCTGGCCTTGTTCGTCGGGGTATATGCCTGTGTTGAAATCAAGGGTTATCTGCCCAAAGGCAGCGAAGCGCGGGGTTTGCTCATGGGCTTTCACGGCTTGTTTGGTACAAGCATCTTCGCCCTGGTCTGGGTTCGCCTGGCCGGGCGCCTGAGCCTACGACCACCGATCACCCCAAAACCACCGACCTGGCAGACCGCTATCGCGCATCTGACTCACCTTGCGCTCTACGGGCTGATGATCGCCACGCCTATCCTCGCCTGGCTGATGCTCGCCGCTGGCGACAAGCCGTTCCCGTACTTTGGCTTTCACATGCCGGCACCGGTAGCCGTGGACCCGGACTTCGCCAAACAGCTCAAGTACTGGCATGAGCTGATCGGCACTACGGGGTATTGGTTGATTGGTTTGCATGCGGCAGCGGGGCTGTTCCATCACTATTGGATGAAGGACAACACGCTGGAAAGGATGTTGTTTGAGCGAAATTCATGAGGGGGCCGATTTCTGTCAGTCGTCACAAGCAGTACCGGCCAGAAGCTGACGGGTTTGTAGTGGCCTGAGCAGGCTATTCTTGAGGCTGGGGGCATTTACGAACTTGGGGTGATTGATGAAAGGCCGTGTCACGATGAGGCAATGGCAGAGCTTTTTCAGGCCGATCCGTCTTTTGCGGTGGAGTTGCTGGCCGAGGTTGTTCGTGATGGAACAAAACCCCGGCCTGGTGCCGGGGTTTTGCTTTATGTGGCAGCCCTTTAATAGAACTCGTCGAGCAAGCAGTAATACGCAATGCGCTGCTCATCGGGCTCTACGCCGTAGCATTTGAAGAACGGCGCTACCCATGCTTGTCCAAAGTTCTGGGTAAGGCTGCGCGCTGCCAGGGCCAGGTCCTGGTAGCGGTCACTGACGCCTAAGCGACCACAATCGATAAAACCGCTGAAACGGCCGTCTGCTGTCATGAAGTTCGGCAGGCAGGCGTCGCCATGGGTCACCACCAAGTCCTGGATGATTGGCCGTGTCGATACCAGTTCGTCCAACACTTGCTCGGCGCTTTGCCCTAGTCGTTCATCGTCGAAGTCGGTCTCGTCGACCAGGCCGGCGTTGACGTGGTTTCGGGCGGTGGCGATGCGTAGGTCAAGGGTGTGATCGAAGGGGCAAAGGGCGATGGGAAGCTGATGCAGCTTGCGCAGGGCATTCGCCAGGATCTCTACGATGTGCGCCACAGGAAGGTCGTCGACCGTCGCCAGGTCCTTTCCTGGCATGGCGCTCATCAGTAGCCAGTGGCGATCCTGGTCTATCACCTCATCCACGACCATCGGTGCCGGTAGCCTTTGTTGCCGCAGCCAGCGCAGGCGCTCGATTTCGTTTGCCAGTTCAGCGAATTCCCCAAGGGGCTCGGACTTCAGGAACAGGTCCTCGCCTTGTTCTCTGCGCAGTCGATAGACGTCTGCGCGCGACTCGCCGATGGCCTGTTGTTCAATCAGTGCGTGGGGAAACTGTTCGCGCCATTTGCTCGGGATATTCACGGTGTTCTCATTTCCTGGTTCAGCTGCTGCTCATAGCGGTGTCGGTTTGCCAACCATTACCATACCCATGTCTTCAAGCGCGGCAAACAATCCTTTGAGGCTGTCAAAGCGCTTGCCGCTAACGCTCGGCCAATTGGGTCTTTCAATAAAGAAGTAGCCGTTCTGGTTACGAATATCCGTAGAGACCAGCTCTCCCAGTTTGCTGCGATGTTTCAGGATGGGTGACACCGACGAAGAGTCGACGGTAAACATCCCGGAACGTCTCAGCAGAGCGTCGAACTCCGCGGCGGTTGCAGGTTTCCGGGGGATCTGCGACTGAAACAACAGGTCGCTTTTCACCGCGCCTTCCTCGCCGGCTGCCGGGATGCCAGGGTCCGGGATGATGCCCTGGGATTGCCCGGGCGCAACATCCTCTACCCTCAGGCCATGTACTTCTTCCAGTTCGCTCAGCCCGGGAACCCCTTTGTAGCTGCTGACGTGGGTATTGCCCACCAGCGCCACCCATTTGTGCGCACCCTGGGCCGCCTGGTCGGCGCGAATCACGGTACTCGCGTAGTAGTTCATCAAGGCGTGGCGTTGCGCACCTCGGGCGATCTGGCTATCGGCCACGGCCGGGATAAACCCATCGGTCCGATAACTGGCCAGGCAATCAATGGCCTGGATGCGGATCTTGTGCGTGCGGGCGGCTTTGATCAGCTCCATGAAGTTGTATTGCCCCAACGGATCGGTGCCCATGCCGTTATCGAGGCTCTGCAGGTAGCGCCTGAGCGTCTCGGGCATTTCGCCGCTTTCGAAGAAGCTGTCCAGGGCGGCCTGGTGAAAGTCGCGCAGCAGGTGCTCGCAGTACAACGTCTTGACGTTTTTCTGCGCCAGTAACTCCATGTGCTCGATCAGCAGTTGTTTGCTGCCCACGCCGCTGTGGGCTTCGCCGACCACGATGCCACGGCCATCCTCCAGCAGTGCCTCCAGCCAGGTTGCCGTGGGGGCCTTGGCTGGCACCGAGGGAATGGGCGGGCGATTGGCTGCACGGAACCGACGCAGGAAGGCCACCGCATCCTTGAACAGTTGCTGCCTTCTGCTTTTGAACGGCGCGTACGGGTCGGCGCCGTTGTCAAAGAGGTTCACGCCCTCGTCGCTCAGGGCATATTTTGCAGTGCCCGGTCCGGCGGCGGCATTTTCCAGGGGGGGACGCAGGTCTGGCGGTATTTCATAGGCGATGGCCGGGCTTTGCACCGTCGGCACCGGTCGGCGGCCAGGCACCCGGTTCAGGAGTTGCCCGGCGCCGCCTTTCAGGCCAAGCCTGGGCAGCACTTCCCATTCGCCTTGTGCGTTGAAGCGCACCGGGATGGCTTCCGAGAAGGAGAAGGGTTTTTCAGGGTTGATGATTGCCCAATGTCCGCCGCCATTGACGTCATTGATGTACTGCACGTAATACGGCGTGTCGTTGAGCAGGATCGCCGCCGCGGGGTTGGATTCCAAGCGATAGATGCCTTGATACCGGCCGGGCTCGCTGACCGGGTTGCGGCCTTCGAGGATTTCATTGGCTTCCCACGATGGGGGGATTTCTGGCCGTAGGCTGGCTTCCACCGCGCCGGTGGGAATGGCCGAAGGTGCCAGGGCTGCGCCTGACTCGACCGTGGTTTCTACGGCAGCCTGCACGGCCGGGCGCTCCAGCTCTATTGTGGGGACCAGCGTCTTGGCCGGCGGCAGGCCTTTGAGCGTGAGGCCGTTTGCGCGCAGGGCGCCGCGCAGCTCAGGCAGCGTCTTGTAGACAGCCCCGTTGAGCCTTGGGAAGGCATCGCGATCAATGAAATAACCGGCGTCCGAGTGCTGGATGCGGTTGTGTACCAGGTTGTTCAGGCGGTTGCGGTGAATAAGCGTCAGCTCATCACGGGTTTGTTGCATGACGCAGTCCCCAGGTGAGCTGAGGGTTCTTTCAAGGTCTCTCTGTTCAAAGATGTAGGGGTGTATTTGTTCGCTCTCACGCATGGGCACTTGCAGGGAAAGGTCGGTGTCCAGCGCATCGAGTGGGGGTTTCTCCTGATCGAACGCTGATAGGTTATTCACCTTGGGGCCATAAGTGATCTTGATCTGGCTGCCTTCGCCGCCGAGTTCCTCGGTAACGCGCAGACTGGTCCCGCCGTTTATTTCGCTGATGCCGGCCACGCCTCTGAAGGTGTTGGTGTTTTCCGGCCCCGTGAGCACCACCCATTTGCCGACGCCGTTTTTGGCTTGGTCGAGGCGCAGGATTTCACTGGTGACGAAGTTCTTCGACATTTGCTCATCCATGGCCGACCCCTTGGGCAGGTAGTTGGCCAGGCATTCGCTGGCCTGGATACGCACCTGGTTATCGCGGGCGGCGTGCAGCAGTTCCAGGGTGTTGAAGCGGCCCATATTGGTCGGGTCCAGCTCGCGTAGATACTTGCCCAAGCGGTCGGGCATGACGCCACTGCGAGCGAAGGTGTCCAGGTCCAACTGATGCAGGTCGTTGTAGAACCTGTGCAGGTACAAGGTCTTGACGCCTTGCTTGGCCAGGTTGGGCATTTGCTTGATCAATAGATAGGTACTGGCGACCCGGTTCGGGCTCTCGGCGATGACCAGGCCCTTGGCATTTGCCAGGCTTTTTTCAATCAGTTGCTCGGGACTCATGCCTGGCGTGATGGCAGGCAGTGCCGGCCGCTCGGGCAGGGTGCTGGCGAAGAATGGCCGGGAGAAGAAATTGCGCGCGCTGCTGAGGATTTTTGCCCGCATGGGGTTGATGAAGTAGTCCGAGGTGCTGAAACTGCCAGCTTCGCCCGTGGGGGTGATGATCGGCTTAATGTAGTCCGGCCCGCCAGACATGGCGAGGCCGATGTCGAAACTGCTCTGGTTCTTCAGGTCAAAAGGGGTCGGTAGGCTGGAGGACGGGTTTCTAAAACCCGGCTCCCCATAGGCGCTTGGCCGGCGATAGTCGGATGCAAGTGGCGGCCGTGTACTCGTGGTCGGGGTGTCCATGGGGCTGCCGCCGCGCATCGCCTCGGAGGGGCGTAGCACCCGCTCCCATTCGCCCTCGGCATTCAGGCGTACGGGCAGTGAGCCGGTGCTGGCATGCGGGTTCAACGGGTCGATGATGGCCCAGGTACCGCCGCCGTTCACGTCCGCTTCATAACGCACGTAAAACACGGCGTCCTTGAGCTTGATCAGGGTCGAAGGGTTGGCATTGATGCGGTAGATCTGTTCAAAACGTCCGCCTTCGGTCATCGCCGTGGCACCGTCCAGCCCTTGCAGGCGCCGCCAGCTCGACGGTATTTGCCCCAGGCCGTCGCCGGGCAGTTGGGGCAATGCGGGTGGCGCCGGCACGGAAGGGCTTGCAGGTTCGGCAGTCTCGGGGTTCAACGCCTCGTCGTACTTGGCCATCTCGGCCGCTTCCGCGGCGTCGACGTCGGCACCCACTTCGGCGATGGGCCCGGGCCCATGCAGCGCTGCCAGGTTGAACAGGGTGTCGATCGCGCTGAACACCGAACCGGTCACCCCGGCCTTGCGCTCGGCACTGGTTCGGCCATTGACCGCCTGGTCGATGTTCAGGGCCAGGTTGGCGATGCTGGCGCCCAGCACCGGCAAGGCTATCGGCCATCCAATGACAGCCAGCGGCCCGAATATCTTGAGGCCGGCACTCAGGTAACCGATCCAGATTTTCTTGCTCAGTTGCGCATTGGTGGTCAGCAACTGCTCGGCTTCGTCATACATCGCTGCGCGGGTGCGGTCTCGCAACCAACTGAAGGCGTCCGTGGTGACCGCCTGGTTCTTCTGGTTGATCATGTGATGATCCGACTTGCCCCAGGTCTGCACCAGGCGATTCATCAGGTCAGTGATGCCGTCGGTCATGGCCTCGCGGTCAGTCAGGGAAAAGTGGCAAAGGAACAGGTCACGGGTCTTCTTGTCGTCCATAAGCCCGAGCAACCACCAGTGCAATTGCCCCGCGGTGTCGAACACTTTGAAGGCCTGCTGCTCACCTGGCACATAGAGTATTTGCCGGCCGGCGGCGTCAGTGATGCGCAACAGGTTGGTAGCCACGTGACCGTCCAGGTCAAGGGCGGCGACCTGCGCATCGGCGCCTGGCGCCACGTCGGTTTGCAGCATGGCCAGGCTGACCGGCCAGCTCAGGTGCGGGGCCACGGCCGTGATGCAAGTGTGGAAGTCTTCGGCACTCAGGTGCTTGAGTTCGAGGGCTTGCACCGCCTTGCTGAGGAAATTGCATTTGGCTTGGGTGCGAAAGGCTTCGGCGTGGTCCTGCCAGAAGCTGTCGAGCTTGTCGCGGTAAAGGTCACTGAACTTGAGGGCCCAGAAGTCCTTGAGCACTTCGTTGCCATGCAGGCGCACTTCATTGGTCTGGTTGAAATCGCCGTATTCCGGGCCTTTGGTGTAGAAACCACCGTACAGGTCCAGCAGGTCGGCGTTGTCATAGTCGGTGGCACGGAATCGATGAATCACCAACTCGGTCAGGGTCGTGGACTCGTAGGGTTTTTCCAGGACATGTTCCCAGCCGGTAAAGGTCAGCGAATTGCTTTGGGCCGCCTTGAAGCGGTGGTAGTACACCTCGTCCGGGTCGAGGCCCTCGACGCCGTGCTTTTTCAGAATGCCGAGGGCGGTTTCGTGAGCCGTATCGTGCAGGCTGGGGCAAGCCAGGATCACGCGTCCGGCCAGGGCCTTGAGGGCCGCCTTGTCGGCGGTGTTGGGCAGGGTGTGGGTTTCGCTCGAACTCATGGGAGTGCTCATCCTTCAAAAATGAAGGGCGAGATTCCCCCAGGCTGGCACGGGGAGGGCGCTACATAGTTAGGCTAAGGGGCTGTGCTCAGCGCCGTGCGATATCCGAAAAGTAGAACTTGTCCAGGGTATGGCGCGATTCGGTGTACTCGAACTGCCGCCCGTCCTGCAAGAACGTCTGGTTACTCACCACGATCACATGGCTTTGCCCGTCAAGGTCCAGGTGCGCCTGGTCGTCCTTGCTGCGCGGCAAGGCCTCGATGGTGCGCTGCGCATAGCTGATCTGCAGCTGCAACGTCTGCTCTATAAACGCGTAGATCGACTGTTCGGCGATCTCGCGATCCAGGCCGGGAATCAGCTCGGCGATGAAGTGGTTGATGTCCAGGATCACCCGTTTGCCGCCGATGCGTCGTACCCGCTTGATACGGGTGATCAGCGTGCCTGGGTCGGCCTCGAAGTGTTGCAGCAGTGGCCCTTCGAGCGGGAGCTGGGTGAATTCAACCACCTCGGTGCGTACGTCATTGCCCAGGTCGGCGTGGGTCTCATGGAAGCTGACGATACCGCCCAGCTGGAACTCGATCGGGTTGGGCGACAACACAAAGGTGCCCTTGCCATGGATCTTTTGGGCAAAGCCACGTTCCTGCAACTGCTCAATGGCGCGTCGCACGGTGCCACGGCTGGCTTGGTAGGCGTCCATCAGCTCGGTTTCAGAGGGCAGGCGCGTACCGCGTTGCAGGCGTTCGGTGGTGATGCTGGCAAGCAGATCCGTATAGATCTGGTTGTATTTGCTCATGAGATGGCTCTATGCCCGGCTTGCATTCAAGGCAGGAACCTTAGTGGCAGAGGTGGGGTTTGTCCATTGGGCAGCCGTGTAGCCAGGGGAAAAATCTGACGGGAAGTTCGCATTAATAAACAAAAGTGTAACTCGTACAGACGAGTTGTTGATTTAACTCGTACAGACGAGTACTTTTGCCCTCGGCGTGCTGCCAACGACTGCCACCCATAAAAACAATCACAGTGGAAAACGAGCATGAGCCACGACTATCCGACTATCGCCCGCGAGATTCTCGAAAACCTCGGTGGGCGCGACAACCTTGAGCAAGCTGCCCATTGCGTGACCCGCCTGCGCCTGGCGCTCAAGGACCCGAGCCTGGTCAACAGCAGTGCGTTGAACCAGGTCGACCTGGTCAAGGGATCGTTCTTTACCGGTGGCCTGTTCCAGGTGGTGATTGGCCCCGGCGAAGTGGAAAGGGTCTATGCCGCCTTGCGTGAACAGACCGGTCTCGCCGCGTCCACCATCGCCGATGTCAAGAAGGCCGGTGGCGAAAAGGTCAATGCCTTGCAACAGTTGGTGCGGGTATTTTCCGATGTGTTCATGCCGATCCTGCCCGCGCTGATCATTGCCGGCCTGTTGATGGGCGTGAACAACCTGATGGGGGCCAAGGGCATGTTCATTCAGGACATGACCTTGCTGGAGGCCTATCCGAACCTGGATGGCCTGTGGAACCTGATCAACCTGATGGCCAATACCTCGTTCGTCTTCCTGCCCGCGCTGGTGGGCTGGTCGGCGGCCAAGCGGTTCGGCGGCAGTGAAATCCTCGGCATCGTGCTCGGCCTGATGCTGGTGCACCCCGACCTGCTCAACGCCTGGAACTACGGCAAGGCGGTCGCCGGGCTCGATGGGCAGAGCCTGCCGTACTTCGACATCCTGGGCTGGTTCCAGATCGAGAAAGTCGGCTATCAGGGCCAGATCCTGCCGATCCTGATGGCCGCCTATGTCATGAGCGTGATCGAGAAATACCTGCGGGCACGAGTGCCGAATGCCATCCAGTTGCTGGTGGTGCCAATCACCACCATCGTTGTCACCGGTGTCCTGGCGCTGGCGATCATTGGCCCGGTGACCCGCCACCTCGGCATCCTGATTACCGAAGGCGTGGTCACGCTGTTTGAGCTGGCGCCGATACTGGGCGGCTTGATCTTCGGCGTGCTCTACGCACCGCTGGTGATCACCGGCATGCACCATATGTTCCTGGCCGTGGACCTGCAGCTCATTTCCACCCAGGGCGGCACCTTTATCTGGCCGATGATCGTCATGTCCAACCTGGCCCAGGGCAGTGCGGCATTGGGGGTGTTCTACATGAGCCGCAATGCGCGGGAAAAAAGCATGGCCTCGACGTCGGCGATTTCCGCGTATTTCGCCATCACTGAGCCAGCGATGTTCGGTGTCAACCTGCGATACAAATTTCCGTTCTACGCGGCACTGGTGGGGTCTGCCCTTGGCTGCATCTTCCTCTCGCTGAACAAGGTCCAGGCCTCGGCCATCGGCGTCGGCGGCCTGCCCGGGTTTATCTCGATCATCCCGCAGTACATCCCGGTGTTTGTGATCGGCATGGCCGTCGCGATCGTTGTGCCCTTTGTGCTGACCTGTGTGTTGAGCATGAAGATTATCCGGCCTGGGTATCGGGTCGCCTGATCCAACGCCATCGGGGGCAAGCCCCCTCCCACAGGGGAATGCATTTCAAATGTGGGACGGGGCTTGCCCCCGATGAGGCCCTCAAAGCCAGCACACAATTAATTGAAGGAACCCCACCATGCAAAACTGGCAACACTCGGTGATCTACCAGATCTACCCCAAAAGCTTCCATAGCCACGCGGGTAACGCTACCGGTGACCTGCTGGGCATCGTGGACAAGCTCGACTACCTGAAATGGCTGGGCGTGGATTGCCTGTGGATCACCCCGTTCCTGCGCTCGCCGCAACGCGACAACGGCTACGACATCAGCGACTACTACGCCATCGATCCCAGCTACGGGACCATGGCCGACTGCGACCTGTTGATCAGCGAGGCGGCCAAGCGTGGCATCAAGCTGATGCTCGATATCGTGGTCAACCACACCTCCATCGAGCACGAGTGGTTCCAGCAGGCGCGCAGCAGCCTCGACAACCCTTACCGCGACTTCTACATCTGGCGCGACCAACCGAACAACTGGGAATCCAAGTTCGGCGGCTCGGCCTGGGAATACGAAGCGCAGACCGGCCAGTACTACCTGCACCTGTTCGACCACACCCAGGCCGACCTCAATTGGGACAACCCCAAGGTGCGTGCCGAAGTGTTCAAGCTGATGCGCTTCTGGCGTGACAAGGGCGTGGGCGGTTTCCGCCTGGATGTGATCAACCTGATCTCCAAGCCCGCCGACTTCCCCGAAGACAACAGCGACGGCCGCCGTTTCTATACCGACGGCCCGAATGTGCACGCATACCTGCAGCAGATGCACCGCGAAGTCTTCGAAGGCCATGACCTGATCAACGTCGGCGAGATGTCGTCCACCAGCCTGGAACACTGCATTCGCTACTCGAATCCGGCCTCGAAAGAGCTGTCGATGACCTTCAACTTCCACCACCTGAAAGTCGATTACCCCAACCTGCAGAAGTGGGTGAAGGCCGACTTCGATTTCCTGCAACTCAAGCAGATTTTCTCCGACTGGCAACTGGGCATGCAGGCCGGTGGCGGTTGGAACGCGCTGTTCTGGTGTAACCACGACCAGCCGCGGGTGGTCTCGCGCTTTGGTGATGACGGCGAATACCGCGTGGTCTCGGCCAAGATGCTCGCCACGGCGCTGCACTTCCTCCAGGGCACGCCGTATGTGTACCAGGGCGAGGAACTGGGCATGACCAACCCGGGCTTCGACAAGATCGAACAGTACCGCGATGTGGAAACCCTGAACATCTTCCGCCTCAAGCGTGATGCCGGGGAGTCCGAGGCGTCGAGCATGGCGGCGATCATGCAGAAATCCCGCGACAACGGTCGCACGCCGATGCAGTGGAGCAGCCAGGCCAATGCCGGTTTCAGCCGTGGCGAGCCCTGGATTGGCATTGCTGCCAACGCTGCGCAGATCAACGTTGAAAACCAGCTGGATGACCCGGATTCGGTGCTGCATCACTACCGCGCCCTGATCGCCCTGCGGCGCCGCGAACCGCTGATCCAGGAAGGCATTTACCGCCCACTGCTGCAAGACCATCGCCAGGTCTGGGCGTACCTGCGCGAAGGCCATGGCGAGCGCCTGCTGGTGCTCAACAACTTCTACGGCACGCCGTGCGAAATCCAGCTGCCCGACCAGGTGATCAATCCGTCGAGCGCGCAGCGGCTGCTCATCAGCAATTACCCCGATTGCCCGGCGCGCACGAGCACGGTGGTGTTGCGCCCTTACGAATCGTTTGTGCTGCATCTCAAGGACTGAGCCGCCTCTACCGGTAATCGCGTCACGCAACAAAGTAAGAAAAAACAATAAAAATAAAAGGAGCGCTTCATGAAAACAACCATAAAACTGGGCCTTATAGCCTCGTGTCTCGCTGTACCGTTTGGCGCCCAGGCCCTGGAGTTCGCCGGTTACTTGCGCAGCGGCGCGGGCACGTCTACAGGCAGTGGCAAGCAGCAATGTTTCCAGCTGCCGGGGGCGCAAACCAAATACCGCTTGGGTAACGAATGCGAGCAATATGCCGAACTGGAACTGCGCCAGGACCTGCTGACGTTCGATGACGGTTCGGTGCTCAGCGTGGATGCCATGGCCTCCCTCTACAACAAGTACGACCGCTCCCTGAAGTTCCAGGGTGAAAACAACGGCTCGGCGCGCATGCCGCAGATGTATGCGCAATGGTCCAACCTGCCCGGTCTCAACGGTGGTTCGCTGTGGGCCGGGCGGCGTTACTACAAACGTAACGACATCCATATCTCCGACTTCTACTACTGGAACCAGAGCGCCACCGGTGGCGGTATCGAGGACGTGCTGATCGGCGGCTTGAAATACAGCTACGCCCTGTCGCGCAAGGACAACCTGTACCAGAAGGAATACGCCACCCGCCACGACTTCAACGTAGCAGGCTTCAACACCAACCCGGGCGGCGAGTTGGAGCTTGGCCTGAGTTATATCGCCAAGGCCGGTGGGCGTGATACCAACAGCGGTTGGGCGCTGACCGCGCAGCATGTGCAAACCGCGTTTCTGGGCGGCAAGAACAAGTTTGCCTTGCAGTACGGCGAAGGCCCAGGCACCGGGCTGGGCTACACCGGCAATACCCGGTTGGACAAGAGCAGCAAAAGCTACCGTGCCGTGGAGTTCTTTGACTGGCAGGTGACCCCGCGTTTCGGCGGGCAAGTCCAGGCGGTGTACCAGAAGGATGTACGTGCGGGGCGTCAGGACCAGAACTGGATGTCCCTGGGTGTACGCCCGGCGTATGCCATCAGCGAGCAATTCAAGCTGGTCGCTGAACTGGGTCACGATCAGGTCGAGGCTACCGGCGGTACACGCAAGCTGAGCAAATTCACGTTCGCGCCGACCTGGTCGCCCAAAGGCCCGGAATTCTGGGCGCGGCCGGAAGTGCGGTTGTACTACACCTATGCCAGCTGGAACCAGGCGGCCAAGCGCGCGGCGAATGAACTCGCGGCGGGCTCGGCGTTATCCGATACCGGCGCCTATGGCACGGCACGGCATGGTTCGAACATGGGCGTGCAAGTCGAATACTGGTGGAAATAACCGCGAACTAATGTGGGAGCGCGCAAGCCCGCTCCCACATTTGATCTGTGCCATCCCACCCAATGATTTTTACAGAACAACCCAACAGGTGAAGTCATGACCCCATCTCAACCCCTGGAACTGCTGGCGCCCCTGTCCGGGATGCTGCTGGCGCTGGATCAGGTACCCGACCCAGTGTTTTCCAGCCGCGTGATCGGCGACGGCCTGTGCATCGATCCCACCTCGCAGACGCTCTGCGCGCCGCTGGCCGGGGTGATCAGCAATATCCAGGACAGCGGTCATGCGGTGAGTGTCACCGACGACAACGGCGTGCAGGTGCTGTTGCATATCGGCCTGGACACCGTGAACCTGGCGGGTCAGGGCTTCACTCGCCTGGTTGAGGAGGGCCAGCGGGTGGAAGCCGGGCAGCCGCTGATTGAGTTCGACGCCGACTATGTGGCACTGCATGCACGTAGCCTGCTGACCCTGATGCTGGTCGTCAGTGGCGAGCCATTTGTGTTGCTGGTGCCCGATCAGGGCGCCGTCGAGGAAGGCCAGCCACTGTTACGAGTGTCCCCCGGGCAAGCGTCATCGGAAGCCGATGAAGAGGAGGGCGATGCGCTGTTCTCCAAGCCCCTGACCTTGCCCAACGCCAACGGTTTGCACGCTCGCCCAGCGGCAGTGCTTGCCCAGGCGGCGAAAGGGTTCAGTTCAAGCATCTACCTGCACAAGCAAACCCAGAGCGCGAATGCCAAGTCGCTGGTGGCGATCATGGCGCTGCAGACGTCCCGGGGAGACAGCCTGCAAGTGAGCGCGGCGGGCACGGATGCCGAGGCGGCGATCCAGGCGCTGGTGGCGTTGTTGCTGGACGGCTGTGGCGAGACGGTGGCGGCGGTCGAAGTAGTCAAGCCTGCCGCGCCGGTGTCATCGGCAACCTTGATGCGGGGCGTGTGTGCATCGCCAGGCTCGGCGTTTGGGCAGGTCGTCCAAGTGGCCGAACCGGCGCTGAATATTCCTGAAGCCGGTGCCGGCGAAACCTTCGAGCGTGCCGCATTGGCGCGTGGCCTGCGGACGGCAGCCGAAGCGCTGCAAGCCTTGCAAGCCAAGGCTGCCGGCAGTGCCCAGGCCGAAATTTTCCGCGCTCACCAGGAATTGCTCGAAGACCCGACCCTGCTGGAGCAAGCCCACGGCCTGCTCGCCCAAGGCAAGAGCGCCGCCTTTGCCTGGAACAGCGCCACGCTGGCGACCGCGAAACTCTTCGAAGGCTTGGGCAAGGCGCTGCTCGCCGAGCGTGCGGCGGACCTGGCCGACGTCGGCCAGCGCGTGCTCAAACTGATCCTGGGTGTTCCCGAACGCTCATTGGACCTGCCTGAATGCGCCATCCTGGTCGCCGAACAACTGACACCCTCGCAAACCGCCGGCCTGGATACCAGTAAAGTGCTGGGTTTCGTCACCGTCGCCGGTGGGGCTACCAGCCACGTGGCCATCCTCGCCCGGGCGCTCGGCCTGCCGTCCATTTGCGGGGTGCCGGCTCAAGTATTGGCTCTGGCCAACGGCAAACGGGTACTGCTTGACGCCGATAAAGGCGAGCTGCACCTGGAACCGGACCTGGCTGAAATCGAACAACTGCAAGCGGTTCGCCAGCAGCAAAAGCTGCGGCTGCAGCGTGAAATCGCACAGGCATCCCTGGCGGCAATCACTCGCGACGGCCATCACGTCGAAGTCACGGCCAACGTCGCCTCGCTGCAGGAAGTCGAGCAGTCCCTGACCCTGGGCGGTGAAGGCGTGGGCCTGCTGCGTTCGGAGTTCCTCTACCTGGACCGCAGCCGTGCCCCGAGCCCGGAGGAACAAGCCGGCACCTACAGCGCCATCGCCCGTGCCCTTGGCACCGAGCGCAATCTGGTGGTGCGTACCCTGGACGTGGGAGGCGACAAACCCTTGGCCTATGTGCCGATGGAAAGCGAGACCAACCCGTTCCTGGGTTTGCGGGGTATTCGGCTGTGCCTGGAACGCCCCGAACTGCTGCGCGAACAGTTTCGCGCGATCCTCGCCAGTGCGGGCTTGGCACGGCTGCATATCATGCTGCCGATGGTCAGCCAGCTCTGCGAGCTGCACCTGGCGCGCCGGATGCTCGAAGAAGAAGCGCTGGCGCTCGGGCTCACCGAATTGCCCAAGCTGGGCATCATGATTGAAGTGCCTTCGGCGGCGTTGATGGCGGATGTGTTTGCGCCCCATGTGGATTTCTTTTCCATCGGCACCAACGACCTGACCCAATACACCCTGGCCATGGACCGCGATCACCCGCGCCTGGCCAGCCAGGCCGACAGCTTCCACCCCGCTGTGTTGCGCCTGATCGCCAGCACCGTCAAGGCGGCCCACGCCCATGGCAAGTGGGTGGGCGTGTGTGGTGCGCTGGCCTCTGAACCATTGGCGGTGCCGGTGTTGATCGGACTTGGCGTGGATGAACTGTCGGTCAGCGTGCCGCTGATCCCGAGCATCAAGGCCACCGTGCGCGAACTGGAACTGGTCGACTGCCAACTCATCGCCCGCCAGGTGCTGGGCCTGGAAGAAGCCGGCCAAGTGCGTGAGGCCCTACGCCTGTACCACGCGGCCACCGTTGAAACCTCACCTGTCATGGAGCACTGAGCATGTTCGAGAAATTGCAGCGGGCATTCTGGAAAGCCCTGACCCCGGACCTGATTGCCGAGACGCTTGAAGCGCCGACCCCCAGCCTGTTGGCCGCCGATGTGCTGAGTGCCTTGGGCGGCGCCGAGAATCTCAAGTCACAACAGCGTGTGGCGCTGACGCGGGTGAGGGTGCAGTTGCAGGATGCGGGGCGGTTGGATGAGGCGGCGTTGAAGGCGGCGGGTGTAGCAGGCGTGATGGTGTTGTCGGGCGGCGTAGTCCATCTAATCACCGGCCTCTAAGCCAAGCGCAGATCAAAATGTGGGAGGGGGCTTGCTCCCGATGGCGGACTGTCAGTCACCACATGCAGTGACTGACCCCCTGCTATCGGGAGCAAGCCCCCTCCCACATTGGTATTCAGTGTTCTTATAATTGCGGGCTGTCCTGCGGCGGCTTGGTCTTGTCCACACCCGGCACATGCAGGTTGCCTTCCACCACCTGGTCGCCTTCCAGCTGCGGCTGGGTCACCCAGGTAAGGATGTCGTAGTAACGCCGGATGTTCGCCACAAAGTGCACCGGCTCGCCGCCCCGGGCGTAGCCGTAGCGGGTCTTGCTGTACCACTGCTTCTGCGACAGGCGTGGCAGCATCTTCTTCACGTCCAGCCACTTGTTCGGGTTCAGGCCTTCTTTCTTCGCCAGCAGGCGTGCGTCTTCCAGGTGGCCGGTACCCACGTTATAAGCGGCGAGGGCGAACCAGGTGCGGTCGGGCTCGGCGATCTTGTCGTCCAGTTCATCCTTGATCTTGGCCAGGTACTTGGCGCCGCCCATGATGCTCTGTTTGGCATCCAGGCGGTTGGACACGCCCATGGCCTGCGCGGTGTTCTGGGTCAGCATCATCAGGCCGCGCACGCCGGTCTTGGAGGTAACGGTCGGCTGCCATAGTGACTCTTGGTAACCGATGGCTGCCAGCAGCCGCCAATCGACCTTTTCAGCCTTGGCATAGGCGCGAAAGTGCTTCTCGTACTTGGGCAGGCGCTGTTGCAGGTGCTGGGCGAAGGTATAAGCGCCCACATAGCCGAGTACATCGACGTGCCCGTAATAGCGATCTTTCAGACGCTGCAGCGTGCCATTCTTTTCGACCTTGTCCAGGTAGCCGTTGATCTCATTGAGCAGGCTGTTGTCGTCGCCGGCGGCCACGGCCCAGCTCTGGTGGCTGGCATTGCCGAGGTCGAACGCCACGCGCACGTTGGGAAAGTACACCTGGTTCATCGCCACTTCGTTGGAGTCCACCAGGGTCAGGTCGATCTGCCCCTCGTCCACCATGCGCAGCAGATCGACTACCTCAACGGCATCGGATTCTTCGTATTCGATTGCTGGATTCTGCTTTTTCAACGCCGCCAGTTGCTCGGCGTGGGTGCTGCCCTTGAGCACCATGATCTTCTTGCTCACAAGGTCAGCGGCATTGGTCGGGCGCGATTGGCCGTTGCGATAAATGATCTGCGGGGTCACTTCCAGGTATGGGTGGGAAAATCGCACCTGCTGTTGGCGCTGTTCGCTGCTGACCAGGCCGGCGGCGGCAAGTACCGGGCCGTTGGGTTTACCCAACTGGTTGAACAGGTCGTCGAGGTTATCGGCGGTCTCGATTTCCAGCTTCACGCCCAGTTCGTCAGCAAAGCGCTTGACCAGTTCGTATTCGAAACCGGTTTCACCGTTGCGGTCCTGGAAATAGGTGGCCGGGCTGTTCCGGGTGACCACCCGCAATACGCCATCCTCCTTAATTCGCTCGAGGGTGCTGGGTTTGTCAACACAGGCACTGAGCATCAGGAAGAGCAAGGTGGCGACGAGCCATTTGACCCATCGCGGGCGCAAAACGGTTGGGGAGAACATCTGCGCAGTATACGCAAACGGCCCACGGCGCCATATCTCGACAGCGGCGCACTTGTCTGCTAGCGCCGCTCAAACTGTGCTGCAGCCCGCAGAAACGCGGCTTGGCGAGCGATTGTGACGGTTAAAATAACTGCGCCCAACGCCGTGGATAACGCCACGATCGCGTGCAAACCCTGCCAACTGACGTTCGGCAGCGGCCACCGGTAGCGTTTCGGGTGCCGTTGGCGAAGGTTTACGCTAGAATGCACGGCCTCAAAGCACACCCCCTTCCGAGGCTGTCCCGAAGATGTTGATCCTGCGCGGCGCTCCTGCCCTTTCTGCCTTTCGCCACAGCAAACTCCTTGAGCAACTGAGCCAGAAGGTTCCAGCTGTTACAGGCCTTTATGCTGAATTTGCTCACTTCGCCGACGTAACCGGCGTCTTGACCGCCGACGAACAGCAAGTGCTGGCACGCCTTCTGAAGTACGGCCCAAGCGTTCCCGTGCAAGAGCCGACCGGCCGCTTGTTTCTGGTTCTGCCGCGGTTCGGCACCATCTCGCCCTGGTCGAGCAAGGCCAGCGATATCGCCCGCAACTGTGGCCTGGACAAAATCCAGCGCTTGGAGCGTGGTATCGCTTTCTATGTCGCCGGCCAGTTCAGTGATGCCGACGCCGAGCTGATCGCCAGCAGCCTGCACGACCGCATGACTCAGATCATCGTCGGCCAGCTGGAACAGGCTGCCGGCCTGTTCAGCCACGCTGAACCCAAGCCGCTGACCGCGATTGACGTGCTTGGCGGTGGCCGCGCCGCCCTCGAGAAGGCCAATACCGAATTGGGCCTGGCCCTGGCCGAAGACGAGATCGACTACCTGGTCAACGCCTTCAACGGCTTGAAGCGCAACCCCCACGACATCGAACTGATGATGTTTGCCCAGGCCAACTCCGAGCACTGCCGTCACAAGATCTTCAACGCCAGTTGGGACATCGACGGCCAGAGCCAGGAAAAAAGCCTGTTCGGCATGATCAAGAACACCTACGTGATGCACAGCGAAGGCGTTCTGTCGGCTTATAAAGACAACGCCTCGGTCATCGTCGGCTCCGTCGCCGGCCGCTTCTTCCCGGACCCGGAAACCCGCCAGTACGGCGCGGTGCAGGAGCCGGTGCACATCCTGATGAAGGTAGAGACCCACAACCACCCGACCGCAATTGCCCCGTTCCCGGGCGCAGCCACCGGTTCGGGTGGCGAAATCCGCGACGAAGGCGCAACCGGCCGTGGTGCCAAGCCAAAAGCTGGCCTCACCGGTTTCACCGTATCCAACCTGCAGATCCCAGGCTTCGAACAGCCGTGGGAAGTGCCGTACGGCAAGCCTGAGCGCATCGTCACCGCGCTGGACATCATGATCGAAGGCCCGCTTGGCGGCGCCGCGTTCAACAACGAATTCGGGCGCCCGGCGCTGACCGGTTATTTCCGTACCTTCGAACAGTCCATCACCACCCCGCGTGGCGATGAAGTGCGCGGTTACCACAAGCCGATCATGTTGGCCGGCGGCATGGGCAACATCCGCGAAGAACACGTCAAGAAAGGCGAGATCCTGGTTGGCTCCAAGCTGATCGTACTCGGCGGTCCGGCGATGTTGATCGGCCTGGGCGGCGGTGCGGCTTCCTCCATGGCTACCGGCACCAGCTCGGCAGACCTGGATTTTGCTTCCGTACAGCGCGAAAACCCGGAAATGGAACGCCGCTGCCAGGAAGTCATCGACCGCTGCTGGCAGTTGGGTGACAAGAACCCGATCAGCTTCATCCACGACGTCGGCGCCGGCGGTTTGTCCAATGCTTTCCCGGAACTGGTCAACGATGGCGACCGCGGTGGCCGCTTCGAACTGCGCAACATTCCAAACGACGAGCCGGGCATGGCCCCGCACGAAATCTGGAGTAACGAATCCCAGGAACGCTACGTGCTGGCCGTCGGCCCTGAAGACTTCGCACGCTTCCAGGCCATCTGCGAACGCGAGCGTTGCCCGTTTGCCGTGGTCGGCGAAGCCACTGCCGAGCCGCAGCTGACGGTTACCGATAGCCACTTCGGCAACAGCCCGGTAGACATGCCGCTGGAAGTGCTGTTGGGCAAGGCGCCGCGCATGCACCGCTCGGCCGTGCGCGAAACCGAGCTGGGCGATGATTTCGACCCAAGCACGCTGGAGCTGGCCGACAGCATCGAACGCGTGTTGCACCACCCGGCCGTAGCAAGCAAAAGCTTTTTGATCACCATCGGCGACCGCACCATCACTGGCCTGGTGGCCCGTGACCAAATGGTCGGCCCATGGCAGGTGCCGGTGGCCGACGTTGCCGTCACCGCCACCAGCTTCGACGTCTACACCGGTGAAGCCATGGCCATGGGCGAACGCACGCCGCTGGCTCTGCTGGACGCACCCGCGTCGGGCCGCATGGCCATTGGTGAAACCCTGACCAACATCGCCGCCTCGCGCATTGGCAAGCTGTCCGACATCAAGTTGTCGGCCAACTGGATGTCCGCTGCCGGCCACCCGGGTGAAGATGCGCGCCTGTACGACACCGTCAAGGCTGTCGGCATGGAGTTGTGCCCGGAACTGGGCATCACCATTCCGGTGGGCAAGGACTCCATGTCCATGGCCACCCGTTGGAACGAAGATGGCACCGACAAGAGCGTTACTTCTCCGCTGTCGCTGATCGTTACCGGTTTTGCACCGGTCACCGACATCCGCCAGACCCTGACCCCGCAACTGCGCATGGACAAGGGCACCACCGACCTGATCCTGATCGACCTGGGCCGTGGCCAGAACCGCATGGGCGCCTCGATCCTGGCGCAGACCCATGGCAAGTTGGGCAAACAGGCGCCGGACGTCGATGACGCCGAAGACCTGAAAGCCTTCTTCGCCGTGATCCAGGGCCTCAACGCCGACGGTCACCTGCTGGCTTACCACGACCGCTCCGACGGTGGTTTGCTGACCAGCGTTGTCGAGATGGCCTTCGCTGGCCACTGCGGCCTGAACATCGTGCTCGACAGCGTTGCCGAGGATGCTGCGGAAATCAACGGCATCCTGTTCAACGAAGAGTTGGGTGCAGTGATTCAGGTGCGTCAGGACGCTACGCCAGACGTACTCGCACAGTTCAGCGCCGCCGGCCTGGACGACTGTGTGGCCGTCATCGGCCAGCCGATCAACAACGGCGAAGTCAACATCTCCTTCAATGGCGATACCGTGTTTGCCGGCCAGCGCCGCCTGCTGCAACGCCAGTGGGCCGAGACCAGCTACCAGATCCAGCGCCTGCGCGACAACGTCGAGTGCGCCGAGCAGGAATTCGACGCGATCCTGGAAGAAGACAACCCGGGCCTGAGCACCATGCTCAGCTTCGACGTCAACCAGGACATCGCCGCGCCGTACATCAAGAAGGGCATCCGCCCACAGGTCGCCGTGCTGCGTGAGCAGGGCGTCAACGGCCAGGTGGAAATGGCAGCGGCGTTCGACCGCGCAGGTTTCAATGCGATTGACGTGCACATGAGCGACATTCTCGCCGGCCGCGTTGACCTCAATGAGTTCAAAGGTCTCGTAGCCTGCGGTGGTTTCTCCTACGGCGACGTGCTGGGTGCCGGTGAAGGCTGGGCCAAGTCGGCGCTGTTCAACAGCCGTGCTCGCGATGCGTTCCAGGGCTTCTTCGAACGCAACGACAGCTTCACCCTGGGTGTGTGCAACGGTTGCCAGATGATGTCCAACCTCAGCGAACTGATCCCGGGCAGCGAGTTCTGGCCGCACTTTGTGCGCAACCGTTCCGAGCAGTTCGAAGCCCGTGTCGCCATGGTGCAGGTGCAGGAGTCCAACTCGATCTTCCTGCAAGGCATGGCCGGTTCGCGCATGCCCATCGCCATCGCCCACGGTGAAGGCCATGCCGAGTTCGCCAGCGAAGAAGCGCTGCTTGAAGCCGACCTGTCCGGCACCGTGGCCCTGCGTTTTGTCGACAACCACGGCAAGGTCACCGAAACCTACCCGGCCAACCCGAACGGCTCGCCACGCGGCATTACCGGCCTCACCAGCCGCGACGGTCGCGTCACCATCATGATGCCGCACCCGGAACGCGTATTCCGCGCCGTGCAGAACTCGTGGCGCCCGGAAGAGTGGAACGAAGACGGCGCCTGGATGCGCATGTTCCGCAACGCTCGCGTGTGGGTGAACTAAGGCCGTGTACAAGCTCGCCTTCTTCGTACCCGACAGCCACGTAGAGACGGTGAAAACCGCCGTCTTCGCAGCTGGCGGCGGGCGCATCGGCGACTACGACAGCTGCGCCTGGCAAGTGCTGGGTCAGGGCCAATTCCGCGCGTTGGACGGCAGCCAGCCGTTTATCGGGCAGGTGGGGCAGGTTGAAGTGGTTGAGGAATGGAAGGTTGAGCTGGTGGTGGCGGATGAGTTGATTGTGGCTGTTGTGGCTGCGTTGAAGCTGAGCCATCCGTATGAGACACCGGCGTATGAGGTGTGGCAGTTGGTGGATTTTTGATCGGCTGGCTGCATAAACAAGAAACCCGCTGGGCCAGTTTGGTCAGCGGGTTTTTTGTTGTCTGTCAGGGTCTCATCGGGAGCAAGCCCCCTCCCACATTTGAAAGTATTCACAATTCAAAATGTGGGAGGGGGCTTGCCCCCGATGGCTTCGGCCCATGCGCCGCAGACCTTTCCGACAAACCTTTCAGGTTGTCCGTCGGAACTCGCACAACTAACCTTCTCGAGTCGCTGCCAATTCAGTGACCGGGACTGCAAGCCTGAAAAATCACTAGGAGCCTATTCCATATGGAGTTTAATGATGATCAGCGACAACTTGCTAACTGGTTCAATCTCATCTCAAGCCGAGTCCCGCCAAGCTGGTGATTCACCGTCCGACCAGATCTTCACCGTACTACCCAGTCTGAACACCGAAACCCTACTCGCCAACGCCTCCCAAGACCTGGCATCCGTGCAGGCACTGGCGGGTAATCTGGCTTTTGATATCGACGGCCCCCAGCGTGATGCCGTGCTGGGGATTCATCGGATGGTTGAGGGCATCCAGTTGATGGTGGATCGGGTGCTGGATTTAGTTGAGGTGTCTGAGCAGAAGTAATCAGGCGCCTGTGAGGGCCAATCGGGAGCAAGCCCCCTCCCACATTTTGAACGGCGAAAACATTTCAAATGTGGGAGGGGGCTTGCCCCCGATGAGGCCAGAAAAGCCACTACAGCTCTAAACCCTGGCGCCGACCTCACTGACCAACCGTTCCAACGCCTCACCCAACCCGGACGCCTTGTCACCAATCAACAAGTGCCAAACACCGCTTTCAAGTTGACTCACACCCTGGCAACCCAGCGCAGTGAGCTGAGCTTCTGACAATCCCGAATCATCCCCCAACTCCACCCGCAACCGGGTCATCGCCACCGCTTCCAGCTGGCGCACATTCCCTCGGCCACCTAGCGCATTCAGCCATTTTTCGGCCTCGTGTACATTCACCGCCACCGGCTTATCCACAGGCGCGACCGCTACAGGCGCTGCGGCAACAAACCCCGGCATCGCCAAGCGGATTTCATCAGCAATGCTGTCGGCCATCGGCCCGACCACCACCTGCAAACTGCCACCGTTGCCCGGTCGAACTACAGCCATGGCGCCCAGCGCTTTCAACTCTGCATCCACCGCCTTGTTGCGATCCACCATGTCCAACCGCAGCCGCGTGGTGCAGGCGCCCACACTCAGCAAATTCTCTGCACCACCCAACGCCTGGATATAAGCCGTCGCCCGCTGGTTATCGCTCATTGCTTCAGCCTGCACCACCTGGATATCTTCCCGGCCCGGCGTCTTCAGATTGAAGCGGCGGATGCAGTAGCTGAATACCGTGTAGTAGATCACCGAGTAGGCCAGGCCCACCGGTACCACCAGCCAGCCATTGGTGGACTTGCCCCAACCCAGCACCATGTCGATAAAGCCGCCGGAGAAGGTAAACCCAAGGTGAATATTGAGCAGGTTGGTCACGGCCATCGACAGGCCGGTCAGCAGCGCATGCAGCAAGTAGAGGAACGGCGCCAGGAACATGAACGCAAATTCAATCGGCTCGGTCACCCCGGTCAAAAACGAGGTCAGCGCCATGGACAGGAAAATCCCGCCCATCACTTTACGGCGTTCCGGCAACGCATTGCGGTACATCGCCAGGCACGCAGCCGGCAGGCCGAACAGCATCACCGGGAACATGCCGGTCATGAACTGGCCGCCTTTCGGGTCGCCGGCGAAGTAGCGGGTCAGGTCGCCGGTCACCACCGCGCCGGTGACCGGATCGGTAAAGCTGCCGAACACGAACCACGCCATGTTGTTGAGGATATGGTGCAGGCCAGTGACGATCAGCAAGCGGTTGAACACGCCAAACACGAAGGCGCCCAGGCTGCCGCTTTCCATCAGCAACACGCCGAAGCTGTTGATGCCGTGCTGAATCGGCGGCCAGATCAGGCCGAAGATCACGCCCAGGCCCACCGCCGAAAACCCGGTGACAATCGGCACAAAACGTCGTCCACCAAAGAACGCCAGATACTCCGGCAGCTTGATGTCCTTGAAGCGGTTATACAGCCCGCCCGCCATCAGGCCACTGGCGATACCGGCGAGCATGCCCATGTTGATGGTGGTATCCATCACCTTGAGGGTCGAGATCATCACCAGGTAGCCAATTGCCCCGGCCAGGCCGGCCGTGCCGTTGTTGTCGCGGGCAAAGCCCACGGCGATGCCGATGGCGAAGATCAGCGCCAGGTTGGCGAAGATCGCCTGCCCGGCGTCATGCATCACCGCGATGTTGAGCAAGTCGGTGTCGCCCAGACGCAGCAAGAGGCCGGCGATTGGCAGGATCGCAATCGGCAGCATCAGGGCGCGGCCCAGGCGTTGCAGGCCTTCGATAAAGTGTTGGTACATGGCGTGTCTCCCTATTCTTGTTGTTTTCAGCTCAGCGGCCAGTGGTGTTGACAGGCTTGGCGAACAGCCTTGGCGCTGCTCAGGTCGAGCAGCTCAAGGCTCAGTTGCCGGCATTGCGCCGCGTCCAGGTGGCGGACGCGGTCCTTGATTTCGCCGATCTGCGGCGGGCTCACCGACAGCTCGCTGACCCCCAGGCCGACCAGTACCGGAGTGGCCAGTGGGTCGGACGCCAGGGCGCCACACACGCCGACCCAACGCCCCTGTTTCGCCGCACCCGCACAGGTCTGGGCAATCAGCCGCAGCAGCGCCGGATGCAGGGCGTCGACCCGGGCGGCTAAGCCTGCGTGGTCGCGGTCCATGGCCAGGGTGTACTGGGACAGGTCATTGGTGCCGATGGACAAGAAGTCCGCATGCTTGGCCAACTGCTCGGCCATCAGCGCGGCGGCGGGCACTTCGATCATCACGCCCAGCTCGGGGCGTTGCGTCAGCTCCAGCTCCACGCACAGTTCATCCAGGCGCTGGCGAATCTGCAGCAATTCATCCACTTCGCTGACCATCGGCAGCAGGATGCGGCAACGCGCCAACGGCGAGACCTGCAGCAGGGCGCGCAGTTGCTGGTCGAGCAGTTCGGGGCGCACCTGGGCCATGCGGATACCGCGCAGGCCCAGTACCGGGTTGGCCTCGACGGGCAGCGGCAGATAGTCGAGCTGCTTGTCGCCGCCCACATCGATGGTGCGGATGATCACCGACTTGTCGCCCATGGCATCCAGCACGGCTTGATAGGCCTGGCGTTGCTCTTGTTCATCCGGCGCGGTACGGCGGTCGACGAAGAGGAATTCAGTGCGCAGCAGGCCGACGCCATCGGCGCCGTTGTCAAACGCCACTTGGGCTTCGGCGCTGGAGGCGACATTCGCCGCCACTTCAACCGTCACGCCGTCGGTGGTGCTCGCCGGTTGCCGGGCTTGGGCCTGTTGCTGTTGGCGCCGCTGTTTCTGCGTTTCGCGAGTCTGGTGAACTTCGGCATGACGCGCTTCGCTGGGGGCCAGTTCCAGGCGGCCGTTGGAGGCATCGAGTACCACCCGTTGGCCTTGAGGCACATCGAGCACTTCATTGCCCAGGGCGACGAGACACGGCAGGCCTTTGCCCCGGGCCAAAATCGCCACATGGGAGGTCGCACCGCCTTCGGCCATGCAGATGCCTGCCGCCTGTTGCGCGCTCAGTTGCAGTAAGTCCGAGGGCGTCAGCTCATGGGCGCTGACGATCGCCCCCGCCGGCAATTCGAAGTGCCAGGCTTCACCCAGCAACGCACGCAGCACCCGTTGTTGCAGGTCGCGCAGGTCATTGGCGCGCTCGGCGAACAGCGGCTTGCCCAACGCCAACAGTACGGCGCATTGGGCCTGGATCGCATCACGCCAGGCATGGGTGGCGGCGCTGCCTTGTTCGATGGTAGCGGTGGCCGCGTCGAGTAACGCCGGGTCTTCCAGCAGGGCGAGGTGGGCGGCGAAGATCTCTTCTTCCTCGACGTTCTTGCGTTGGCGCGCCTGGCCCAGCGTATTGCGGATTTCGCCGCGCACTTGCTCAAGGGCGGCACCCAGGCGTTGCAGTTGTTCGTCGACGCTATGATTGCCGCTGTCTTGCGGCAGTTCGATGCCCGTGAGGCGGAACAATGGCCCACATACCAGACCGGGTGCCGCGCATACGCCTTGCAGCACATTGGCTTCGGTATTCGCCCGGCGTGGCGTGGCAACGACCGGCGCGTGAGGCTCCTCGTGGATCGCCACGGACAGCGCAGCGACCAGTGCCTGTAACGCCGCCTCGCCATCCTTGCCACGACAGGTCACCCGTACCTCGTCACCTTCGCCAATACCCAACCCCATCAGGCCGATCAGGCTGTCGCAAGCCGCGGTCTTATCACCGAAGTGCAGCTGCGATTGGCTGCTGAAGCCCTGGGCAGTCTTGCGGATCAGCGCAGCAGGGCGCGCATGCAAGCCGCCACGATGGGTGATGCGTACCGTGGCGCTCACTTCTGCGACCGAGTTATCCACAGCGGTTTGAACCGGCGCGGATGTGCGCAGGGCAATGCGCATCAGCGCTTCACCGACCTTCACCGTCTTGCTCGCAATCGGTTGCAGCTCGAAGCGCTCACTGTTGGTCAGGATGATCAGGCTCACCAGGCTTTTGCACTGGCGCGCAATACGGTCCAGATCAAACTGCACCAACGGCTGGCCCTCGCTCACCCGTGCGCCATCCTTCACCAGCAAGGCAAAGCCTTCGCCATTGAGCTCCACGGTGTCGATGCCCACATGCATCAACACTTCGGCACCGTTGTCGGCACGGATGGTCAGCGCATGCCCGGTGCGGGCGACATGGATGACCACGCCGTCACAGGGCGCGTGCAGGCAATCATTCAGCGGGTCGATGGCCAGGCCATCGCCCATGGCGCCGCTGGCGAACACTTCGTCGGGAACGTTGCCCAGGGCCAGCACCGGCCCGCTTAAGGGGGCGCTGAGGGTCAGTACATTATTGTTGTTGGACATGGGCACGGTACTCATCAGGAAAACGCCACTCAGTGAGTGCGGGTGACTTTGCTCAGGTGACGCGGCTGGTCCGGGTCCATGCCCCGGGCGACCGCCAGGCCGGCGGCCATCACGTAGAAACTCTGGATCGCCAGGATCGGGTCCAGGCTCGGGTGTTCGGCGCGGCTCAGGGTCAGGTCACGTTCGGCGATATCGTCCGGCGCGGCCAGCAACACGCGGGCGCCGCGTTGGCGCATATCGGCGGCCAGGCTCAACAGGCCGGGCTGCTCGGCGCCGCGTGGGGCGAACACCAGCAGTGGGTAATTTTCGTCGATCAAGGCCATCGGCCCGTGGCGCACCTCGGCGCTGCTGAAGGCTTCGGCCTGGATCGCCGAGGTTTCCTTGAGCTTGAGCGCAGCTTCCTGGGCGATGGCAAACCCGGCGCCGCGGCCGATCACCATCAATTGCTGGCAGCCGCGCAGGGCCTCGATAGCTTGAGTCCAATCCTGCCTGGCGGCTTCACGTAAGCCGTCGGGCAGCGCCTGGCAGGCTTGAAGCAACTCGGTTTCCTGATTCCAGTGGCCGATCAATTGTGCGCTGGCGCTGAGGGTGGCGATAAAGCTCTTGGTCGCGGCCACGCTTTGTTCCGGGCCGGCGCACAACGGCACATGGAATTCACAGGCGGCTTCCAGCGGCGAGTCTTCGGCGTTCACCAGCGAGATGCTCAGGGCGCCCCGCTTGCGCAACAGGCGCAGGCTGTTGACCAGGTCCGGGCTCTGCCCCGACTGGGAGAAACCAAACGCCACCTGGCCGCTGACTTTCATCGGCGCCTGCAGCAGGGTCACCACCGACATCGGCAACGACGCCACCGGGATGCCCACATGCTGCATGGCCAGGTAGGCGAAGTAACTGGCGGCGTGGTCGGAGCTGCCGCGGGCGATGGTCATCGCCACTTGCGGCGGCTGACGGCGCAGGCGACCGGCAACTTCTTCCAGCATGGGATTCAGGCGTTGCAGTTGTGCCGTAACGGCGTCGCAGGAGGCCAGGGCCTCTTCAAGCATTTTTGAAGTCAATGGTGTCTCCTTCGACCATTACGTCGGTAAGTGTCAGGTCGCGGTCCAGGCGCACGCAGTCGGCAAAGCTGCCGGGTTGCAGACGGCCACGTTCTTCCAGGCCCAGGTAGTCCGCAGGAAATTGCGACAGGCGCTGTGAGGCTTCGCTGATCGGCAGGCCGATTTTCACCAGGTTGCGCAGCGCCTGATCCATGGTCAGGGTGCTGCCGGCCAGGGTGCCGTCGGCCAGGCGTACGCCACCCAGGCATTTGGTCACGGTGTGGCTGCCCAGCTTGTATTCGCCGTCGGGCATGCCGGCGGCGGCGGTGGAGTCAGTGACGCAGTACAGGCACGGGATCGAACGCAAGGCCACGCGAATGGCGCCGGGGTGTACGTGGAGCAGGTCCGGGATCAGCTCGGCGTATTGGGCATGGGCCAGCGCGGCACCGACGATGCCGGGTTCGCGGTGATGCAGCGGGCTCATGGCGTTGTACAAATGAGTAAAGCTGGTGGCGCCGGCGGCGAGGGCGGCGACGCCTTCTTCATAGCTGCCCAGGGTGTGGCCGATCTGCATGCGCACGCCGCGTTGGCTGAGGGCGCGGATCAGGCCGTCATGGCCGGCGATTTCCGGGGCGATGGTGATTACCCGAATCGGCGCCAGGCGCAAATAGGCTTCGACTTCGGCCATCAACGCGGTGTGGGCGAAGTTGGGTTGCGCGCCGAGTTTGCCCGGGTTGATATAAGGGCCTTCCAGGTGCACACCGAGCACCCGCGCACTGCCGGCAGGGCGTTGCTCGCAGAAGTTGCCGAGTTCACTGAGGACCCGGGAGATTTCATCCACCGGAGCAGTCATGGTGGTGGCCAGCAGCGAGGTGGTACCAAAGCGCACGTGGGTGCGGGTAATGGTCTCGAAGGCCTGCGCCCCTTCCATGATGTCGGCACCGCCACCGCCGTGCACATGCAGGTCGATAAAGCCTGGCAGCAGGTAGGGCAGGTCGTTGTCAGCCGGGTCGCAAGGCGTGCCTTCGATGGCAGCTACCTTGCCGTGCTCGTGCACCAGGCGGCCGCGAATCCAGCCACTGGGCGTGAGGATATTGTCTTCTGGCATGGGCAGTTCCCTAGAGTCGCAATTCAGCGGAATAGTCATGGCGACGCAGCTCTGCGACAAAGTCGTAGTAGTCGTTGCGGCAGTAGGTGTCGGTGATTTCAATCGGCGTGTTGTCGGCGGTGTAGCCCACGCGGGTCATCAGCAGCATGGCGGTGCCGGGGGCGATGCCCACCAGCTTGGCGAATTCGTCCGAGGCATTGATTGCCTGGATATGTTGCAGGGCGCGCACGATGGGCTTGCCGATACCTTCCAGGTATTCGTACAGCGAATTGCCGATGGCTTGCGGGTGTGGCAACACCGAGGCGGGCATGGCGGTCATTTCAATCGCCATCACCGTGTCATCGGCTTTGCGCAAACGCTTGAGGCGCGCCACTTTGTCGGTGGGCGACAGGCACAGGCGGATCAGCTCTTCGTGGGTCGGCGGGGTAATGTCGCGCTCCAGCCACTGTGACGTGGGAACAAAGCCCTTGAGCCGCAGCATTTCGCTGAACCCCGACAAGCGCGACAAGGGTTGTTCCAGGCGCGGTGTGATGAAGGTGCCAGAGCCTTGGCTGCGTCGGATCAGGCCCTGGGCAAACAGCACTTCCAAGGCTTTGCGGGCGGTGACCCGCGAGATGCTCAACTGCTCGCTGAGGGCGCGCTCCGACGGCAGGGCCTGCTCGGATTTCCACTGGCCAGCGTGGATCGCCGCTTCAAGGTTGCGGGCCAGTTGCAGGTACAGCGGCGTGGATTGCTTGTCGTCGGGGCGCAGCGTCAGGATGGGGTTCATCTGTGAAGTTTCCGATGCGGTTATTGGAGTGTTGTCGCCCGGTAATGGCCGGAAATTAATACCACTTAAATACCATGTCAATGCTACCAAAACGGTGCGAACCCCGGTTTCAGGGCTCTTTAATGGGGCTTGGTATCAAGTGGTATTAGAGAGGTCTTTGTGTCGCGCACAAGTGCGCTGTCCCGCGCGGTGAACTGGTATTCACCGGCAGGCGCTGCTGGAGGCAGGAATTATTTTCGAATTAATTTACGAACGGTACGAGATTACGGCCGGATCTCGATCAGGGTGCCGTCCTTGACCAGGTTCCAGACTTCACGCATATCCACATTACGCATGCCGATGCAGCCGTCGGTCCAGTCCAGGGTGTGGAACCACTGCTCCGGGTAGTCTTCTGTGTCGGGGGTGCCGTGAATCATGATCATGCTGCCCGGTTTTACCCCTTCGCGGCGGGCGCGGGCGGCGTCGCTGATGTTCGGGTAGGAGATGTGCATGGCCAGGTTGAAGCGGTCGCTGGTCTTGCGCCAGTCGATCCAGTAGAAACCCTCGGGGGTACGGCGGTCGCCTTCGATCAGCTTGTGGCCCTTGGGGTTCTTGCCCAGGGAGATGCGATAGGTCTTGAGGGGCTTGCCGTCGTTGATCAGTTGCAACTGGTGGGCAGACTTGAGCACCAGGACTTTCTCGACGGTTTTACCGCCGAGCGTCTCCACCGTGGAAGCGGGGGACAGCGTGGCGAACGACAGGCAGATAAGAACAAGCAACCAACGCATTGAAACGGTATCCCTGATAAAGGTGCTGCCTGGAAGGTTATTTGGCTGGGCGTGTCATCGGTGGCACCGACTCGCTGCGCACCGGGAACAGCTGCTGCCGGCGGTCAGCGAAAAAGCATTCTAAGGTACGCCCGACGGTGCGGAAAGCCAGCTCGGACCACGGGATATCGGCTTCATCGAACAGCTTCACCTCAAGGCTTTCGGGGCCTGCGGCAAAGTCCAGGTCGATCAGCTCGGCGCGGTAGAAAATGTGCACCTGGCTGATGTGCGGCACATCGATCAGGGTATAGATGCTCAGGTTACGCACCCGGGCACAGGCTTCTTCCAGGGTTTCACGCATGGCCGCCTGTTCCACGGTCTCGCCGTTTTCCATAAAGCCTGCGGGCAGGGTCCAGTAACCCAGGCGCGGCTCGATGGCACGGCGGCAGAGCAGCACTTGATCGCCCCACACGGGCACGGTGCCGGCGACGATATTGGGGTTTTGATAGTGAATGGTCGAACAGTGATCACACACAAAACGCAGGCGTGCGTCGCCTTCGGGAATACGTTGGGTAACCGGTTTACCGCACTGGCTGCAGAAATTCATGCTGGGGTTCCTGGAGAATGGGCACATCTTGGCTTGGTGCCGGGCGTTCCTGCAAGTTGTCGTTTCGCGACATGCACCGGGTTTTGGGCTTGGGCGCCCGCACGCTTTGGTGCATGATGCAAGGTAGCCAACAGACCGAGATGACTCATGCTGGACGAGCTACTTCGCCGGGTAAGCAATCACACCCCTCACACCTTGGAAACTGACGGGCGTTTCCCTGAGGCCGCGGTACTGGTGCCGATTACCCGCAGTGACGAACCTGAGCTGATCCTGACCCTGCGCGCCAGCGGCCTGTCGACCCACGGTGGCGAAGTGGCCTTCCCTGGCGGGCGCCGCGACCCTGACGACCCGGACCTGATCTTCACCGCCTTGCGCGAGGCCGAAGAAGAAATCGGCCTGCCACCCGGGTTGGTGGAGGTGATCGGGCCGTTGAGCCCATTGATTTCCCTGCATGGCATTCGCGTAACGCCCTACGTGGGCGTCATTCCTGATTACGTCGAATACCTGGCCAATGACGCCGAAATCGCCGCCGTCTTCAGCGTACCCCTGGAGTTTTTCCGACAGGACCCACGCGAACATACCCACCGAATCGATTACCAGGGCCGCAGTTGGTATGTGCCCAGCTACCGGTTCGGCGAATACAAGATCTGGGGCCTGACGGCGATCATGATTGTCGAGCTGATCAATCTGCTCTATGACGACGCCAAGATCAGCCTGCACCAGCCGCCCAAGAGCTTCATCAATATCTAAGCCATCGCTTGAATGGCGAGCCGTGAGGAAAAACCATGAAATACCGCCTGGGCGACGCCCGTGTCGAGACCCATCCCAACAGTTGGGTAGCACCGAATGCCACGCTGGTAGGCAAGGTCAAGCTGGAGGAGGGTGCTAACGTCTGGTTCAACGCGGTGTTGCGCGGCGACAACGAGCTGATCCTGATCGGCAAGAACAGCAACGTGCAGGACGGCAGCGTGATGCACACCGACATGGGCTACCCGCTGACCCTCGGCACCGGCGTGACCATCGGCCATAACGCCATGCTGCACGGCTGCAGCGTCGACGACTACAGCTTGATCGGCATCAACGCCGTGATCCTCAACGGCGCCAAGATCGGCAAACATTGCATCATCGGCGCCAATTCGCTGATCGGCGAAGGTAAGGAAATTCCCGATGGTTCGCTGGTGATGGGCTCGCCTGGCAAAGTCGTGCGTGAGCTGACCGAGGCGCAGAAACGTATGCTCGAGGCCAGTGCCGCGCACTATGTACATAACTCGCAGCGCTATGCCCGAGACTTGGTTGAGCAGGAAGAATGAGTGCGGTTGAACGGCCTGTTGCCTCGCCGTGCGTGAGTATCTGCGCGTTGGATGAGGACGATATCTGTACTGGTTGCCAGCGTAGTGTGGACGAGATTACGCGTTGGAGCCGCATGGATAACGCCGAGCGGCGGGTGGTGTTGGGGTTGTGTCATGAGCGGGCGGTGGCCAGTGGGATGGTGTGGATGACGCCCAAAAGCTCGGGTGCCTGATCTATTGCTATCGGGAGCAAGCCCCCTCCCACACTTGAATGTGTTCACAGATCAAAATGTGGGAGGGGCGGTGCGACGGTTCGACTTGCCCCGATGAGGCCCTCCCAGACGACATATGTCTAATTGTGAAGTACCCTGTGTCCCTTGTTCACAGGTCATTCACCCATGTTTTTCCTGATCGCCTACATCAGCAGCGTCGTGCTGATCAACTTCGCCTTCTCCACCGCCCCGCACCTGGATGTGATCTGGTCCGCCTGGGGTGGCCTGGTCTTCATCCTGCGCGACATGGTGCAAACCCGCTTTGGCCACGGCGCAATCATCGCCATGCTGGCGGCGCTGGTACTGTCGTATATCACCTCCGACCCGTCCATCGCCCTGGCCAGCGCCACGGCGTTCGCAGTGTCCGAATGCATCGACTGGTTGGTGTTCAGCATCACCCGGCGCCCCCTGCATGACCGCCTGTGGATAAGTTCGGCGCTGAGCATTCCCCTCGATACGTTTATCTTTTTCGGCCTGATCGGCGCGCTGACGCCGGCGGTGGCGGGCACGGCGCTGGTGTCGAAGTTCGCCGGGGTCACGGTGGTGTGGTTGATCATGGCTTGGCGCCTGCGCAAGCGTGCCGTCGCCAACTGAGGCCAATTCTTGCAGTTCATGTAAAATGCCGGCCTTTCTCCCCATGATCCGCTCCCCTGAGGACCTGAGATGACCCGAATCGGAACTCCATTGTCGCCAACCGCGACCCGCGTTTTGCTGTGTGGCTGCGGTGAGCTGGGCAAGGAAGTGGTAATCGAGCTGCAACGCCTGGGCGTTGAAGTGATTGCCGTGGATCGCTACGCCAACGCGCCAGCCATGCAGGTGGCGCACCGTAGCCATGTGATCAACATGCTCGACGGCGCCGCTCTGCGTGCGGTGATCGAGGCGGAGAAGCCGCATTTCATCGTGCCGGAAATCGAAGCCATCGCCACTGCGACCCTGGTGGAATTGGAAGCCGAAGGCTTCACCGTGATCCCGACCGCGCGTGCCGCATCACTGACCATGAACCGTGAAGGCATCCGTCGCCTGGCCGCCGAAGAGCTGGATCTGCCGACCTCGCCGTATCACTTCGCCGACACCTTTGAAGACTACAGCAAGGCCGTCCAGGACCTGGGTTTCCCCTGCGTGGTCAAGCCGGTGATGAGTTCGTCGGGCAAGGGCCAGAGCTTGCTGCGCAGCGCTGATGACGTACAGAAAGCCTGGGACTACGCCCAGGAAGGCGGGCGTGCCGGTAAAGGCCGGGTGATCATCGAAGGTTTTATCGACTTCGACTACGAAATCACCTTGCTGACCGTGCGCCATGTCGGTGGCACCACCTTCTGCGCCCCGGTCGGTCATCGTCAGGAAAAGGGCGACTACCAGGAATCCTGGCAGCCACAGGCCATGAGCCCGATTGCCCTGGCCGAGTCCGAACGTATTGCCAAGGCAGTGACCGAAGCCCTGGGTGGCCGTGGCCTGTTTGGCGTGGAATTGTTCATCAAGGGCGATCAGGTGTGGTTCAGCGAAGTGTCGCCGCGCCCCCATGACACTGGCCTGGTGACCCTGATTTCCCAGGACCTTTCGCAGTTTGCCCTGCACGCCCGCGCCATCCTCGGCCTGCCGATCCCATTGATCCGTCAGTTCGGGCCTTCGGCGTCGGCGGTGATCCTGGTGGAAGGGCAATCGACCCAGACGGCGTTTGCCAACCTGGGCGCGGCGTTGAGTGAGCCAGATACGGCATTGCGCCTGTTTGGCAAGCCAGAAGTGAATGGCCAGCGCCGCATGGGTGTGGCACTGGCGCGGGATGAGTCGATTGAAGCGGCTCGTGCCAAGGCGACCCGGGCTTCCCAGGCAGTGGTGGTAGAGCTCTAAAAGCATCGGGGGCAAGCCCCCTCCCACACTTGATCCAGTTCACTGAGTTAGATTTGTGAATACATTCAAATGTGGGAGGGGGCTTGCTCCCGATAGCGGTCTATCAGCCCACGCGATTCAAATCATTATCCCGCGTCTCTTTCAGGCACAGCACCGCAATCAAGCTCAACAACGCTGCCGCCGACACATACCCACCGACATAACTGAGCCCACCCATCGCCACCAGCTTGGTCGCGAAGAACGGTGCCGCCGATGCCCCGACAATCCCACCCAGGTTATACGCCGCCGAAGCACCGGTATAACGCACACGCGTCGGGAACAACTCCGGCAGCAGGGCACCCATCGGTGCGAAGGTCACACCCATCAGAAACAGCTCCAACGCCAGGAACAGCGCCACGGCCCAGGTCGAGCCGTGGGTCAGCAGTGGCTCCATGGTAAAGCCCGAGAGAATCGCCAGGATCGCCCCAACGATCAGCACCGGCTTACGTCCATAACGATCACTGGCCAGCGCTGCCAGCGGCGTCGCCAAGCCCATGAACAGCACGGCAAAGCACAGCAAGCCGAGGAACGTCTCGCGGCTGTAGCCCAGTGTGGAAACGCCGTAGCTCAGGGAAAACGCCGTGGTGATGTAGAACAGCGCGTAGCACACCACCATCGACGCAGCGCCCAGCAGCACCGGCAGCCAATGTTGGCTGAACAGTTCCACCAGTGGCACCTTCACCGGTGCTTCTTTGGCTACGGAGTTGGCGAATACTGGGGTTTCATGCAGCTTCAGGCGTGCATACAGGCCCACCATCACCAGTGCGGCGCTGAGAATGAACGGAATACGCCAGCCCCAGCTACGGAACTGCTCGTCATCCAGGCTCATGGCCAAGATCAGGAACAAGCCATTGGCCGCCAAAAAGCCAATCGATGGGCCCAATTGCGGGAACATGCCAAACCAGGCGCGCTTGCCCTTGGGCGCATTCTCGGTCGCCAGCAATGCCGCGCCGCCCCATTCCCCGCCAAGGCCCAGGCCCTGGCCGAAGCGCAATACGCACAAGAGGATCGGTGCCCAGGCGCCGATGCTGTCGTAGCCCGGCAGCAAGCCGATCAAGGTGGTGCACACGCCCATCAGCAGCAGCGAGGCCACCAGCGTGGATTTACGCCCGATACGGTCGCCGAAGTGGCCGAACAACGCCGAGCCCAGCGGGCGGGCGATAAAGGCGATGCCGAAGGTCAGGAACGAGGCCAGCATCTGCGCCGTACCGGAACTCTGGGGAAAGAACACCGGGCCGATCACCAGTGCGGCAGCCGTGGCGTAGATATAGAAATCGTAGAACTCGATGGCGGTGCCGACGATGCTCGCCGTGGCCACACGGGCGGTCGAATTGGTAGGGGCGGCGGTCGCAGCCTCTTGGTAGGTGGTGCTCATGGCAGTATCCCTGACGGTCATTGCGCGTTTGGACGCGGATTATTATTGGTCGAACACCCATGGATCAGGGCTATGCGCGGAGCGGCTCGGGATGGGAGCAAACACCGGTCGGACATGATGAAGCGGTGCCTGGACGCGCTGAGTGCGGGTAGCACGCGGTCGGGCGGGGCTTGGGTAAGCCGGATGGATTATAGGAAGGGGGTTGGAATTACAACAAGTGGTTGGAGTACCACAAATCAAAATGTGGGAGGGGGCTTGCTCCCGATAGCGGTTTATCAGTCACCTACTGCAGTGACTGGCGCTCTGCTATCGGGAGCAAGTCGAACCGTCGCACCGCCCCTCCCACATTGGATTTGGTGTGTCAGGGATTATGCAGCGACGGGCACATGGCTGGTATGCCAGATCAATACCTTGCTCACCCGGTTGTCCTCGGTTTCGAGGATTTCCAGGCGATAGCGGCCGATCTTCAGGCACACCGCGCAATCCGGGATGGTTTCCAGCGCCTCGGTCACCAGGCCGTTGAGGGTTTTGGGGCCATCGCTAGGCAGGTGCCAGCCCAGGCTCTTGTTCAGTTCGCGGATCGAGGCAGCGCCGTCGATGATGTAGCGGCCATCGGTCTGGGCTTCGATATGCGGGTTATCCACAGCCTGGTCGCTTTCGAATTCGCCGACGATCTCTTCAAGAATGTCTTCCAGGGTAACGATGCCCAGCACTTCGCCGTATTCGTCCACCACCATGCCCATGCGCCGCTGCTGCTTGTGGAAGTTCAGCAGTTGCAGTTGCAATGGCGTGCTTTCGGGGACGAAGTAAGGTTCGTGGCAGGCAGCCAGAAGCGCCTCTTTGGTCAGGCTGGCGTCGGGCAGCAGGTGCTGGACCTGCCGGGTGTTGAGCACCGCTTCGACCTGGTTGATATCGCTGTGGAACACTGGCAGGCGAGTGCGTTGGGAGCTGCGCAGTTGCTCGATGATTTCCTCGATCGAGTCATCCAGGTTGATACCGTCCACTTCGCTGCGCGGCACCAGGATGTCGTTGACGGTGATGTTATCCAGGGCGTGGATACCAGGCATGCCGGGCATGCGGTCTTCGTCGGCTTCGGGCTGCGGTTCGTTGTCGTGGTGGGGTTGGGGCTCGTCGCTGTGTTTCACCACGCCGGCCTTGCGGGCAAACGGGCGCAGCAGCAACAGGCTGATGCCATTGAGCAGCCAGGCCAGGGGGTAAAGGATTTTCAGCGGTACACCCAGCAGGGTGTTACCGAAACCCAGCACCGCTTGCGGATGGCGGGTGGCCAGGGCGCGGGGCAGGTAGTCAGCCAGTATCAGCAGCAGGGCGCAGGAGATCAGCCAGCCCAGCCATGGGCCGTTCTGCGCCCAGGCATAGATTGCCAGCAGCGTGCAGAGGATCACCACCGCGGCACGGCACAGGCTGTTGCACAGGATCAGGCTATGGCGCGGGAAGCTCAGGCGTGCGGCTGCCTTGTCGCCCTGGCGTGTACCGGGGCGCAGGGCCAGCAGGTGTTGCTGCGCGGCTTCAATGGCGGTAAACAGCGCCGCCCATAAAACCAGCAAGGCAATTACGGCGAGCATCGGCCCTAAGGGCAAGTTGTCCATGATCGCCGCTCGTCAGATATGCAGGATGTATTCGCGAACCAGCTTGCTGCCGAAATAGGCCAGCATCAGCAGGCAGAAACCGGCCAGGGTCCAGCGGATTGCCTTGTGGCCGCGCCAGCCGAGGCGGTTGCGGCCCCACAGCAACACGCTGAACACCACCCAGGCCAGGCACGCCAGCAAGGTCTTGTGCACCAGGTGCTGGGCGAACAGGTTCTCGACGAACAGCCAGCCGGAGATCAGCGACAGCGACAGCAGGGTCCAGCCGGCCCACAGGAACCCGAACAGCAGGCTTTCCATGGTTTGCAGCGGCGGGAAGTTCTTGATCAGCCCGGACGGGTGCTTGTGCTTGAGCTGGTGGTCCTGCAGCAGCAGGAGCAGGGCCTGGAACACCGCGATGGTGAACATGCCGTAGGCGAGGATCGACAACAGGATATGGGCAAGGATGCCCGGTTCCTCGTCAATCACCTGCACGGTGCCAGTGGGCGCGAACTGCGCCAGCAGCACTGTCAGCATGCCCAAGGGGAATAGCAGCACCAGCAGGTTCTCGACTGGAATGCGGTAGCAGGCCAGCAGCGTCAGCGCGATGACGGCCGCGGCGATCAGGCTGGCGGCGCTGAAAAAGTCCAGGCCCAGGCCCACCGGGGTCATCAGGTGGGTGAACAGGCTGGCGGCATGGGCCAGCAGGGCCAGCACGCCAAGGCCGACGAGCAGACGTTTGTCCGCTTTGGTGCCTTGGGCCAGACGAGTGCCCTGATAGAGGGTCGCAGCGGCATACAAGATGGCGGCGGCGAGGCTGGGTAGCAAACTGGGTGACAAGGGGAGCATAAATCCTGATAGACAAGCCCGAAAGGCGCTGAGTTTGGCACACACCTGCGCTGCAAGAAAGACTCCCGGGCCAGACAGCGGGTGTGCATGGGCGCAGTCTTCGCTATAATCCGCGACCTGCCCACGCCGCAGGCTCGCCGAGCGCTGTTTTTAATAGCGATTTACCACAGCCTGGGCCGCCATTACCTCGGTCTATCTTAGGGCCTGAAAGGATCGCGCATGTTTGAAAACCTGACTGACCGTCTCTCGCAGACGCTGCGCCACGTTACCGGCAAGGCCAAGCTGACCGAGGACAATATCAAAGACACCCTGCGTGAAGTGCGCATGGCGTTGCTGGAAGCCGACGTGGCCTTGCCGGTGGTGAAGGACTTCGTCAACTCGGTCAAGGAACGTGCGGTCGGCACTGAAGTGTCCCGCAGCCTGACCCCGGGCCAGGCCTTTGTGAAGATCGTCCAGGCCGAGCTCGAAAGCCTGATGGGCGCGGCCAACGAAGATTTGAACCTCAGCGCCGTGCCACCGGCTGTCGTGCTGATGGCCGGTTTGCAGGGCGCGGGTAAAACCACCACCGCCGGCAAGCTGGCGCGCTTCCTTAAAGAGCGCAAGAAGAAATCCGTGATGGTGGTGTCGGCCGACGTGTACCGTCCGGCGGCCATCAAGCAGTTGGAAATGCTCGCAGGCGAAGTGGGCGTGACCTTCTTCCCGTCCGACCTGAGCCAGAAGCCGGTCGACATTGCCAACGCGGCGATTAAAGAAGCCAAGCTCAAGTTCATCGACGTGGTCATCGTCGATACCGCCGGTCGCCTGCACATCGACGAAGAAATGATGGGCGAGATCAAGGCGCTGCATGCCGCGATCAACCCGGTCGAGACGCTGTTCGTGGTCGATGCCATGACCGGCCAGGATGCGGCCAACACCGCCAAGGCCTTTGGCGACGCACTGCCGCTGACCGGCGTGATCCTCACCAAGGTCGACGGCGACGCCCGCGGCGGTGCTGCGCTGTCGGTGCGTGCCATCACCGGCAAGCCGATCAAGTTCATCGGTATGGGCGAGAAGAGTGACGCGCTCGAGCCGTTCCACCCCGAGCGTATCGCTTCGCGCATCCTCGGCATGGGCGACGTGCTCAGCCTGATCGAGCAGGCCGAAGCCACGCTGGACAAGGACAAGGCCGACAAGCTGGCCAAGAAACTGAAGAAGGGTAAGGGCTTCGATCTCGAAGACTTCCGTGACCAGTTGCAACAGATGAAGAACATGGGCGGCCTCGGCGGCCTGATGGACAAGCTGCCGAACATCGGTGGTGTGAACCTGGCGCAGATGGGCAATGCCCAGGGCGCGGCAGAGAAGCAGTTCAAGCAGATGGAAGCCATCATCAACTCCATGACCCCGGCCGAGCGCCGCGACCCTGAGCTGATCAGCGGTTCGCGCAAGCGTCGGATCGCCATGGGCTCCGGCACCCAGGTGCAGGACATCGGTCGCTTGATCAAGCAGCACAAGCAAATGCAGAAGATGATGAAGAAATTCTCCGCCAAAGGCGGTATGGCCAAGATGATGCGCGGCATGGGCGGTATGTTGCCCGGCGGCGGCATGCCGAAAATGTAAAAGTTTCGAGCGGGAGTTCACTCCTGCTCCGACCCACAGGGATGTGGGATCTCCAGCAAACCCGCCGTTGGCGGGGGCTGACTCGCCGTTTTAACCGACGGCTCTATAGCAGATCTGAGTGGCACGCTGACTAGGCGCCAGAAAAAGACATTTGCAAAAGTCCGGATATTCCTTAGAATATGCGGCCTTTCGGGCACCTATGCCCGCTGTGCATTTAGATTTGCAGCACCGACTACAGGAACGATGTTCACATGCTAACAATCCGTCTTGCCCTTGGCGGCTCCAAAAAGCGCCCGTTTTACCACTTGACCGTAACCGACAGCCGCAACCCGCGCGACGGTTCGCACAAGGAACAGGTTGGTTTCTTCAACCCTGTTGCTCGTGGTCAAGAAGTTCGTCTGTCCGTGAACCAAGAGCGCGTAGCCTACTGGCTGAGCGTTGGCGCACAGCCATCCGAGCGCGTTGCAAAACTGTTGAAGGACTCGGCTAAGGCCGCAGCCTGAGCAATATGAACGCGACGCCAGCTGTTGCTGATGATTTGATCGTTATCGGCAAGATTTACTCTGTTCATGGCGTTCGCGGCGAAGTGAAGGTGTATTCCTTTACTGATCCGACTGAAAACCTGTTGCAGTACAAGACCTGGACGCTCAAGCGCGAGGGTAGTGTGAAACAGGTTGAGCTGGTCAGTGGACGCGGGAGCGATAAGTTCCTGGTCGCGAAGCTCAAGGGTCTTGATGATCGTGAAGAAGCTCGTCTTCTGGCCGGTTATGAGATCTGCGTGCCGCGCAACCTGTTCCCTGAATTGACCGACGGCGAGTACTACTGGTACCAGCTCGAAGGTCTGAAGGTTATCGATCAACTCGGGCAATTGCTGGGGAAAATCGACCATCTTCTGGAAACCGGCGCCAATGATGTAATGGTGGTCAAGCCTTGCGCTGGCAGCCTGGATGATCGCGAACGCCTGTTGCCCTATACCGAGCAATGCGTGTTGGCCGTCGACCTGGCAGCGGGCGAGATGAAGGTGGAATGGGACGCGGACTTCTAGGCGTGGCTAATTTGCGCATTGAAGTGATCAGTTTGTTTCCCGAGATGTTTTCCGCCATCAGCGAGTACGGCATCACCAGTCGGGCGGTGAAACAGGGGCTGTTGCAGCTTACCTGTTGGAACCCGCGAGACTACACGACGGATCGACATCACACTGTGGATGACCGCCCATTTGGCGGTGGCCCGGGCATGGTGATGAAGATCAAGCCCCTGGAAGATGCGTTGGTTCAGGCCAAGGCAGCCGCCGGGGAGAAGGCGAAGGTGATTTACCTGTCCCCTCAAGGCCGTCAGCTGAAACAGGCGGCGGTACGCGAACTGGCGAATGAGGAAAGTTTGATCCTGATTGCCGGTCGCTATGAAGGCATTGACGAGCGTTTTATTGAAGCTCATGTCGATGAAGAGTGGTCGATTGGGGACTATGTATTGTCTGGCGGCGAGCTGCCGGCAATGGTCCTGATAGATGCGGTTACACGACTGCTGCCTGGAGCTTTAGGGCATGTGGACTCTGCGGAGGAAGATTCCTTCACGGATGGTTTGCTGGATTGCCCGCACTACACCCGACCGGAGGTGTATGCGGATCAGCGTGTTCCCGACGTATTGCTAAGTGGCAATCACGCACACATCCGGCGTTGGCGTTTACAGCAGTCCCTTGGTCGGACCTATGAACGACGCGCCGATCTTCTGGAAAGCCGCTCGCTTTCTGGAGAAGAGAAGAAGCTGCTCGAGGAATACATCCTCGCGCGGGACGATAGTTAACAACGTATCGATGGTAGGTCCATTGACTTACCTTAGGAGCACAGCATGACTAACAAAATCATCCTTGCACTCGAAGCAGAGCAGATGACCAAAGAGATCCCTACCTTTGCCCCGGGCGACACCATTGTCGTTCAGGTGAAAGTGAAGGAAGGCGACCGTTCGCGTCTGCAAGCGTTCGAAGGCGTGGTAATCGCCAAGCGTAACCGTGGTGTGAACAGTGCTTTCACTGTTCGTAAAATCTCCAACGGTGTTGGCGTAGAGCGTACTTTCCAGACCTACAGCCCGCAAATCGACAGCATGGCCGTTAAGCGTCGCGGTGACGTACGTAAAGCCAAGCTGTACTACCTGCGTGACCTGTCCGGTAAAGCAGCTCGCATCAAGGAAAAACTGGCTTAAGTCCAGCTTCCCGATGCAGAAAAAAGCAGCCTACGGGCTGCTTTTTTGTGCCTGAAATTTGTCTATCTGCCGGTATTTGTCCATGACCACCCGCCTAGAAGAAATCCAGCGCCGCACCGACCTGTCCGTTACCCACGTGACCAAGGCCGTGTTCCCGCCCACCACCAACCACCACAACACCCTGTTCGGCGGCACCGCCCTGGCGTGGATGGACGAAGTGTCGTTCATCACTGCCACGCGTTTCTGCCGCTTGCCCTTGGTGACGGTGTCCACCGACCGTATCGACTTCAATCACGCAATCCCGGCCGGCTCCATCGTTGAGCTGATCGGTCGGGTGATCAAGGTCGGCAACACCAGCCTCAAGGTCGAAGTAGAGGTGTTTGTCGAGAGCATGAGTGTCGATGGCCGTGAAAAGGCGATCCAGGGCGTGTTCAGCTTTGTCGCTATTGACGCGGACAAACGCCCTGTACCGGTATTGCCTGGGTTTGCCGACTGATTACGTGGCAGTGCTGTTCTCTGGCTGAATCACGGCCAGTAAGGTCCAGCCGGCCACAGGTTTCAAGCTGCTCTGGGGCGTGACCACATGCACCCAGCCGCTGGTGTCGCGGGCAAACAGCAGGGTGGCGCGCTCTCCATGCAGTGCCTGGTACTGCTCCCAGCCGAAGCCGTCTGTGAGGTTAGTGCTATATAGCTCGGCGCCTTGGCCCAACAGGCTGGCCAGCTTGGTGTAGCTCAAGGGTTGGCTGCCCAGCAGTTGGCCGCGGTGTTCGTGGCTGGCCTTGTGTTTGTCGGTGCGGCGGTTTTCCTGGCTGCTGGCCAGGGCGAATAGGCGATGGCCGAAGTCATGGCGAAAACGCATGGTGGCCAAGGCGTTCAGTTCGCCGGAAGGCGAGAGCGCGAGCAAATGCCCCAGGCCGACCAGGTCCAGATGGGATTCGGCATGCTGGGAAGCGGGGTTACCGAAATAAGTGGGCAGCCCCTCCATGCGACTGGCGCGGATATTTTCCCAGCTCGAATCCGTCAGCAACACGCGGCTGCCCAATTGTTGCAACGCCTTGCCGAGCGCCCGCGCCGGGCCGTTTGCGCCGACAATCAGGAAACCGCTGGGCGCAGGCTCGGCGACTTTCAGCAGGCGCGCCAAGGGGCGTGCCGTGGCGCTTTGCAGCACCACCGTGCCGATGATGACTGCGAAAGTCAGTGGTACCAGCAGCAAGGCGCCTTCATGACCCGCCTCATCCAGGCGGATCGCAAAGATCGCCGACACTGCCGCGGCCACAATGCCCCGTGGGGCGATCCAGGCCAGCAGCGCGCGCTCGCGCCAGTTCAGCCCGGAGCCAAACGTTGAAAGCGCCACGTTCAACGGGCGCGCAATAAACTGGATGATCAGCAGCAAGATCAACACGAATGGGCCCAATGCGATCAAGGCATTCAAGTCCAGGCGCGCCGCTAGCAGGATGAACAGCCCGGAAATCAGCAACACACTGAGGTTTTCCTTGAAATGCAGGATGTGCCTGACATCCACGCCCTTCATATTCGCCATCCACATGCCCATCAGCGTGACCGCCAGCAGGCCGGATTCATGCATCACCTGGTTGGCAGCGATAAAGATGCCCAGCACGCCGGCAAGCGTCGCCAGGTTATGCAGATATTCCGGCAACCATTGCCGGCGCATGATCTGCCCCAGTACCCAGCCGCCGGCAATGCCGAACAGGCTGCCGCACAGGATCACACCGCCGAAGGTCAGCAGGCTATGGCTCAAACCGTCGCCCGCAGCCCGGGCAATGATGAAGCTGTAGACCACTACCGCCAGCAGCGCGCCAATCGGGTCGATGACGATGCCCTCCCAGCGCAGGATGTTGGCAATGGAGGCCTTGGGGCGTACTACGCGCAGCATGGGCACGATCACGGTCGGCCCGGTCACCAGGGTCAGGGTGCCGAACAGCAGGGCGAGCATCCAGTCGAACCCCAGCAGCCAGTGGGTGGCCAGGGTGATCACTGCCCAGGTCGACAGGGCGCCGACCGTTACCAGGCGATGTACCACACTGCCGATCTCCTTCCACTCCGAAAGGTGCAGGGTCAGGCTGCCTTCGAACAGGATCAACGCCACGGCCAGGGACACCAACGGCATTAACAGAGGGCCGAACATCTCCTGCGGGTCGAGCCAGCCCAGTACCGGCCCCGCCAAAATACCCGTCAATAACAGAAACAGGATCGCCGGCAACTTGAGCCGCCACGCCAGCCATTGGCAACCCAATGCCGCCACTCCAATGCCGCCAAAGGCCAGCAAAATCTGTTGTTCATTCATTGAAGCTTCCTGTTCCTTGAAGTAGCGGGCTATGAAAGACTAGCGGCCCTTGCCACAGTTCACTAAATAATTCGCACAGCCCCATGCTGCGCTGCCTTGAGTACCCATGCCCGCCATCGACCACCCTTTGATCGACCGTTTCCTTGACGCCCTCTGGCTGGAAAAAGGCCTGTCGGACAACACGCGCCAGGCGTATCGCAGCGACCTGGCCCTGTTCAATGGCTGGTTGCAGGACAAAAACCTTGAGTTGATCAACGCCGGGCGTGAGCTGATCCTCGATCATCTGGCGTGGCGCCTTGAGCAGAACTACAAACCACGCTCCACCGCACGATTCCTGTCCGGCGTGCGCGGCTTTTACCGCTACCTGCTGCGGGAAAAGCTCATTGCGACCGATCCCACTCTACAAATCGATATGCCGCAATTAGGTAGGCCTCTTCCTAAATCTTTGTCGGAAGCTGACGTGGATGCTCTGTTGGCTGCGCCGGATCTCAGTGAAGCCATCGGTCAACGCGACCGCGCCATGCTGGAAGTGTTGTACGCCTGCGGCCTGCGTGTGACCGAGCTGATCAGCCTGACCCTGGAGCAAGTCAACCTGCGCCAGGGCGTGCTGCGGGTGATGGGCAAGGGCAGCAAGGAGCGGCTGGTGCCCATGGGCGAGGAGGCTATTGTGTGGGTCGAGCGCTACATGCGCGATGCGCGCCACGAGCTGCTCGGCGGGCGCCCCAGCGATGTGCTGTTTCCCAGCCTGCGCGGCGAGCAGATGACGCGCCAGACCTTCTGGCACCGCATCAAACATCAGGCCAAAGTGGCCGGGATCGGCAAAGCCCTGTCGCCCCACACCTTGCGCCATGCATTCGCCACCCATTTGCTCAACCACGGCGCCGATTTGCGTGTAGTTCAAATGCTGCTCGGTCACAGCGACTTATCCACCACGCAGATCTACACCCATGTGGCCCGCGCACGTTTGCAGGACATGCACGCCAAGCATCACCCACGGGGATAAAAACTGTCGGAAACGGCCCAATTTACCTGCCACAGTCTGCCCCTCGGCCCAACTGTGGTAGGCTTTGCCGGTTCGCAAAGGGGACGACCCGAGTTGGGTTCCAGATCGATATTCTGCCCCCGTCCCTGCCTCTGCCTTCAGGAGTTCCCATGCGCTTGACCCAGATTATTGCCGCCGCAGCCATTGCGTTGGTTTCCACCTTTGCCGTCGCCGATGATGCGGCCGAGCAGACCATTCGCAAGAGCCTGGCCAACCTGGCGCTCGACACCCCTATCGAAAGCATCAGCGCCAGCCCCATGGCCGGCCTGTATGAAGTCAAGCTCAAGGGCAGCCGTGTGCTGTACGCCAGTGCCGACGGCCAGTACATCGTCCAGGGCTACCTGTTCCAGCTCAAGGATGGCAAGCCGGTCAACCTGACCGAGAAAGCCGAGCGCCTGGGCGTGTCCAAGCTGATCAACGGTATCCCGGTAGCGGAAACCGTGGTTTACCCGGCCATCGGCGAAACCAAGACCCATATCACCGTATTCACCGATACTACCTGCCCGTACTGCCACAAGCTGCATGCCGAAGTGCCTGCGCTGAACAAGCTGGGGGTGGAGGTGCGCTACGTCGCCTTCCCGCGCCAGGGCCTGGGTTCGCCGGGTGACGAGCAGTTGCAAGCCGTATGGTGCTCGGCCGACAAGAAAGCGGCCATGGACAAGATGGTCGACGGCAAGGAAATCAAGGCGGCCAAATGCGCCAACCCGGTTTCCAAGCAGTTCGCCCTCGGCCAGTCCATTGGTGTGAACGGTACACCGGCCATCGTTTTGGCCGACGGCCAGGTGATTCCGGGCTACCAGCCGGCGCCGCAAGTTGCCAAACTGGCACTGGGTGCCAAGTAAGCATTAATCGTCGAGCCTTTGACGATCATGACCCGGCGAACCGTCGACGGGTCATTAATTGAGAGCCGCAGTTGTGCGGCTGTTTTCACGGCCGACCTTGAGTCGGCCGTTTCATGGGGAGTTCTTCAGTGAAACCGGTCAAAGTAGGCATCTGTGGGTTAGGGACCGTCGGTGGCGGTACCTTCAACGTACTTCAGCGTAACGCTGAAGAAATTTCCCGCCGTGCAGGGCGTGGGATTGAAGTGGCGCAAATTGCCACGCGTTCGCCAAAGCCTCAGTACGAAACGACCGGTATTGCTATTACCAACGATGTCTTCGCCGTAGCCACCAACCCTGAAATCGATATCGTCATCGAACTGGTGGGCGGCTATACCGTGGCCCGCGAGCTGGTGCTCAAGGCCATCGAGAACGGCAAGCACGTGGTCACCGCCAACAAGGCGCTGATCGCCGTGCATGGCAACGAGATCTTCGCCAAGGCCCGCGAAAAAGGCGTGATCGTCGCGTTCGAAGCCGCGGTGGCCGGTGGTATCCCGGTGATCAAGGCGATCCGTGAAGGCCTGTCTGCCAACCGTATCAACTGGGTGGCTGGCATCATCAACGGCACCGGTAACTTCATCCTCACCGAAATGCGCGAGAAGGGCCGTACCTTCGAAGACGTACTGGCCGAAGCCCAGGCCCTGGGTTACGCCGAAGCCGACCCTACCTTTGACGTGGAAGGCATCGACGCAGCGCACAAGCTGACCATCCTGGCCTCCATTGCCTTTGGTATCCCGCTGCAGTTCGACAAGGCCTACACCGAAGGCATCACCAAGCTGACCACTGCCGACGTGAACTACGCCGAAGCCCTGGGCTACCGCATCAAGCACCTGGGCGTGGCGCGCAGCACCCCGGCAGGCATCGAGTTGCGTGTGCACCCGACGCTGATCCCGGCCGACCGCCTGATCGCCAACGTCAATGGCGTGATGAATGCGGTGATGGTCAACGGCGACGCCGCTGGCTCCACCCTGTTCTACGGCGCCGGCGCCGGCATGGAGCCGACCGCCTCGTCGGTGATCGCCGACCTGGTGGACGTGGTCCGCGCCATGACCAGCGACCCGGAAAACCGCGTACCGCACCTGGCCTTCCAGCCGGACTCGCTGTCGGCCCATCCGATCCTGCCGATCGAAGCCTGCGAAAGCGCCTACTACCTGCGCATCCAGGCCCAGGATCACCCCGGCGTGCTGGCCCAGGTGGCGAGCATCCTGTCGGAGCGTGGTATCAACATCGAGTCGATCATGCAGAAGGAAGTCGAGGAGCAAAACGGCCAGGTGCCGATGATCCTGCTGACCCACCGCGTGCTCGAGCAGCATATCAACGATGCCATCCACGCCCTGGAAGCCCTGCAAGGTGTGGTTGGCCCGGTGGTGCGTATTCGCGTCGAACACCTGAACTAACGATTTGTTCCAGGGGCCCCGTCTCTTCGGCGGCCCCTGTTCGAGAATGTTTTAGAGGAGCCAGTCATGCGTTACATCAGCACTCGCGGCCAGGCACCGGCCCTGAATTTCGAAGACGTCCTGCTGGCAGGCCTTGCCACTGACGGCGGCCTGTACGTGCCGGAAAACCTGCCACGTTTCACCCAGGAAGAAATCGCCTCGTGGGCTGGCCTGCCTTACCACGAGCTGGCGTTCCGGGTGATGCGCCCGTTCGTCACCGGCAGCATCCCGGATGCGGATTTCAAGAAGATCCTGGAAGAGACGTACGGCGTGTTTTCCCACAACGCCATCGCACCCCTGCGCCAGCTGAACGGCAACGAATGGGTGCTGGAACTGTTCCACGGCCCGACCCTGGCGTTCAAGGACTTCGCCCTGCAACTGCTGGGGCGTTTGCTCGATTATGTGCTGGAGAAGCGCGGCGAACGCGTGGTGATCATCGGCGCCACTTCCGGTGATACCGGCTCGGCGGCCATCGAAGGGTGCAAGCACTGCGAAAACGTCGACATCTTCATCCTGCACCCGCACAAGCGCGTGTCGGAAGTGCAGCGCCGGCAGATGACCACCATTTTCGGCGAGAACATCCACAACATCGCCATCGAAGGCAACTTCGACGACTGCCAGGAAATGGTCAAGAACAGCTTCGCTGACCAGAGTTTCCTCAAGGGCACACGCCTGGTGGCAGTGAACTCGATCAACTGGGCGCGGATCATGGCCCAGATCGTCTACTACTTCCACGCCTCCCTGCAACTGGGCGGCCCGGCGCGTTCGGTGTCGTTCTCGGTGCCCACCGGCAACTTCGGCGACATCTTCGCCGGTTACCTGGCGCGCAACATGGGCCTGCCGATCAACCAGCTGATCGTCGCCACCAACCGCAACGACATCCTGCACCGCTTCATGAGCGGTAACCAGTACGTCAAGGAAACCCTGCACGCCACGCTGTCGCCGTCCATGGACATCATGGTGTCGTCGAACTTCGAACGCCTGCTGTTCGACATGCACGGTCGCAACGGCGCGGCCCTGGCCGAACTGATGAGCAGCTTCAAGCAAGGTGGCGGTTTCAGCGTTGATGAGGAACGCTGGACCGAAACCCGCAAGCTGTTCGACTCCCTGGCCGTGGACGATGCGCAGACTTGCCAAACCATTGCTGAGGTCTATGCCCAGACCGGCGAAGTGCTCGACCCGCACACGGCCATCGGTGTGAAGGCCGCCCGCGAATGCCGCCGCAGCCTGGACATCCCGATGGTGATCCTCGGCACTGCGCACCCGGTGAAATTCCCCGAAGCGGTGGAGAAGGCCGGTGTTGGCAAGGCTTTGGAATTGCCGGAGCACTTGGTCGACCTGTTCGAACGTGAAGAGCGCTGCACCGTGCTGGCTAACGACCTGAAGGCAGTGCAGGCGTTTGTCAGCCAACACGGTAATCGCGGCAAGCCGCTCTGATGCCCGCAGTTGATCAGATTACATCCGGCAGTTAGCTTTTTTGCAGTCGGCCAAGCCCGTCCTCGTGACGGGCTTTTTATTTTGGCGAGCCATACTTGCTCACTTGCCCAATCAAGGAAATCCAATCGGTGCAGGTTTTGATCCAATGGACATGGCGGCTGATGTGCATGCTGTGGCTTACCCAAATACCGGCAGGCCTGGCGGCCGTGAGTCTGCCCTTCAAACTGGTGCCGGCATTTATCCCCCTTGAACCGTTGCCCCTGGCGCCCGCCGAGCAGCAGTGGCTGGCGACGCACCGAACATTGAAGGTGGGTATTTCCATTGATGACTATCAGCCGATTGATATCACCCGCGACCGCAATCGCTACCAGGGCATCAGCGCCGATTACCTGAGCCTGGTCGGTGCTCGGTTGCAGGTGCCCATGCAGGTACTGGGCTTTGCCGAGCGGGCCCAGGCGGTTGAGGCGCTACGCAGTGGGGCCATCGATATCCTGACCAGCGCCAATGGCTATGAACGCGATGTCCCCGGGTTGCACTTCACCCAGGACTACATGCCCGATCAATCCGTGGTGGTGTTGCGTCGTGACGAGTTTCAAGACGACGACCTGGTGGGCAAGAAAGTGGTGTTGCTCGACGGCTACGCCAATGTGCATAACGTGCAAGCTGCCTATCCCGACAGCCACATCATGCTTGCGCCCAACCTTTACAGCGGCCTGGAAGCACTCAAGCAAGGCGATGCCGATGCGTTTATCGGTAATGAAGTGATCGTGCGCGCCTACAAGTCGCTGCGGCCCTATCTGGGCTTGCAGATCAAGGAGCAGAGCCGGCTGGCGCCCATCGGCTTTGCCTTCGCCACCCGTGCGGCCGAGCCATTGCTGGGGGCGATGATGAACCGTGCCCTGGCGAGTATCGACGAGTCGGTGCAGCGCGAAATTCTCGCACGCTGGACCACCGGACTCGGCGTCGGTTTCAGTGGCGAGCGTGTTGAACTGTCGGCCTCGGAGCGCACCTGGTTATTGCAGCATCCCCATGTCGTGGTAGTGGCCCAACAGATGTCGCCCTACATATTCAAGGACAAAGACGGTCACTGGGTGGGCTTGAACGTCGACCTGTTGCATCGTATTTCGCGCATGACCGGTTTGCAGTTTGTCATCGAAGAAGTGCATTCCACCGCGCAAACCCTGGAGTGGCTGGAAACGGGCAGGGCGCAGATGAACACCACCCTGGCGGCGAATCAGGAACGCAGGGCGTTGCTCGACTTCAGCCACGGTTTTGGCGGCTCCGGCTGGGTGTTTGTCGAACGCGCCGATACGGCGCCGCTGACCGGCTTGAAGCAGTTGGAGGGCAAGGTCCTGGCGCTGCCGGCGCGCCATGTGCTGGAGAATGATATCCGCCAGATGTATCCCCGGATCGAGCTGCGGCTGGTGGACAATTACGCCCAGGCCCGTGAGTTGGTGCAACGGGGTGAAGCGGCCGCCACCGTGCAGACCGAAGTGGAGGTACAGAGTTATACCGAGGACGGTTTGCGAATCGGCCGCAGTGTCGATGGCAAGTGGTCGTCAAACTGCCTGTCGGCGCGCAAGGATCAGCCTGAGCTGTTGAGCATCCTGAACAAAGCCCTGGAGGCCTTGCCGGTGGCCGAGTTGAGCGCGTTGCGCCTGCGTTGGATCGGCGCCGTGGCGATTCCGTTGCCGGCCTGGCAGCGGGTGCCGTCATGGGCTTATTGGACGGTGGCCACGGCGCTGTTGTTTGTGCTGGTGTCGCTGGTGTGGAACAGCCGGCTCAAGCGCCAGATCCGCCAGCGGCTGGAAGCCGAGCAGCGCCTCAATGACCAATTGGCGTTCAAGCGCGCCTTGCTCGATGGCATGCCCAACCCGCTGTTCGTCCGCGACCTGGCCGGACGGCTGATGACCTGCAACAAGAGTTATGAACAGCAACTGGCGACCCGGCTGGAGTTGATTCAGGGCCTGACGCTGATGGAGAGCGGGGTCATGCCCGAAGCCACGGCGGCGCGCTTGCACGCAGGCCACATGGAGCAACTGGCCACGCAGCAGCCGTTGTTTGTCGACCGGCAGCTGGAGTTCAACGGCGGCAGCTTGCACGTCTATCAGTGGACCGTCCCCTTCTTTGACGCCCAGGGCCGCTTGCAGGGGCTGCTGGGCGGTTGGATCGACATCAGCGAGCGCAAAGACCTGGAGCACCAACTGATGGATGCCCGCCAGGCCGCCGACGAAGCGAACTACGCCAAAAGTGCCTTTCTCTCCTCCTTGAGCCACGAGATTCGTACACCCATGACCGCCATCATCGGTTTGCTCGAGCTGGAACAAGAGCGCTGCCTGGCAAGCGGCCAGGCGGTGTCTGAAGCGCTGCAGGTGGCCCATCGTTCGGCACGCGAGCTGATCGCCTTGATGGGTGACAGCCTGGACCTGGCCAAGATCGAGGCCGGTCACCTGCAACTGGTTCCGCAGACCGTCGAGTTGAAGGGCTTTTTTGAAGGCATCCAGCGCCTGTTCGAAGCAACGGCACAAAAAAAGGGCCTGCATTTGACCCTGGCATTTGATCCGGCCGCCCAGGGCTATTACTGGTTCGACCCGCTGCGCTTGCGCCAGGTCATGCACAACCTGTTGGGCAACGCGTTGAAGTTTACCGAGCGGGGCGGGGTTCGCCTCAGTGTCAGTTGCCAGCGCGATGAGAACGAAGCCGAGCATCTGCACCTTTGCGTCGAGGACAGCGGCCCGGGGATCAGCGCCGAGCAGCAGCCGCGAGTGTTCAAGCCGTTTACCCAGGTGAGCGCATTGACCGCGGCGGAACATGGCGGTACCGGGTTGGGCCTGAGTATCTGCAAGCAATTGGTGGAGTTGATGGGCGGGCGCATTCACCTCGACAGCGTGGTGGGCGAGGGCACGGTGGTGTGCATTGACCTGCGCCTGGATCGGGTCAGCACCGATGATGTGCCGGCGACGCCGACCGCAACGTTGCCACCCATGGGGTGCAGCCTCTCGGTGCTGGTGGTCGATGACCTGGCGGCCAATCGCCTGGTGCTGGCCCAGCAGTTGCAGTTCCTCGGGCATCAGGTGATTGCCTTGGATTCAGCCGACGCCGCGTTGCAACGTTGGCGTGAGCAACATTTCGACGTGCTGGTGACCGATTGCCAGATGCCGGGCATGTCCGGGTATGCCTTGAGCGAGGCTATCCGGTGCATCGAAGCCGAGCAACAACGGTCTCGTTGCGCTGTGATCGGTTGTACCGCGAACGCCATGAACGATGAGCTGCAACGCTGCGAGGAGGCTGGCATGGATGAGCTGCTGGTCAAGCCTGTGACCCTGGAGCACTGGACCCGTGTGCTGGCCCGCGTGGCGTCGCAGCGGTCGTTCGACATCCAGGCCTTGCGCACCATGACCCAGGCCGACGGGCCGGTGCTGCGCAGCATGTTGCAGGAACTGGCGAAGAGCCTGGATCACGAACATGAGGTATTGGCGAGCGCCCTGGCCGAGCGTGACGTTGCGCGCCTGAATGCGGCGCTGCATCGGCTCAAGGGCATTTGCTCGCTGGTGGATGCCCTGCCACTGGCCAAGGCGTGCATGGCCCTGGAAAAATGTGCGCGCGAACAGCGCGGCGCCGATCTGGAGGAGCCTTGGTTGAAGTTGTCCGAGGTATTGAAGGTGTTTCGTCGCGACCTGCAGCCCTATCTGGATTGACTGCCGATGCCATGCAATGTGGGAGGGGGGTTGCCCCCAATGGCGGCGGGTCAGTCACAGATTTGCTTGCTGACACTCCCTCATCGGGGCATAGGTATCTACACAACTTTGGTGCGCTGCTGCTCCCTGGCAGCTTATAGCTATATGATTGATGCACCGCGATCCAAGTATGGGAGGGGGCTTGCTCCCGATGGCGGCCTGAGAGCCGACCAGGATGTTGGATCAGACCGAGTACATATCCGTTATTTAGGTAACGGCGTCTATGGGTTCCGCCCTTACGGCGGCTCACTTTGCAAAAGCGGCAAAGTAAGCAAAACGCTCTTGCCCCACCACTCGGCACCTCGCCCAGGCTCGGTGTGCCCTCTCTCCGGCTTGAATCCGTGGGCCGCCGTCATGGGCCATCCTTGGCCCAGGACGGCTAACCCGGCGTCCTGCCGGGTTGCCCACGGCTTCAAGCCTGCGTTCGGCCAGCGTGGTTTAACGGGGCGCCAGAGATCAAGATCAAAGGCGACTCGCTGCGCATCGCAGATACGCTGGCGGCGCTTCTGCTTTTCCGTAGGAGCGAGCTTGCTCGCGAAAAACCTGAGAACGCCGCGTTCTTTCTGGTTGCCCGTCTCATCGTTAACGACCTTCGCGGGCAAGCCCGCTCCCACGGGGTACGCGCACACTTCAACGCTCAGGTCGGCTATAAAGCCGCCTCGCTGTGTTTTTGATCTCAGGCGCCCCGTTAAACCACGCTGGCCGGAATTCGACAGGGATTTGGGGGGTAAACCGGCAGGGATGCCGGTTTAGCCGCCCCGCGCCATGGATGGCGCGTGGCGGCGGCCCCCCAAATCAATGTCGGATTACGGGCACACCGAGCCTGGGCGAGGTGCCGAGTGGTGGGGCAAGAGCCTTTTGGTTACTTTTGGGCTCTTTTCAAAAGTGACCCGCTGTAAAAGCGGAACCCATAGTGGCCGTTACCTAAACAACGGATATGTACCCAGGACGAAAACCAACATCCTCGGCTGTCAGGCCGCCACGGGAGCAAGCTCCCTGGTTTGCTGCGCGACAGTGTCACATCGAAGATGTGGTGGGGACTCCCACATTTGATCATCCCTGAGACTGCATTTAGGACATGTCCTATGGGGCTGTGCGGGACATCTGAGTAGCGTGTCAGCCTCTGCCCCAATGCCGACTCAATGACCCATGCGCTCTCTCAACGTCCTGATCCTCGAAGACAACCCGTTTCAACTGATGGCACTGCACCAGATGCTCAATGCCAATGGCGTGTTCAACGTACTGACCGCCGAGAATGTCGAAACGGCCCGCCAATCCCTGGACAGCAAAGGCCCGGTGGATATCGCCATTTGCGATCTATACCTGGAGCAGGGCGATGGCCTGGAGCTGATCCGCGAATTGGCCGAGCGCCGTCTGGCCCAAGTGCTGGTTCTGCTCAGTAATGCCGAGCCTGATGTGTTGGAAGGCGTTGCGAATATGGCACGGCAGATGGGACTCAAGGTATTGGCGTGCCTGCCCAAGCCGGCCTCGGCAACGTTGATCGGGCAAGTCTTGGCCGACTGCCAGGCGCACTTGCGCCCTGGGCCACTGGTGCTGTCCTGGGAGCGCGTGCGCCAGTTGCTGGGCTTGAGCGACAGCGAGCAGTTGCCGCCGTCGGCCGATATCAGCCAGGCCACTATCGCGGCGTGTGGCAGGGTCTGGTATCAGCCCATCGTCAGCCAGGCCGGTGTGCTTCAAGGTGTAGAGGCGCTAGCGCGTTGGCAGTTATCGGAAGGCGAACTGTTGCTGCCTGATGAATTCCTGCCGGTGCTCGAGTTTGCCGGCATGGAGGAGGCCTTTACCTGGCACGTGCTGGAACAGGCGCTCGGCCTCGCGAACCTGGTCATGGGCGAGACCGGCCAAGTGTTGCCGGTAGCGGTGAACATTCCTGGGCGCATGCTCGAGCGAGCGCACTTTCCCCAGGTGCTGCAAGGCTTGCTGCAACTTCACGGCGTGCCCGCCCACAGCCTGACCCTGGAACTGGTGGAAACCTCAACGTTGAAAACCGACAGCGCGCATGTCACCGGCCTGCTGCGCCTGCGCATGTTGGGTTGCCAGTTATCTATCGGTGATTTCGGCATGGGCGGCACCAGCTTGCAACATTTGCTGGAATTGCCGTTCACCGAACTGAAGATCCCCCCGGCCTTTGCCTGCGGGATGGCCAATGACGATCGTAAGGCCGCGGTGGTGGCGGGTGCCATGAGCATGGCCAAGCGGCTGAACATCGCCGTGGTGGTCACTGGCGTGGAAACTGCCGCCGATTATCACGCTGTGAGTGAGCTGGGAGCGGCGTGGCTGCAAGGCTGCTTCATTGCCCGACCGATGGACGCCGAGGCGCTCAAGCAATGGATCGCGTTCCAGGCTAGGCCAGCCCGTGTTCCTGCACATAAATAAACAGTGCGGCATCGTTGCCCAGCCCCAGCTTGCGCATGGCGCTGACTTTTTGCGCACTGACGGTTTGTTTGCTGCGATGCAGGTGTGCAGCGATCGCGCCTACGGTCATGCCACTGGCTAACAGGCGAATCACTTCCAGCTCCCGGGGTGACAGCTGTTCCTGGGAATGCAGGCGATCAGCGCCGACTTCCCCGGCCAGGCTCAGCGCCTGGCGAATGGTCTGGGCCACATAGGTGCGTTGCTGGCGCACTTGGCGGATTGCCTGCGGCAATTCATCGGCCAGGCTGGCCTTACTCAGCAGGCCCATGACGCCCAACGCCAGGATGGAATGAAACAGCCCGGCGTTATTGAGCATGGTCACCACCACAACGGGCAGGTTCGGATGGTGCCGGCGCAGTTGCTCGATCAGGCGCAACCCGTCGGCCTCCGGTTCGGCGGGCATCATGAAGTCGGTCACCAGCACATCGCAGGCACAGTGTTGCAGTAACGCACTGAGAGCCTGGGGTGAGTTCGCCTCGCCGACAATGCTGAGGTGCGGGTCACGCTCGAGCACGGCGCGCAGGCCAATCAGGAAAATCGGATGATCGTCGGCAATGACGACGCGCAAAGGTGTTTCAGACGCGGCTCTCAAGGCAGGCTCCCAGGATAATCCAGGGATTCTAGCCTGTGAGCGGGTGTTTTTTCTCTGTCATGTTTTCCGTGCATGCTCGTTTCCCTCAAGCAGCGGATTACACAAAAGGTAGAGCTTTCTGCTTTGAGCACGGGTCACTTGAATGTCAGCATCTTCGTGACATTTTTGTTTTTCGAACCTTTTTCGAATGATTGAGTGGTGATCGAGATGGAAAGTATCAACCTATTGCTCAGTGAGGCACTGAGCCCTTATCAGGTTACGCTGACCACTTCTGGTGTGCGGGACGACTGCCTGGTAACCGTGAAGAATCCCGGTGGCGCCATTGTGGTTGAACGTGAAGTCGACCGTGGGCAGTTGATCGATAAACGTGCGTTGGTAGATGTGGTGGATTGCCTGCTTCGCGACCTGAAGATCGCCGAAGGGCGTCTGGAACCCTCGGTCATTGCAGCCTTGCGCAACGCCGCCCAGACCCGAGGCGGCGCACTGGCATGAAACATTATTTTTCTTCGGAACCTTCCTACGGGGCGGTCAGTCAGAGTTGGTATCAGCAAGAGCAATCATTGTGCTCCGGTGTTTGTTGCTTGCTGTGCGGGCCTTTTTTGTAGGCCACGTTTAACCCCGAGTTGTCTCCCCACTGCTCGGGGTTTCTTTTTGCCCGCGATTTTTAGATCGCACCATTCTCACGCAGGCGGGTAATAGCCGCCGCGTCGTAGCCCAGGGCATTGAGCACCACGCTGTTGTGTTCACCCAATTGCGGCCCGACCCATTCGCAGCTGCCCGGTGTATCCGAGAGCTTGGGCACTATGCCCGGCATCTTGAAGTCCTTGCCGCCTGGAAGTTGCGCCTTGAGGAACATTTCCCGGGCCAGGAATTGCGGGTCGCCCAGCATGTCTTCGGCGCTGTAGATGCGGCTGGCGGGCACCTCGGCCTTGTTCAGTTGCTCAACCACCTGGTCCAGCGGCAGCGAATTGACCCAGCGGTCGATCACGCCGTACAGCTCGTCGCGGCGCAGGTCTCGCCCGTCATTGCTGGCCAACTGTGGGTCATTCGCCAAGTCGTCACGCCCGATGGTGGCCATGAAGCGTTTGAAAATCGCATCGCCGTTGGCGCCGATCTGCACATGCTTACCGTCCGCACTGGTGTGGATCGAGGAGGGGGTGATGCCGGGCATGATGTTGCCGGTGCGTTCGCGAATAAACCCGAATACGTCGAACTCGGGGATCATGCTTTCCATCATGGCGAAGATGGCTTCATACAACGCCACATCCACCACCTGGCCCAGGCCGCCGTTGACTTCGCGATGACGCAGCGCCATCAACGCACCGATCACGGCCCACAACGCGGCAATCGAGTCGCCGATGGAGATCCCGGTGCGCACGGGCGGGCGGTCCTCGAAGCCGGTGATATAGCGCAAGCCCCCCATGGACTCGCCCACCGCACCAAACCCGGGCTGATCCTTCATCGGCCCGGTCTGGCCGAAACCCGAGAGGCGCACCATCACCAGCTTGGGGTTCAATGCATGCAGGGTTTCCCAGCTCAGGCCGAGCTTTTCCAGCACGCCGGGGCGGAAGTTTTCGATCAGGATGTCGGCGTCGGCCAGCAGTTGCTTGAGGATCGCCAGGCCATCGGGGTGCTTGAGGTTGAGGGTCAGCGACTGCTTGTTACGCGCCTGCACGAACCACCACAACGAGGTGCCCTCATACAGCTTGCGCCATTTGCGCAGCGGGTCGCCGCCGTCCGGCGATTCGACCTTGATCACCTCGGCACCGAATTCAGCGCAGATCCGCGACGCGAATGGGCCGGCGATCAATGTGCCCAGTTCTATGACTTTCAGACCGGCAAGGGGTTTGGCATTCAGCGACATGGGGATCCTTACAAGTGCGGGACGGAGGTATCTTGCTTTTTAACATAGGCGAGCTGCCCGGATGCAGCGCAGTATTCGTTGAATGACCTCGCCATCGGTTAGACTGGCCTCCTTTCCTTGTCTCTAGAAGCCCGTTCATGGCCCAGCCGTCCACGACCTACAAATTCGAACTCAACCTCACCGACCTCGACCGCTCGGTGTATGAGAGCGTCAAACAGACCATCGCCCGCCACCCTTCGGAAACCGAAGAGCGCATGACCGTGCGCCTGCTGGCCTACGCCCTTTGGTACAACGAGCAGTTGGCGTTCGGGCGTGGCCTGTCAGATGTAGACGAGCCGGCCCTGTGGGAAAAAAGCCTGGATGATCGGGTTTTGCACTGGATCGAAGTCGGCCAGCCGGATGCCGACCGCCTGACCTGGTGCTCGCGCCGCACCGAGCGCACCAGCCTGCTGGCCTATGGCAGCCTGCGTGTGTGGGAAGGCAAGGTGGTGCCGGTGGCCAACAACCTGAAGAACGTGCACATCGCCGCCGTGCCCCAGGAAGTGCTCGAGACCCTGGCCAAGGACATGCCGCGGGTGATCAAGTGGGACGTGATGATCAGTGAAGGCACAATCTTCGTGACCGACGACCGTGGCCAGCATGAAGTGCAACTACAATGGTTGGTTGGCGAGCGTGGTTGAAAAGGTGGGAGCTGGCATGCCTGCGATGCATACCACTCGGTACATCAGACACACCGAGTGGATGCCATCGCAGGCAAGCCAGCTCCCACACTTGATCTTTGTTGCGTTCAATATCTGTGTTTAACCGATGTATTAGAAGAGAAGCACCCGTCACCCCATGCGTATCGATCCCCGCCCATTGCCCGCCGTCCTGCCATTCCTCGGTGAATTGCCACCGCTGTTGACCCGTCTCTACGCCGCACGCGGGGTGCAATCGGAAGCCGAGCTGGACAAGAGCCTGGCGCGGTTGATTCCCTACCAGCAGCTCAAAGGCATCGACGCGGCGGTGGACTTGTTGGTGACCGCCTTGGAGCAGCGCCAGCGCATCCTGATCGTTGGTGACTTCGACGCCGATGGCGCCACGGCGAGCACCGTGGGCACCCTGGGCCTGCGTCTGCTCGGGGCGGCCCATGTCGATTATCTGGTGCCCAACCGCTTCGAATACGGCTACGGCCTGACTCCGGAGATTGTCGCGGTGGCGCTGCAACGCGAGCCGCAGTTGCTGATCACCGTGGACAACGGTATCTCCAGCGTCGAAGGCGTGGCGGCGGCAAAGGCCGCGGGATTGAAGGTGCTGGTGACCGACCACCACTTGCCGGGCGATGAACTGCCAGCGGCGGACGCCATCGTCAATCCGAACCAGCCGGGCTGCGGGTTTCCCAGCAAGGCCCTGGCCGGGGTCGGGGTGATTTTCTACGTGCTGATGGCCTTGCGTGCGCGTTTGCGCAGCTTGGGCTGGTATGACAACAGCCCACAGCCGAACATCGGTGAACTGCTCGACCTGGTGGCCCTGGGCAGTGTCGCCGACGTGGTGCCGCTGGACGCCAACAACCGCATCCTCGTCCATCAGGGCCTGGAGCGTATCCGTGCGGGTCGGGCGCGACCCGGGATCAAGGCGATCCTCGAAGTAGCCAAGCGCGATCATGCCCGCATCACCTCCACCGACCTGGGTTTTATCCTCGGCCCGCGTCTGAACGCCGCCGGGCGCCTGGATGATATGAGCCTGGGCATCGAATGCCTGCTCACTACTGACGTTGCCGCCGCACGGGAAATGGCCGCGCAACTGGACGGCATGAATCAGGACCGCAAATCCATCGAACAAGGCATGCAGCGCGAGGCTCTGGCCCAGCTCAAGGACTTGCCGGTGGAGTCGATGCCGTACGGCTTGTGCCTGTTCGACCCGGAGTGGCACCAGGGGGTGATCGGCATCCTCGCGTCGCGCATGAAAGAACGTTACTTCCGCCCGACCATTGCCTTTGCTGACGCGGGTGACGGCCTGCTCAAGGGTTCTGGGCGTTCGGTGCAAGGCTTTCATATCCGCGATGCGCTGGCGGTTGTCGCCAGCCAGCATCCCAACCTGATCAGCAAGTACGGCGGTCACGCCATGGCCGCCGGGCTGACCCTGCCCGAGGCGAACTTCCCGCTGTTTGCGCAAGCCTTTGATGCCGAAGTGCGCCGGCAGCTGCGCGAAGAAGACCTTACCGGCCGCTTGCTCTCCGACGGCACTTTGGCTGTGGAAGAGTTTCACCTGGAACTGGCCCGCGCCCTGCGTCACGCCGGTCCTTGGGGGCAACACTTTCCGGAGCCGTTGTTTCACGGTGTGTTCCAGTTGGTGGAGCAGCGGGTAGTGGGGGAGCGGCACCTGAAGGTGGTGCTCAAGAGCGAATGCGGGTCAGTGAAGCTCGATGGTATCGCCTTTGGCGTGGACCGCGAGGTGTGGCCGAACCCGACCGTGCGGTGGGTAGAGTTGGCTTATAAGCTGGATGTGAACGAGTTTCGCGGCAATGAGACTGTACAGCTGATGATTGCCCACATCGAACCACGTTAGATATTCCTGACAATGCAAGACAAATGTGGGAGGGGGCTTGCTCCCGATAGCGGTGGATCAGTCATACATCATTGACTGACACCCTGCTATCGGGAGCAAGCCCCCTCCCACATTGGGTCCTGTGTGCAGCCTGGAGCTACTCGGCTTTGGCCTGGTGCTTGACGATAATATCCACCAAGCGCTTGGCCAGCGCCGGGTAGTTCTCATCGAAGTGATGCCCGCCCGGCAGCTTCATGGCTTCGCCCACTGCGGTCTTGTCGGTGCAGCCACTCTCGTCGACTTCCTCTGCACCATAGATGCACACGACCTTCTCAGGTGGCAGCTTGGCCATTTCCGGGCCGGTGGCGGCTTCTTTGCCGGCGTTGCCCAGCCAACCTTCCACTTCGATTTCAAAGCTGCCGGTGCGGGCGAAGGCCAGCAGGATGATTGCGTCGACCCGTTGCTGTTCGTTTTCCGGCATACGGTTGTAAATGGCTGGCAGTACATCGGCGCCGAACGAATAACCGGTCAGCACGAAGCGTTTGGTGCCCCATTTCTGCCGGTAGTGCTGCATCAGCTCAGTGAGGTCCTTGGCGCTTTGTTCCGGGGTCTTGTGCTGCCAGTAGTAGCGCAGGGTGTCGATGCCGACCACCGGGTAACCGATCTTGGCCATCTCGCCGGCCACGTCGCGGTCCAGGTCGCGCCAGCCGCCGTCACCGGAGAGAAACAGGGTCACGGTGTCCTTGGCTTGGCCAGCGGGTACTTCCACCACTGGAATGGCCAGGCCGCCGTTGTCCGAACCTACCAGTTGCTTGCGCAGCTCGTTGTTCAGGATTTGCGGGTAATGAATGTCGTAGTCGCTGATGCTGGTAGTAGCACGCGGTGTGTCGCGTACGAAGCTGGCGCTTTCATCGTCAGGATTATCGTTCCACGCCACTAGCCAGTTGCCATGGGCGGCGGTTTTCGGCAGCGGGTCCTTGCAGCCTTCCTGGGTCAATGCGAAGCCCACCGAGATGGCGTTGGCCTTGTCATCGTTCTGGGTGGCCAGCCAGCGCCAGGCGAGTGCGGCGCCAGGGCCGATGCCGCTGACCAGGGTCGCCGGGCCCTTAAGCTGGGCCAGGGCGCCTTGCAGGGCTTGTTCCTGCACTGTGCAGTCAGCCTTGGGCAGCACCACCTGGATGATCTGTGCCGCGCCACCCTGGCTCAGGGCAATCAGCTGGCTGTCGGTCAGGGCTTCATCAGCCATCACCGCCACGGCTACACGAGCTTTCGCGGTGCTGGCCGGGGTCACGCGGGTCATCACCGAGCCGTCGGCCTGGGGCAATTGCTCCAGGGTCGGTTGCGGAGCAGGGCGGTTCCAGTACCAATAGCCGCCACCCAGGATCAGGGCGAGCAGCACTACAAAGGCCAATACATACCGCCAGGAGCGTCGAATCATCAGCGTTTCACCAATCCAGTCAAGCCGCCCGCGATCAGGGCGGCGGTATCGGCCAGTGCCACCAGCGGATCAAGTCCTGCGGGCACGGCCATGTAACGGGGTTCCCAGTCAGGCTGGAACTTGTCTTTGAAGCGGCGCAGACCTTGAAAGTTATACAGTTGCTCGCCACGACGGAACACCATCGAGCCCAGGCGCTGGGTCAACGGTGCGCCACGCCGCGGTTGCAGGCCCGACAGCGGCACCATGCCGAGGCTGAAGCGGGCGTAGCCGTGGTTCTTATAATGTTGAATCAGGCCCACCATCATGAACTCCATGGTCAGCTTGGGCGCGTCCGGGTGGGCACGCATCAGGTCAAGGCTGGCCAGGTCATGGTTGTAGGTTTCGAGCAGGTTGGCAAAGGCCACCGGGCGCCCTTCGAAGCGAATGATCGCAATACGGAAGTGCTTGAGGTAGTCGTCGCTGAAACGGCCCAGGGAGAAGCCCTTTTCCCGCACATTCTTACCTGTCAGCCAGGCATCGGAGATAACTTTTAATTCATCCATCGGCGCCTGGCCGGGTTCGAAGATTTCCAGGGACAGGCCGTCCCGGGTGCCACGGTTCCAGGTGTAGCGCAAATCCTTCATCTCTTTGCCCTTGGCTTCCAGGTCAAAGCGTTTCAGGTCGACGCGGGCTTCTTCGCCCAACTTGATCGCGGTGAGGCCGATGTCCATGTAGTACGGCAGGTTCTCGGCACGGACCTGATAGAACACCGGGCGGGCATGATGGATGTCGCACAGGTCACGGAACTGCCAGATCATCTCGGCACGCGGTTGGGTCGGGCCGATCGGGTCGTACAGGGCCACCAGGCTGCGTCCGCGACGAGCGTACATCAGGAAGGCTTCGTCGTTGGGGTGGAACAGCAGCGCCTTGTCGCCAGTCAGCGCCAGGCCGCCGTCGGGCTGGGAGGAGGCCATCAGGATCTTGGTGGCGCGCTCCAGTTCTTCCGACGTCGGCAAGTGGATGACCGGGCGTGCAGTGCGCAGTAGCCAGGTCAGCGACACGATTACCAGCAGTACCGCGGCACCCAGCAATGAGCGCAAGCCACGTGGGGCGTTGGCGTCGAGGGTGAACTGCCACCACAGTTGATGGCTGTAGGGCACGTCCTGATAGGCGAACAGCAGCAGCCAGATCGAAGCGCCGAGTACACAGACACTGGCCACCAGGTACAGCGGCGAAAAAGGCAATTCGGTCAGGCGGCTGGCGCGGTAGAACGAGCGACGGAAGATCGCCAGCAGCACCGCTGTCATGGTCATCAGGCTGGCTTCTTCCCAGTCGAAACCTTTAAGCAGCGAGAGCAGGGCCCCCACCAGCAGCAACACCATGGTCAGCATCCAGGCTGCCGACAAACGTCGACGCAGGCCCTGGGCAAGCAGCAGGCACAACACGCCGATCAGGCTGGCACCAAAGTGCGAAGCGTCAATCAGGCGGTGGGGAATCAGGAAGCCGATGTTTTCCAGGCGTGAGTCGATTTCTGGCGTGGCGCCGGAAAACAGCAGGACCACGCCGGACAAAAAAACCAGTACGGCCAGTACTGGCGCCGCCAGCCCCGAGGCCACCCGCAGGCTTTGCTGGGTCTGGAATAGACGCTGGGCCTCGTTGACCAGCAGGAACACACAGGCGATCAACAGCGGCAGGACCACATAGATCATCCGGTACAGCAGCAAGGCTGCAGCCAGGGGCGCGGCACCGAGTTTGTCGGCGAAGGCCGCCAGCAGGATCGCTTCGAATACACCCACGCCTCCCGGCACATGGCTGAGCACGCCGGCGGCCAGGGCCAGCAGGTACACCAGCAGGAACGGACCGAAGGGCGGTGCTTCCGGCAACAACATATAAAGGACGGTGGCGGCAGCGGCGACGTCCAATGCGGTGATGATCAGCTGCAGGAAGGTCAGGCGACGGCCAGGCAGGCGCAGCGTACGGCGTCCGGCCTTGACCAGCAGGTTGTCGGGATAGGGCTGTTCCGGCAGGCGGCGGCGATAGATACCGATGCACAACGCGGCTGACAGCAGCAGCACGGCACCGGCGATGCCGCCGAGCAGGCCTTGCGGTAAGTGCAGGTAAGTCGAGGCCGCCGGCAGGTTGCTCAAGGTGGCCAATGCGGCCAGTGGCGGCAGGGCACAGCCCAGGGCCAGGCTGGCGAACACGGTCATGTGCGCCACTTCCGACGCGCCGATGCCATGCCGTGCATATAGACGGTAGCGCACCGAGCCGCCCGAGAGCATCGACAAACCAATGGCGTTGCCGATGGCAAAGGCGGTGAAGCCACCCAGGGCCAGGGTCTTGGCGGGCAACTTCACCCCGGCATAACGGGCACCGGAGAATTCATAGCCGAGCAGGATGACGAAGCCGGCGACCGCCGCTGCAAACGCGCCGAGCAGGGCTGGCTTGGGCACCTCCAGGATCGAGTCATGCAGGGCATAGAGATCCAGTTCCAGCAGCAGGTGTCGGCAAGCGATCAGGGCGATAGCAAACAACAGCAGCGTAACCGCCAGGCCGATGGGCTGCCGGTACTTGCTCAACAGATCCAGCCAGCGCAAGCGGGTGGGCGTGATCGGTTGTTCTGCTGTGACAGTGTCTTGTGGTTCAGACGAGTTGGCGCGCATCAATCACCTCGTGGATTGTGCGCGACAGGATGGGGGTATCCAGCCAAGTTACCAATCCCTATGGACAAAATAATTACAAATATTAACGCGGATCACCGGGTGGGGCGACTGCGGCCATTGGTCGTAGAGGGAAGCGCTTGAGCATTGAGCCTAGCGTGCAATGAGATGGACTCTACAAACCCTGTACGGTTTCATGAAAGATGCCATGTCATTGTTTCAGGAGAACTTTTTCACCGGATACAAAAAAGGCCACTCTTTCGAGTAGCCTTTTTTGATGTTTGGTTGCGGGAGCCGGATTTGAACCGACGACCTTCGGGTTATGAGCCCGACGAGCTACCAGACTGCTCCATCCCGCGTCTGTGGGCGGCATTCTACAGTCCAGCGGCAAGGTGTCAACCGTTAATGCACCGATGGGGCCAATTAGTGCGAATTATCCTGAAATCAAGGCGTTGGCGCGTTTTTGGTAAGAGGGGTGATGAAAAACAGACGCGCACAAAAAAGGCCACTCTTTCGAGTAGCCTTTCTTGATGTTTGGTTGCGGGAGCCGGATTTGAACCGACGACCTTCGGGTTATGAGCCCGACGAGCTACCAGACTGCTCCATCCCGCGTCTGTGTGTCGGCATTCTACAGAGGAACGCGAGTGTGTCAACCCGTTAATCGAAGAAAAGCGCTTGTGCTTCAATCGGTTAGCTCAGCAAAGTGCGGCCTTGAACCGCTCGGGGCCAGTCAGGCCGAGGCTTTCAGCTCTATCGGAAGGCTGAATTCGATTGAGAAAATAAATTCATCTGGGAAACTTCCTACCATTTGGAAGGAAGAATCAAACTACTGGTGCTATATACAGGTGTGAATGCGATACTGCCCACCCGTTGGTTCACACCCCGTTTATATGACGCAGCGCAAAATCATACACGTCGATTGTGATTGCTTCTACGCCGCCATTGAGATGCGCGATGACCCGAGCCTGGCGCAAAAGCCCTTGGCCGTGGGTGGCTCGGCGGACCGTCGGGGCGTGATCGCTACCTGTAACTACGAGGCGCGGGCGTACGGGGTTCGTTCTGCCATGTCGTCGCGCCACGCCTTGAAGCTGTGCCCGGACCTGACCATCGTCAAGCCGCGCATGGATGCCTATAAAGAAGCATCGAAGGAAATCCAGACGATCTTTCGCGACTACACCGACTTGATCGAGCCGTTGTCGCTGGATGAAGCCTACCTTGATGTCTCCGACAGCCCGCATTTTGGCGGCAGTGCCACGCGCATTGCCCAGGATATACGCCGCCGCGTTTCCAACCAGCTGCATATCACCGTGTCTGCCGGTGTGGCGCCGAACAAGTTTTTGGCCAAGATCGCCAGCGACTGGAAAAAACCTAACGGCCTATTCGTGATCACCCCGGACCAAGTCGAAAACTTTGTTTCGCAGTTGCGCGTCAGCAAGTTGCACGGCGTCGGCAAGGTCACGGCGGATAAGCTCGCACGCCTGGGTATCGAAGACTGCCTGCAGTTGCGCGAGTGGAACAAACTGGCGCTGGTGCGCGAATTCGGCAGTTTTGGCGAGCGCCTGTGGAGCCTGGCCCGTGGGATTGATGACCGCGTGGTGCAGAACGACAGCCGTCGACAATCCATCAGTGTGGAAAATACCTACGACGTGGACTTGCCGGATCTCTCAAGCTGCCTGGCGAAACTGCCTGAGCTGATGGAAACCCTGGCCGGGCGGATGGCGCGCATAGACAGCAGCTACCGGGCGGGCAAGCCGTTTGTAAAAGTGAAGTTTCATGACTTTACCCAGACGACACTGGAACAGGCCGGGGCAGGGCGGGATCTGGAGAGTTATCAACAGTTGCTGACCCAGGCGTTTAACCGTGGGGGGAAACCGGTGCGATTGCTGGGGATTGGGGTGCGGTTGCTGGACCTGAGCGGCGGTAACGAACAGCTCGAATTTTCCTGGTAGAAACCCGAAACAAATGTGGGAGCTGGCTTGCCTGCGATAGCGGAGTGTCAGTCAAGAATGCTTTAACTGATACACCGCTATCGCAGGCAAGCCAGCTCCCACAGTTTGATCTTCACAGGTATTGCGCGATCAGCGTGCGCCAGGATCCGCCACCAACCGCCCCGCATCCTTGGTCAACGCCTGCAGGAATTCCTGCTGCAATTCCGGATCATTGCGGGTCAGTTCAATCAGGCTTTGTTCCAGTTCGCTGGCCTCTTCTTCCAGGCCCAGTTCCGACAGGCGCTTGACCCGGTGTACCCACTGGTTCACTTCGTCATCTTCCAGGTCGTCGTAGATCAGCCCATGGGCTTCCAGCAATTTGCCGCGCAGGCTGTTGCTGACCGCCAGGGACGAGTCCGTATGCACGTCATCCTGGCCGTCTTCGACGCTGATCTTCAAGGTGGTGACGCGGTTCAGGTCTTGCTCGGCAAATGGGCTGTCCAACAGGTTCAGGCGTAGTATGCCGTTGCGGTCGGTGGTCAGCTCATGGGTCTGCTTGCCGGCGGTGACCTGTACCGGGCGTTCGCTCCAGGGCAGGCTCGAGTACTCCAGGCGCTTGTCACGCTGGACTTCATCGATAGCTGCCAGGTTCTGTTGCGCACGGCCGTGGGATTGCACGTTCATGAACGGGTTGATGCCGTCCACGCCGTAGCTCAACCAGTCACGGGTCACGCTCGTGGGCAAGTTGCCGAGGGCGAAGATATTCGCCACGTTGGCGCCCACGCCGGCCACCAACGCCACGGCGCCCAGCGGCATCTCGTAGAGTTTGCGCCAGGGCTGGTAGGGCGTGTAGCGGTCGTAACGACGGGTGACTTCGAATTCGGTGACCTCGAAGGTCTTCTGCTCATGAATGCGAACCCGGCGTTGCGGCAGCTCCAACACTTTGGGTTCGCCGACATCGATCTGCAGGCTGTGGTCGAGCAACTTGCGCTCGATCCGCTCCTCGTGCTCACTGCGTTGCGACATCTGATTGGCGCAGCCGCTGACCAGCAGGGCGCCGCACAAGGCGGCGCCCCCCAGGGTTCTGCTGTGTGGCTTGAACATGACGTCTCTTGGTCTGGTTTCAGCGACGAATGCGCGCCTGGAGGAAAGACAGCACGTCAGCCACCGGCAACGGTTGGGCTTCGGCTTCGGTCCGGCTCTTGTATTCCAGGTTGCCATCGGCCAGGCCGCGGTCACTGACCACGATCCGGTGCGGGATGCCAATCAGTTCCATGTCGGCAAACTTGATACCCGGGCTGGTCTTCTTGTCCCGGTCATCCAGCAGCACTTCAAAACCGGCGGCCGTCAGTTCGGCATACAGTTTGTCGGTGGCTTCGCGTACCTGCTCGGTTTCGTAGCGCAGTGGCACCAGAGCCACCTGGAACGGTGCCAGGGCGTCACTCCAGATAATGCCTTTTTCGTCGTTATTCTGTTCGATGGCAGCGGCTACCACACGAGAAACGCCGATGCCGTAGCAACCCATTTCCAGGGTGATCGGCTTGCCGTTCTCGCCCAGCACTTCGCACTTCATCGCCTTGCTGTACTTGTTGCCCAGCTGGAAGATATGCCCGACTTCGATGCCGCGCTTGATTTCCAGGGTGCCCTTGCCATCCGGGCTTGGGTCGCCGGCGACAACGTTACGCAGGTCGGCCACGGTCGGAACCGGCAGGTCGCGCTCCCAGTTCACGCCAAAGTAGTGCTTGTCGTCGATGTTCGCGCCGATGCCGAAGTCGCTCATCAGCTCCACCGAACGGTCGATGATGATCGGCAGGGGCAGGTTCAGCGGGCCCAGGGAGCCGGCGCCAGCGCCGATGGCGTCACGCAGTTCGGCGTCGGAGGCCATGACCAGTGGGCTGGCCACGCCAGGTTGGTTGGCCGCCTTGATTTCGTTGAGCTCATGGTCGCCACGGATGACCAGGGCGATCAGCTTGCCTTCTTCTTCGGCGTGCACGATCAAGGTCTTGATGGTCTTTTCAATCGGCAGATTGAATTTTTCCACCAGTGCCGCGATGGTCTTGGTGTCAGGGGTATCGACCAGGCGCAGTTCCTCGGCCGGTGCGGGGCGGGAAGTTTCCCGTGGCACGGCTTCGGCTTTCTCGATGTTGGCCGCGTAGTCGGAACCGTTGCTGAACACGATATCGTCTTCGCCGGATTCGGCCAGCACGTGGAATTCGTGGGAGCCGGCACCGCCGATGGAGCCATTGTCCGCTTCAACCGGGCGGAATTTCAGGCCCAGGCGCGTGAACACGTTGCAATAGGCCTGGTGCATGCGATCGTAGGTGACCTGCAGCGACGCGAGGTCGGCGTGGAAGGAATAAGCATCCTTCATGATGAACTCGCGGCCACGCATCAGGCCGAAGCGTGGGCGGATTTCATCACGGAACTTGGTCTGGATCTGATACAGGTTCAGTGGCAACTGCTTATAGCTGCTCAACTCGTTGCGCATCAGATCGGTGATGACCTCTTCATGGGTCGGGCCGGCGCAGAAATCGCGGCCATGACGGTCCTTGAAGCGCAGCAACTCAGGGCCGTACTCTTCCCAGCGCCCGGATTCCTGCCATAACTCAGCCGGTTGGGTGCTCGGCATCAACACTTCCAGAGAGCCGGCGGCGTTCATTTCTTCACGAACGATGGCTTCGACCTTGCGCATCACCTTCAAGCCCATGGGCAACCAGGTGTACAGGCCGGAGGCCAGTTTGCGGATCATACCGGCGCGCAGCATCAGCTGGTGGCTGATCACTACCGCGTCGGAAGGCGTTTCTTTCTGTGTGGCGAGCAAATATTGACTGGTACGCATGGTAGGCCGTTGTCGGTTGCTTGGACTTGAAATGACTTGGGATTGTACGGGCGCTTGCTGCTGGAGTACAGGCGTGACGTTGCGGGGGCTGACTGACTGTGGGAGATCCAATGTGGGAGGGGGCTTGCCCTCGATGGCGGTGTGTCAGTGTCAGATGTACTGACAGACACACTCCCATCGAGGGCAAGCCCCCTCCCACATTTCAATCTTCCTGCGGCGGATTCAGCTGTGCACGCCGGTTTTCCTGGAACCAGTGCAACGCAATCAGGAACAGCGTCGGCAGGCCCAGCAGGCAGGTGATCATGAAGAAGTTGTGGTAACCGAACTTCTCCACCATCACCCCCGAATACCCACCGATCAGGCGTGGCAGCAACAGCATGATCGAGCTGAGCAACGCGTACTGGGTGGCGGAGAACTTGAGGTTGGTCAGGCTCGACAGGTAGGCGACAAACGCCGACGTGGCAAGGCCCGAGCTGAAGTTATCCAGGGAAATGGTGACGATCAGCATCTGCAGGTCGGGGCCCATGTCGGCGAGCATCACGAACAACAGGTTGGTGCCGGCCGAGGCCACGCCGCCGATGAACAGGATCGGCAGGATACCGAACCGCACAATCAACAGGCCGCCCATGCCGGCGCCGACCAGGGTCATGATCAGGCCGAAGATCTTGCTCACCCCGGCGATCTGGTCCTTGGTAAAGCCCTGGTCGATGTAGAACACGTTGGCCATCACGCCCATCACCGTGTCGGACATGCGATAGGTGGCAATCAGCCCGAGCAGCAACAGTGCCTGCCAGCGATAACGCAGGATAAAGTCGTTGACCGGCGTCAGCACCGGCGCCAGGCCCCGGCGACCCATGGCCGAAAGGCACAGCGAAGTGAGCGTGATATAGAGGATGGCGCGCAGGAATGCGCGGTCTTCCATCAGCAATTCCCATAGGCTCACACCCTGGAACAGCACGCTGGCGAAGTCAGTGTTGTACAGCTGGGTGAACATCGCGGGCACCGACACCAGCAGCACGATCAACACGAACACCGACACCAGTTGGTGCACGAAGCTGTAGCGCCCGGCCTGCAACTGGGTGCGTAGGGGCACATCGGGCTCACGCATCAACAGCGTGGTCAGCAGCGCCGGAACCATCAGCACGCCGAACAGCACATAGGTGCCGGTCCAGGCCGAGTGTTTATAGTTGAAGCCGGTGGAGCCGAAGCCTTCGGCAAAGAACAGTGCGCCGGCCGTGGCCAGCAGGGCGGCGATGCGATAACCGGACATATAGCTTGCGGCTAGGGCGGCCTGGCGGCTGTCGTCGGCAATTTCCAGGCGATAGGCATCGACGGCAATGTCTTGGGTGGCCGACGCGAACGCGACTACCACCGCAATGGCGATCAACCAGGACAAGTGTTTTTGCGGATCGCAGAAGCCCATGCCGATCAATCCGAGGATCACCAGCGACTGGGCCAGCACCAGCCAGGAACGACGACGCCCCAGTTTTCCGAGTAACGGCAGGCGCCATTGGTCGAGCAGCGGCGACCAGACCCATTTGAAGGCGTAGGCCAGACCGATCAGGCTCGCATAGCCGATGGTCTCGCGAGCCACACCGGCTTCACGCAGCCACACGGAAAGCGTCGAGAACACCAACATGTAAGGCATGCCGGCGGCGAAACCGAGCAACAACAGCACTAACGTCGAGGGGCTGGCATAGGCGGCGAGCGCGGCGCGCCAGGTTTTACGGGGCATGGGCTGGAGTCTGCCTCAGATTTGCGGAAACAAAGCGCGCACTCTAACCGCTGTGCTCTACCGGGCGCCAGCCATGACGCTGAATATCAACGCGATTGTTCAGGATAGTGATGCCTTCGCTACGCAAACGCGCACGTTGTTCGTCACCCGAGGCACTGCCCACCGGCAGGCTTATCCGACCGCCGGCACCCAACACCCGATGCCAGGGCAATCGCGTGTCCTCGGGCAACTGGCTCAGGGTGCGCCCGACCCAGCGGGCGGCGCGGCCCAGGCCGGCCAGTTGGGCCAGCTCGCCGTAGCTCACCACGCAGCCTTCCGGCACTTGCGCCAGTGTCAGGTACAAGGCGGTACGACGCATGTCGGCGGGGTTCTGCGGCGTATCGGCAGGTAGATTCACTATGTGGGGATATCCGTTGAGATCGTCGTTGTTTTGTCAGAAACGTCTGTAAACATGGCGATGAGAATTGAACTCAATATAAATCCTTGAGTCAGTTCTAGCCATGTAACACTATAACGCCCCTTATTTTCGCCACCCCTGAGCCCCGTATCTGCTTATGTTGTCCAGAACCCTGTTGTGCCTTGCTGTTTTCAGTGCTTCCACGCCCTTGCTCGCCGATACCGTGTGGTTGAAAAACGGTGACCGCCTGACCGGCAAGATCAAAGTCTTCGACGGCGGCAAATTGCTGATCCAGACAACCTACGCAGGCTCTATCCCGGTGGACTGGAAGCAGGTCAAGACCCTGGAAAGCGACCAGGAGCTGCTGGTCAAGCAGGACGCCTACAGCGGTGAAAAGGCCAAGTCCTTGCACGCCTCGGATGATGGGAAGGTGGTGCTGGCCAATGGCGAGGCACCCAAGACCGTGGAGCTGGCAAGTATCCAACAGATCATGAAGCCCAAGCCAGTGATCGAAGACCTGGTGTGGAAGGGCAACGTCGACCTGGCGCTCGACTACAAGCGTGCGGACAAAGACACCAACGACTACGACGTCGACTTCAAGACCTCGGCCCGTCACGGCCAGTGGCGTCATACGGGCAAGGGTGAATACAACCGCGAGTTCCAGGATGACGTCACCACCACCGACAACTGGGCGCTGGAATACAGCCTGGACCGCTTCATCACCGAGCACTGGTTCTGGCAGGGCCGCTTGACCTACAAGCGCGACAAGGTCGAAGACCTGGCTCGCCAGCGCGTTGTCGGTACCGGCCCGGGCTATCAGTTCTGGGACGATGAGCTGGGCGCCTTCTCCCTGGGTTCGCTGGTCAACCGCACCGATTATGAATATGCCGACGGCGGCAAGGACAACTTCTATTCCCTGGCCATGAAGTGGAACTACAACCGCTACCTGGTGGGCAAGACCGTTGAATTCTTCACCAACGGTGAATTGGGCAAGCCCCTGGCCGGACCGGCCGAGTATTCCCTGGATGCCGAGATGGGCCTGCGCTACAAGGTCACCGAGTGGGCTTCGCTGAACTTGAAGGCTGAGCGCAACGAGGTCAGCGGCAACTCCGACAGCAGCTTGAGCAAGACCCGCTACACCGCAGGCTTTGGTGTGGCCTGGTAAAACCTGCGTCGGCCACCCTGGCAACCTGCGCGGATATTGATTACCTTGTGTTGAGATCCATTCCCATATGCCATGGACGGCGCAACACCGAGGAGTCATACGTTGAGCGCGCACGTTGCCAAGAACGCCCGAGAGCTGTTGCTCAAGGAATACCGTGGGGCTCTCTCCACACTGTCCAAGGCCATGCCCGGGTTTCCCTTTGGCTCGGTCGTGCCCTATTGCCTTGACGAACAAGGCCGCCCGCTGATCCTGATCAGCCGCATCGCCCAGCACACCCACAACCTGCAAAAAGATCCCAAGTGCTCGCTGCTGGTAGGTGAGCGCGGGGCCGATGATGTGCAGGCCGTGGGGCGCCTGACCTACCTGGCCGAAGCCGAAAAGCTTGAAGACCAAGCAGCGATTGAAGCCGCTGCCGAGCGTTATTACCGCTATTTCCCCGATTCGGCCAACTACCACAAGGCCCACGATTTCGATTTCTGGATGCTCAAGCCGGTGCGCCACCGGTATATCGGCGGGTTTGGCGCGATTCACTGGGTCGATCAGTTGACCTTGGCCAACCCGTTTGCCGGCAAGGCCGAACGCAGCATGATCGAGCACATGAACAGCGATCACACCAAGGCCATTGCCCATTACGTCGAGCTCAGCGGGTTGCCCGCGTCCGAGCCTGCGCAATTGGCTGGCATCGACAGCGAAGGCATGCACCTGCGTATCGGCCAGTCCCTGCATTGGTTGCCCTTCGCAACGCCTTGCAACACGCCGACACAAGTGCGCGAAGCCTTGGTTTCGTTGGCTCACGCCGAGGCCTGGCCGAAAATAACCGCCGCCAATGCTTGAATTCACGAAATGGCGACGTCATCTAAGGTGGACTGGCAAGGCATTCTTGCGTTGAGGAACCATTTGATGCGCCCTTTTTTATTGCTCTTTCTGCTGTTCCCGGTGTTGGAGCTGTTCGTATTCGTTCAAGTCAGCGGTGCGATCGGGTTTTTCCCGGCATTGCTGTTGATCATCGCCGGCTCGATGCTCGGCGTCCTCGTGCTGCGCGTCGCCGGCCTGGCTACGGCGTTGCGTGCCCGTGAGAGCCTGAACCGCGGCGAGTTACCCGCCCAGACCATGCTGGAGGGCTTGATGATGGCGCTGGCAGGTGGCTTGTTGATCCTGCCGGGCTTTGTCAGCGATGTGGTCGGCCTGGTCCTGCTGCTGCCGTTCACGCGCAAGCTGCTGGCCGGCAAGATGCGCCAGCGCGCCGAAGAAGCCGCGATTCGCCAACGCGCCTTCGCCGACGACCTGCAACCGCGTGGCGGTCCGGCCCCGCGCCAGCCCCTGGGACGCGAAGGCGATGTGATCGAAGGCGAATTCGAACACCGCGACAGCAAATAACCGATTCACTGGCACGGCACCCTCGGGTGCCGTGTTGCATTCACCCCGCCGCCGACACAAAAAATTTCATCCTTGCCCCCTTGTAATAACCACAGCCGCCCTTATGTAACGGTCACCGCAAGGTTTCTGGTGGTGACACTAGACAGACTTCCGCGATTCGCCCAGCGAGTCGCGACCGGCACCGCCGGAATTTAACCCGCCGGAATTGATACCGGCCGATGAAAATCACAATTAGGAGAGATCGACAATGAAGCTTCGTCCTCTGCATGACCGCGTCGTCATCCGTCGCAGTGAAGAAGAAAAGAAAACCGCTGGCGGCATCGTCCTGCCAGGTTCGGCTGCTGAAAAAGCCAACCACGGTGTGATTCTTGCTGCGGGTCCAGGCAAGGCTCTGGAAAACGGTGAAGTACGTGCGCTGGCCGTGAAAGTGGGTGACAAGGTTGTTTTCGGCCCTTACTCCGGCAGCAACACTGTGAAAATCGACGGCGAAGACCTGCTGGTCATGAGCGAGAGCGAGATTCTCGCCGTTCTGGAAGACTGATTCCCCGTTCATTTTCCCGTTACTACAAAGTATTTAAGGAATATCGATCATGGCTGCTAAAGAAGTTAAATTCGGCGATTCCGCCCGCAAGAAAATGCTCACCGGTGTCAACGTCCTGGCTGACGCAGTAAAAGCGACCCTCGGCCCGAAAGGTCGTAACGTGATCATCGAGAAGAGCTTCGGCGCTCCGACCATCACCAAGGACGGCGTTTCCGTAGCCAAAGAGATCGAACTGGAAGACCGTTTCGAAAACATGGGTGCGCAGCTGGTCAAAGACGTTGCCTCCCGTGCCAACGATGACGCAGGCGACGGCACCACCACCGCTACCGTCCTGGCCCAGGCGATCGTCAACGAAGGCTACAAGGCCGTCGCTGCCGGCATGAACCCGATGGACCTCAAGCGCGGCATCGACAAGGCGACCATCGCCGTCGTCGCTGAGCTGAAGAACCTGTCCAAGCCATGCGCCGACACCAAGGCCATCGCTCAGGTAGGCACCATCTCCGCCAACTCCGACAGCTCCATCGGCGACATCATTGCCCAAGCGATGGAAAAAGTCGGTAAAGAAGGCGTGATCACCGTTGAAGAAGGCTCGGGCCTGGAAAACGAACTGTCGGTTGTAGAAGGCATGCAGTTCGACCGCGGCTACCTGTCCCCGTACTTCGTCAACAAGCCTGAGACCATGGTTGCCGAACTGGACAACCCGCTGATCCTGCTGGTCGACAAGAAGATCTCCAACATCCGCGAAATGCTGCCAGTGCTGGAAGCCGTTGCCAAAGCCGGCCGCCCACTGCTGATCGTTTCCGAAGACGTTGAAGGCGAAGCCCTGGCGACCCTGGTCGTGAACAACATGCGTGGCATCGTTAAAGTCGCGGCCGTCAAGGCTCCAGGCTTCGGCGATCGTCGCAAGGCCATGCTGCAGGACATCGCTGTATTGACCGGCGGTACCGTTATCTCCGAAGAGATCGGCCTGAGCCTGGAAAGCGCCACCCTGGAAAACCTGGGTAGCGCCAAGCGCGTAACCATCTCCAAGGAAAACACCATCATCGTTGACGGTGCTGGCGTTGAAGGCGACATCGAGTCCCGTATCGCCCAGATCCGCGCACAGGTTGCTGAAACCTCCTCGGACTACGACCGTGAAAAACTGCAAGAGCGTCTGGCCAAGCTGTCCGGCGGCGTTGCAGTGATCAAGGTTGGCGCTGGTTCCGAAGTCGAAATGAAAGAAAAGAAAGCCCGCGTTGAAGACGCCCTGCACGCAACCCGTGCAGCCGTTGAAGAAGGCGTGGTACCTGGCGGCGGCGTTGCGCTGATCCGTGCTCTGGAAGCCTTGACTAACCTGACCGGCGACAACGCTGACCAGAACGTCGGTATCGCGGTACTGCGTCGTGCCGTTGAAGCACCGCTGCGCCAGATCGCTGCCAACTCCGGTGACGAGCCAAGCGTTGTGGTCAACGAAGTCAAGAACGGCAAGGGTAACTACGGTTACAACGCTGCGACTGGCATCTACGGCGACATGATCGAAATGGGCATCCTGGACCCTACCAAGGTGACTCGTTCGGCGCTGCAAGCGGCAGCCTCCATCGGTGGCCTGATCCTGACCACCGAAGCTGCCATCGCTGAAAAGCCGAAGGCTGAAGGCGCAGCTGGCGGCGGCATGCCAGACATGGGCGGCATGGGTGGCATGGGCGGCATGATGTAAGCCAGCCTTACCCGGCACTGAAAAACCCCGCCTGCAGTGATGCAGGCGGGGTTTTTTTATAGGGGGTGGGTAGCGATGGATGTTGTTTGCCTTGATGGCCGGTACAGCAGCAGGCAATACATGGCCAGGCAAATCAGCCAGCAAAAAATTGCTGTCCACACATTGTGGGAAAAGAAGTGCGCCCCTTGAAGCATGCGGCTCACCGAAAAGACACTGCCCAAACCGACTGCAACGATGAACGCGTTGCGCGCCATCTTCGGCTTGCGATCCCTCAGGGCAAAGAACCAGGCGAACAAGGCAAACCCGGTTGCCGCATGCCCACCGGGCCAGCAGCGACCTGGCTTGTCGGTAGGCGGGCGAGGGCTTAGCAGTTCGCTATAGGTTTCCTGGCCGCCAAATTCCTTGAGACTCCAGGGGCACTGCACGGCGGTGATGGTTTTCAGCGGCGATACGAAGGCTGTCGCCAGCCCCAGGGAAAGCACCAGGCACCCCAGTTCGCGGCGGTAAGGCTTGAGGCGCTGCAAGATAAAGGTGCCGACAAACCCAAGGATCGCCAGGACCGAAAACAGGATCACCAACTCCTTGGCACGGTCATGCAGGATGTCTTCGAGGAAGAAGCTGTAGCGACCGATGAAGCCTCCATCGGCTGCGTTGTAGAACTGCTTGGCAAGATCCATGTCCAGCGAAGTCAGCTCCAGCATCAGCAATACCAGCGCAGCGGCGATGGGAATACCCAGGCACAGCCAGAAATCAAGGGGCTTGGAAGCCGGTGCAGCGGGGTGAGAGCGCATGGCAGACCTTAATGTAAACCGTCCCGTACTGACCTGTACGAGACGCTCTGTTCAGCGTGTGCTCAGCGTCGGGGCCGCGTCCTTGGGCACCCTCCAACTCAGCAGTTGTTGTTTGAAGTCGTAACTGGCGGCTTGGTAGTAGGTAATCGCCCGTTGGACCAATGGATCATCGCTGCCCACGCGCAACTCCTGGCTCTCCCCAAGGGCTTGGTCGTGGCGACGCAGCCCTTGGCGTGGGCTGAGGATCGCCAGGTCCTTGCCGTCAAACAAGCCCAAATGCTGGTAATTGCCGATCACCACTCGCGGTGGCAGCGGGTTGTCTTGCAACAGGTTGCGGCCAAAGAAGGTCGATTCGTAACTCAGGTTGATCAGACCCAGCAAGGTCGGTGCAAGGTCGATCTGGCTGGCCAGTTGGGCGGATTCCCGTGGGTCGATCAGCTTGGGCGCATAGACAAACAAAGGAATCTGGTAGTTGGTGATCGGCAGGTCTTCCTTGCCTGCGCTGCCGGCGGTGTGGTCGGCGACGAACACGAAGATCGTGTTATCGAACCACGGTTTCTGGCGTGCGGCCTCGAGGAATTGGCCGATGGCGTAGTCGGTGTATTTCACCGCACCGTCGCGGCCCTTGCCTGACTTGATATCGATACGCCCGTCCGGGTAGGTGTAGGGGCGGTGGTTAGAGGTGGTCATCAGCTGCAGCAAGAACGGCTGCTGCTTGGCGTAGTCGGCGTCGGCCAGTGTCAGGGTCTGTTTGAACAGGTCCTCGTCGGCCATGCCCCAGGCATTTTTGAATGAGATGTCTGACTCAGGCACGCTGCTCTGGTCTACGACCCGATAGCCATTGCCGCTGAAAAACGCGTTCATATTGTCGAAGTAACCGCGCCCGCCGTAGACAAACACGCTGTCATAGCCGATGGCCTTGAGTTGTTGCCCAAGGCTGGCGAACCCGCTTTCACGGCCGATGCGCTTGACGATCGAACGACCTGGCGTTGGTGGAATGGCCAGGGTAATGGCTTCCAGGCCCCGGTCGGTTCGTGTACCGGTGGCATAGAAGTTATTGAAGTACAGGCTTTGTTTGCGCAATGCATCCAGGTTGGGCGTGAGGTTGCGTTGATCGCCGTTGCTGCCCATGTACTTGGCACTGAAGCTTTCGATGGTGACCAGCACGATGTTGGGCTTGCGCAGCGTGCCCGGGTTGGTGATGGCGCGGCGAATATCCAGCGGGTCCGGGTCGATAAAGCGGGCATTCGGCTCGCTGAGTTCGGCGCGCAATTGCCGGGCGACCACGTCGGTAGGCAGGCTTTTGTAGAACTGGGTGTAGTCCAGTTCGTTATTGCGGAACGCAGCGAAGAATTGGTAAGGGCCGTTGCTGGCCAATTCGTTCTTGTAGGCGTTGCCGCCTTGGGCACGTGGGCTGTCCTGGCTGATCAGTTGCAGGCTGAGGCCGGCGACCACCAATAATCCCAGACCATTAAGCAGCCGGCCACGCAGTGCCGGCAACGGCGCTGCCATGGCGGCATTGAAAGGTTTACGCAGGGCCAGGCTCATGAGGATCGCCAGCATTGCCAACAGGCTCAGCAACTTGCCGATCGGATAGGATTCCAGCAGGTTGTTCAGCACCTCATCGGAATACACCAGATAGTCAACGGCAATAAAGTTGAAGCGTACGCCAAACTCATCCCAGAACAGCCATTCGGCCACCGAAGTAAACAGCATGGCGAACAGGCTGGCCGTCAGCAGCGCCTGCAGGAACCAGCGATGACCTCGGCGGCGCCAGAGTGCAGGTGGGCAGAGCAGTAAATACAGGCCCAGCGGTAAAGCTGCGTAGGCAAGGAAGGCCAGGTCGTAGAGCATTCCCACGCCAAACACCGGCAGCCAATTGCCGCCCACTTCATTCACATGAGTCACGAGCAGCACGCTGCGAGTGAGCAGGAACACTAATAACCAGGCGCCGGTTATCAACAGCAGATAGCGCATTGGCGCTGTTTTGAGAAGGCCCATATCTATGTTCCTGAAATCGATGGGCGCGATCTTCTGCCTGAAGCTGTGGTGGGTTTGTGAAGCTATAGTGAAAAACTCGTTTACTCCTGTAATCAGTTGAATACCGTTATCGGTGGGTCTTTCAGCTCTATCCCTGAGCCCCGCTTGGCCTTAAGCTGCGCGAGCCAACACGGCTGTTACCGCGTACGGAGACACTGCCCATGCGAATTCTATTGGTTGAAGACAACCGCGATATCCTCGCCAACCTGGCCGATTACCTGGGGCTTAAAGGCTACACAGTGGACTGTGCGCAGGACGGCTTGTCGGGCCTGCACCTGGCGGCCACCGAGCATTACGACCTGATCGTGCTCGATATCATGCTGCCCGGCATTGATGGCTACACCCTTTGCAAACGCCTGCGCGAGGACGCGCGCCGCGATACGCCGGTGATCATGCTCACCGCCCGTGACCAGTTGGACGACCGCCTGCAGGGCTTCAAGTCTGGCGCCGATGATTACTTGCTCAAGCCATTCGCCTTGTCGGAACTGGCCGCGCGTATCGAGGCGGTGCTGCGTCGTGCCCAGGGTGGCGGACGCCGTGCCCTGCAGGTGGGTGACCTGAACTACGACCTCGACACATTGGAAGTCACCCGCGAAGGGCGCCTGCTCAAGCTCAACCCCGTTGGCCTGAAATTGCTTGCGGTGTTGATGCAGAAGAGCCCGCACGTACTGCGCCGGGAAATACTCGAAGAAGCGCTGTGGGGCGATGATTGCCCGGACAGCGACAGCCTGCGCAGCCACGTTCACCAATTGCGCCAGGTGATCGATAAGCCATTCGCCAAGCCGTTGCTGCAAACGGTGCACGGCGTGGGTTACCGCTTGGCCGAGGGTCGTGATGGAGTTTAAGCAAAGCCTTGCCCAGCGGATCATCATCGCCTTTGCCTTGATGAGTGCGTTGGTGGCGGGGGCCTTCGCCATGGGGATCGTTGCGACGGTGCACCTGGTGGAAGAGAAGTTGATCTCGGCGGGCCTGGGCGGTGACCTGCAACGCCTGCTGTTGATGGACAGCGTCGAAGACTGGAGCCACCGGCCGGAGCCGGACCAGCTGTTTTACTTCAGTGGCGGGCGCGGCGATTTCGAACTGCCCAAGGATCTGCGCCACCTGGAGCCGGGTTTTCACGAGGTGTTTCGCGAGTCGCTGTCGTACCACGCCATGGTCGAAGTGATTGATGGCCGGCGTTATGTGTTGTTGCAAGACCAGAGCGATTTCGAAGAACGTGAGCGTGTGCTGTTTGCCGTGGTGCTGGTGGGGTTCGTGCTCAGCCTGGCGCTGGCGGTATTCCTCGGCTGGGTGCTGGCCCGCAAGGTGATGGCGCCGGTGGTGCGGTTGGCTCGTCAGGTGCGTCACCGTGACCAACTGCTGGGCCTGGCCCCGCCCCTGGCTCCGGATTATGCTGCCGATGAAGTGGGCGAGCTGGCGGTGGCGTTCGACGCCACCCTGGGCCGCTTGCGCCAGGCGCTGTCTCGCGAGCAACTGTTTACCAGCGACGTGAGCCACGAGTTGCGCACGCCCTTGATGGTATTGGCCAGCTCCTGCGAACTGTTGCTGGAAAACCCGGCCATTGATGAGCGTGGCCGCCGCCAGGTGGAGCGCATCGCCCGTGCCTGTGAAGAAATGCGCGAGCTGGTGCAGACCTTCCTGATGCTGGCACGCGCCAAGCACGATGATGCTGCCGTTGCGCCCCAGGGCAACCTCAGCCAGGTCGCCGAAGACCTGCTCGGCATCTGGCGTGAGCCTATCGAGAAAAAAGGCCTGGAGTTGATCTACCGACCAGGCAACCCGCTGGACACCCGCTACAACACCACCTTCTTGCATGCGGTGATGGGCAACCTGCTGCGCAACGCCCTGCACTACACCGAGCACGGGTTTATCCGCCTCACGTTGGAGCCCAGTGGCTTCGTGGTGGAGGACACCGGTGTCGGCATTCCCGAAGAAAAACGCGAAGCGATGTTCGAGCCGTTTGTACGCGGCAGCGAGAACCGTGGCGAGGGGCTGGGGCTCGGCCTGTCGCTGGTGCAACGGATCTGCGAGAGCCAGGGCTGGAGCGTGAGCTTGACGACGATGGAGCCCAATGGCTGTCGTTTTCATGTGGAATTGAGCCAGGTCAAAAGCTGACCGTTCAGTCTGTCGTTTTGCTAATGCAGACTGCCCGCTTTTCAGCGAAGATGGCCCCATGCTACTGAATGTTTCTGTAAAGTCTTGAAATGTATGCAGTTGGACAGGACAAGATTTTCACAATGAGTTGACCTGTTGATCACAGTTCGCTGCATAAGGTTGTAGGCATCAGTTACTGGAGACGTGCGATGCCTTCCCCAATCAAGTTGGAATTTTCCGAAAAGTACGACGATCAACACGCGCAACAATATTTGCTCAAACATCAGGACAATCTGGCTCGCCGGTTGTCCCACAAACGCGACGAGCAACTGGCGCGCGGTGCGCTGGCCATGGCCGGTGAACCCGGCCTGGTGCTGGATCTGCCTTGTGGCGCTGGACGCTTCTGGCCGTTGCTGGCCGAAAAACCCAATCGTGTAATTATCGGGGCTGACAATTCGGCGTCGATGTTAAAGATCGCCACCACCGCCCAACCGGCGGATGTGGTGAAACGGGTACGCCCTTTGCAGACATCTGCCTTTGATATCGATTTGCCAGATAACTCCGTCGACAGTATTTTCTGCATGCGCTTGATGCACCACATCGGTGAACCTGAGCACAGGCTGACAATATTGCGCGAGTTTCAGCGGGTTACCCGTGACAGCGTGATTATTTCGCTGTGGGTAGACGGCAATTTCAAGGCCTGGAAGCGCAAGCGCAGCGAAGTACGTCGTCGCAAACGAGGTGAGCAGGAAGGTTACCAAAACCGGTTTGTGTTACCGGCTGCTACTGTCGAGGCAGAATTCGAGCAGGCCGGTTTCCGTGTTCAGGAATCCCTGGACTTCATACCGCTCTACGCCATGTGGCGAGTATATGTATTGCGCAAGAGGTAACAGGATGGCAGTTGAGTGCGTAGCAGGCAGTCATGTAGCTCCCGAAGAACGATTTGATTTTTTCTGGCGTCAGCAAGGCGAGTGGGTTGAAGAACCCAATCGCCGACGTGGTGGCGAAAGCGGCGTGCAGCGTGTGGTAGGCCCCAACGGGCGGTTGCTCTATAGCAAGCGCCAGACCGGCCACATTTACCGCAGTTGGCTGCACCCCTTTGGGCGCCCGACCGTGCTACGTGAACGTGATGCCCTCAAGGGCCTGCGTTTGCTGGATGTGCGCGTGCCGGAGCTGGTGTTCTGCGAGGCGCGACGCGACCCGGAGCACCAATGGAAGGCCCTGCTGGTCACTGCGTCCCTGGACGGTTTCGACGAGATCGAAAACTGGTACGCCGCTGGCGGCCGTGAGCAGTATGGCGAGGCCGTCCACGAGCGCTTGCTGCAGGAATTGGCCGGCACCCTGGCCCGCATGCACAAAGGCCGCTGGCAGCACGGTTGCTTGTATATCAAGCACATCTTCGTGCGGGTCACCGGCGAGCCCGAGGCGGCGACTGTAGAAGTGGCCCTGTTGGACTTTGAAAAATGTCGCCAACGCTTGACCGCTTATCGGGCCGCCTCCCATGACATGCTGCAATTGCGCCGCCATTCGTCGTGGAATGATACCGACTGGAAAAAACTCAGCTACTTTTACGAGACGGCGTTTGGCAGCGCTATCAAGGGTTTAATCAGATGAAGCTAGAAATAGCACGAGGTTTGTTCCTGGTCGGGGCGTTGGGCGTTTCAGCCCTGGCCCTGGCGGTGTGGGAACAACCTCGCACACAAGTGCTCAGTGCGGTAGATGGCGGTGGGCAATGCCTGTTGCCACGCATTGCCAAGGCAAGTGTGGCGGCCAAGCCTGATCATGAGTTGCTGTTATTCATGTTCGGGATGTCTCAAGCGATGAAGCCGCAGAGTTGAAACGATTGCCCTCAAAAAAAGGGCCTTGCGATGCGAGGCCCTTTTTTTACGCCTGAAGCTCCTACAGAGGGGGATTTCAGATCAGGTGCAGGTGGTTATCCCAAAAGCCGGCCGGTAATTCCAGCGGCTTGGCCAGCAACGTTGTCTGGCGGCAATCATAGAAGCGGCAACGCCCTTGGCCTGACGTGACGACGAACCCATCGGCCACTGCACCCACACCGGCGCAGTCGGGGAGCGGCCCATCCAGGCGCAGCTCGGCGCTGTCCATGTCCCAAATGAAGAAACGATTGCCCCGTGGCGCGGTCAGGGCCACCAGGCGCAGTTCGCTGTGTACCGCTACGCTGGCGGTGTAGTGCCCCATCGCCTGCAACTGCTCATCAGCCACCGGGAACGCCACGAAAGGCTGGCCTGGGCGCTTGATCGCCAGCAACTCCGAGCGTTCCTGGGACGGCCCCATGAACTGCTGCCCGGTAAGGATAGTGCCATCGTTGGCGATGCCCATATGGCGCACGCTGTTCATCTGCTGGCCCAGGGTTTCCTTGCTGATCAAGGTGCCATCGCGATGCATCAGCACCAGGCTCGGCTCCATGGCGTTGAGATTCATCTCTATCCGGCTTTCGGCTTCGGTACGAATACCGCCGTTGGCCACCACCAGGGTTTCGCCGTCGGGCATCCAGGAGACCTGATGCGGGCCGATGCCGTGGGTGGAAATCTCGCCACTATGCACCAGCCGCTCGCCTTCGAACTTATACACACCCAACAGGCCGCGGCCGGGGTCGGACGTGTCGTTCTCGGTGGCGTACAGCCAGTCGCCGCTCCTATGGATCACCGCATGCCCGTAGAAATGGCGGTTGGCGTTCGAACTGATGGTTTGCAGCAGCGCGCCATCACGCAGGTCGATCAGGTAACTCTCGGTGCCCGGGCGGCGGGCGACGAACAGCGCAATCGGCAGCGTCGGATGGTTGACGATGTCGTGGCAACGCTGGTCGACCTGGGTGGCAAACACCTGCTTGCCATCCAGGCGATAGCCGACGGCGTAGTGCTTGCCGTCGGCATCATCCCGCGCCGACAGCAGCAGCGGGCCTTTATCCTTGCCTTTGAACAGCGTCCAGCCGCCCAACGTAAGGGCGCTGAGCAGCACGCTGCCCACCGCCAAAGCCTGTCGCCTGAGCATCATCAGTCACCGTCGTTGGCGTTGAAGCCCAGTTGGATTCCCAGGGCCTTGGCCAGCTCGCCTTCGTGCAGGCGGTGGACCACGTTGAGGCTGTCGTAGATGTCGTTGAGCTGCTGGCGCCCGGCGTCATCGTTCAATAGTTCGTTGAGGCTGCGCTGGTTGCTGGCGAACAGTTTCAGAGATGCGGCATAGGCAGCGTCGATCTTCTCGGCCAACGGCTTCTGATCCGCCGGCAGCAGGCCACGCAAGCCTTTGTTGTCGACGCCGACCCACACGGTCTGGGCCGCGGCGAGGCTCGCCTCCAGGCTTTGCAGCGACGACTGGCTGCGCCATGCATCGGCCTGGAACGGTTGCGGGATGCCCTTGGTCTGGCGGCCCATGGGCGTGCCGAGTTTTTTCTTCAGGGTGTCCAGGGCAGTCACTTGCACGCGCAGCAGGTCGGCAATGGCCTCGTGGGAATCAGCGTAGCGCTGGTTCGGGAACTTGGTCATCTGCGCGAGCATGCCGTCGGTGCTGTTCCAGCTGGCGAGAATCTCTTCGGCCAGGACTTTCTGGCGTTCGCCGATCGCCATCAACAGTGGGCAGTAGCGGGCTTTCTGTGCTTGGTCGGCGACGTCCGGCTTGGCGTCGTAGAGGATGTATTCGTAGGCCGACAGGCCCTGCACCACGACACTGGATTTAGCCAGGGCGGCGGCATCGATCTGCGGCTGGGCGCTGACCAGTTGCTCGACCTGGCGACCGACCAGGTTCTTCTTGTCCGGCCAGAACTGCACCTGCCAGGCACGGTTGCCCTCGGCCAGCGGACCGATCAACAGTGGTTGCAACTCGGCCCAGGCTTTTTGCGCGTGCAGGAAGTCGGCACGGGCGGTGTCCAGGCTTTCCTTGCCCTGGCAGTAGGCCAGGGCGCTGACGGCCAGTTGGCGGTCGGCTTCAACCCAGCGGCTGTAGGTCGGCAGGATCACTTGCTTGGCGATGGCCGCCGAGGTCACCGCTTGCGGGTCCTGGGGCGAGCAGGCACCGAGCGCCAGGGCGGCCAGGCTGGTGAACAACAACTTGGGACGAAACATGTCGAGCTCCCTTCTGTAAGTGGGGCAAAGCTTATAAAGAATTCAGGAACGCCAGCAACGCGGCACGCTGCTCGGCATTGAACGACAACACATGTTGCTGCGCCGCTTGTGCTTGCCCGCCATGCCACAGCACGGCCTCGAGCAGGTTGCGGGCGCGGCCGTCATGCAGGAACTGGGTGTGACCACTCACGGCTTGCGTCAGGCCAATGCCCCACAACGGCGGGGTGCGCCAGTCACGGCCAGTGGCTTTGAATTCGGTACGGTGGTCGGCCAGGCCTTCGCCCATATCGTGCAACAACAGGTCGCTGTAGGGGCGTATCACCTGGTTGGCCAGCTCCGGTTCGGCGGCGTTGGCGGCCGTGGTGAATGTCGGCTTGTGACAGCCCTGGCAACCGGCCTGGTAGAACAGGTTCTTGCCGGCCAGCACCTGCGGCGTGTTGACGCCTCGGCGCGCGGGCACCGCGAGGTTGCGGGTGTAGAACAGCACCAGGCGCAGGATGTTGTCGCTGACTTCCGGCTCGCCATCTGGGCCATTGCCGTTGGGCGCCTGCTTGCAGGCCACTTGGGCATCGGTGCAATCATCGAAGGGTCTCAGGGAGGTCGTGAGGCCCATATCACCAGAGAACGCGTGAACATTTTGTTGGTTGAGGTTGGGTTGCCCGGCTTTCCAGCCAAAACGCCCGAGTACGCTTTTATGCTGGGCGTCATCCCAGACCCAGTTGGCGCGGCCGACGATGGCGTCTTTGTCGGCGGTCTTGGGGTCGGTGTTGCGCAGGATATCGGCGTCACTGATTGCTTCGAGCAGGCCCAGGCCGATCATCGGCGGTGCCACCCGGGCGGAGAAGCGCGTATCAGGATGCATCGGGCCGTAGCCGAGCTGGGTTATTTGCAGGTCGGGTTTGCGCAGTTCGACGACGGTGCCGTCCTTGAAGCTGACCTGGACAGGGCTGTAGTCGACCCGCACCTTGCCTTCCGGCACGACGCCCGGCACGGACATGTCCTGCAACTGCCCGCCATACACCGGCTCGGGCACCACGCCGAGCTGTTCGATGAGCTTGGCGTAGGGGGGCTGCTCTGTAATGGAGAGAGGGATGGAGAGGCGCACCAGCATCGACACCGCATTCGGCGCATCAGGCAGCGGCGGATGGCCCCGACCGTCCTTGATATGGCAGTTCTGGCAGGCGTTGGTATTGAACAGCGGGCCCAGGCCATCCCGTGCCGTGGTGGTGGACGGCGCAATCACCCAGGGGCTGCGGAAGAAACTGTTACCGACGCTGAAATCCAGGCGGCGGGTGGGCGCCAGGTTGGCCGAGGGCAGGGAAAAGGCGTTCTGGTCGCGCTTGTTCACCGTCGTTGCACCACCTGACCGCGACTCACCAGGCTCGGCCTTGGTGAAGCGGGGGGCATCGTCGCAAGCGGTCAGGCTTAAAGCCATCAACGCTGCGGACAGGCAGAGGAGCGAACGGAACATCGAGATTCCTGGACAAGGGCGGAAAATACGGTCGCAAAGTCTAACAGGGCAGGGCGGTTTGAATAAGAGCAATTATCGTTTGGTGGCATCCGGATTCATTCCCGCTAGAATGACTGCACATTTTTTTCTGGAGGTGGCCAATGCAGGCTCTCGACGCTTTGCTCAACCGTGTTTCCGTGCCACGTCTGCTGGAACCGGCACCGACCCAGGAGCAGCGCGACCTGTTGTTCGCCGCCGCCATGCGTGCGCCCGACCACGGTCAGCTGCGCCCTTGGCGTTTCCTTACCGTAGAAGGCGCAGCCCGTGAGCAGATGGGCGCGCTGTTGGCCGAGGCCGCCCGCCTGCAGGATGCCGACGCTCCCCAGGCGGTCATCGACAAGGCCCAGAACGGCCCGCTGCGTGCGCCGTTGGTGGTGGTGGTGATTGCACGCCTGCAGGAGCACTTCAAGGTGCCCAAGTCCGAGCAATTGCTGGCGGCGGCCTGTGCGGCCCACGGCATCCTGTTGGCGGCCTATGCGCAGGGGATTGGTGCGGTGTGGCGGACCGGGGAGTTGTCCTACTCGGCCCATGTGGCCAAAGGCTTGGGGCTGACGGCGGGTGAAGAAGTGATTGGCTTTCTTTACCTCGGTACGCCGCAGAACCCGCCGCGTACGGCGCCGAAGGAAGACCTGACGCCGTTCGTCCAGGCCTGGACCGGACGCTAAGCGGTGTGCGGTCAAAATGTGGGAGGGGGCTTGCCCCCGATGGCGGCCTGACAGCTAACCAGGATGTTGGGGGGGACCGAGTACATATCCGTTATTTAGGTCACGGCTGCTATTGGTTCCGCTCTTACAGCGGCTTACTTTTGGAAGGACCCAAAAGTAAGCAAAAGGTCCTCGCCCCACCACTCGGTGCCTCGCCTAGGCTCGGCATGCCCTCTCTCCGGCTTGAATCCGTGGGCCGCCGCCACGCGCCATCCATGGCGCGGGGCGGCTAACCCGGCGTCCTGCCGGGTTACCCACGGATTCAAGCCTGCGTTCGGCCAGCGTGGTTTAACGGGGCGCCTGAGATCAAGATCAAGAGCGACTCGCTTCGCATCGTGGATACGCTTGGGGCGCCTTTGCTTTTCTGTGGGAGCGGGCTTGCCCGCGAAAAACTTGAGGGCGCCGCGTTCATTCTGATCTCCCGCGTCATCGTTAACGACCATCGCGGGTAAGCCCGCTCCCACAGAGGTACGCGTACGCCTCAACGATCAGGTCGGCTCTAAGGCCGCCTCGCTGTGCTTTTGATCTCAGGCGGCCCCCCAAATCAATGTCGGATTACGGGCACACCGAGCCTGGGCGAGGTGCTGAGTGGTTGGGCAAGAGCGTTTTGCTTACTTTTGCGCTGTTTGTACGGACCGGTCACATCGTCAACATGGGGCTGTCGCGCAGCCCCCTCCCACATTGGACCTGTGGTGTGAATTACACCCTGAACTGATCCATCAACTTCATCTGCTGGCTGGCCAGTGCATTGAGCTGGCTGCTGATCGCCGCCGATTCCGTGGCCTGGCCGGTGAGGGTTTCGGTCACGGTGCGAATCGCCGAGACGTTGCGGTTGACCTCTTCGGCCACTGCGCTCTGCTCTTCGGCGGCACTGGCGATTTGCAGGTTCATGTCGCTGATCACCGTGACCGCGTCACTGATCTTGCCCAGGGCCTGCACCGCCTGGTGGATCTGCCCGGCATTGCTCTGGGCCTGTTGCTGGCTGGAGTGCATGGTCGCTACCACGCCTCGGGTGCCGCTCTGGATACGTTCGATCACCAGGCGGATTTCCTCGACCGAATCCTGGGTGCGCTTGGCCAGGTTGCGTACTTCGTCGGCAACCACCGCAAAGCCACGCCCGCTTTCGCCGGCGCGTGCCGCTTCAATCGCGGCGTTCAATGCAAGCAGGTTGGTCTGTTCGGCGATGCTGCGGATCACCTCCAGAACCGAGCCAATCTGTTCACTGTTGACCGCCAGGGCTTCGACTTCGGTCACCGCTTTGCTGACTTCCTCGGCAAGGGTGGTGATATCACGGGTGCTCTGCTCGATGATCGACATGCCTTCGCGGGCCGACTGATCGGCACCGCGTGCCGCGCTGGCAGCATTCGAGGCGCTGTTGGCGACGTCATGGGCAGTGGCGCTCATTTCATTGGAGGCGGTCGCCACCTGGTCGATTTCGCGGAACTGCACCTGCATGCCTTCGCTGGTCTGGCGCGCAATGGCCGAGGACTGATCCGCCGTACCACGGGCTTCGGTAATGCTTTGCTTGATCTGCGCGATGGTCGGTTGCAGCTTGTCGAGGAAGCGGTTGAACCAGTTCACCAACTCGCCCAGTTCGTCTTTCTTGGCGTACGCCAGGCGTTGGGTGAGGTCGCCGTCGCCGCTGGCGATGTCCTTGAGCATCGCGGCGACGCTGTTGATCGGCCGGGTGACGCCGGTGGCGGTCAGCCAGATCAGCAGCAAGCCCAACAGGCCGGCAGCCGCCGCCACCAGCAAGGCTTTGAGGGTACCGCTGGCCTGGGCTTCGTCGAGTACCGCTTGCAGCTTGACGTTATCGGCCAGCATCACGGCTTTCGGCAGTTTGATCACCACGCCCCAGGACTTGGCGTCGGCAATCGGCTTGACCGGGTACACGGCGCGAATGATGTCGTTCTGCCCGCGGATCACTGGCCGGTCATTGGCGAGCAGTTGCACGATTTCCTTGCCTTCGGCGCCGAGGCTATCGATCAGGTTCTTGCCTACCTTGGCCGGTTCACCGCTATAGGCCGCGATCAAGCCAGTGCTGGACAGAATCTCCAGGTGCGCTGCGCCGTTGAAAAGATCTTTCTGCGCGGCATCGGTAGTCGCTTGCAGGGCCGTGAGGGCGATATCGATGCCGACGACGCCAATGACTTTGCCATCGACGATCAGTGGCAGGGAAATGGTGGTCATCAGCACAGGTTTGCCAGCCACAGTGTCTTCGTACGGGTCCAGCAGGCAGGTGCTGCGGGTGTCCCGTGGGCAGGTATACCAAATGTTGTAGGGCGTGCCGCTGAGGTTGAGGGTGGTCTTGGTCAAGTCATCCTCGACCATGATGGTGTTGAGGCCTTCACCACCTGCACGGCTCCAGTAGCTGGAAAAGCGGCCTTTTTCGTTGGAGACGCGCGCTTTGTCGTCGACGAATTCGCTGTCTTTGCCGTCCAGCCCGTTGGGTTCGAATGACAGCCAGATACCCAGTACCTTGGTGTTGCGCTCGAATGCGGTTTTTACGCTCTGGTTGATTTCTTCGCGCAGGGCGCCGGCTTCAAGAGAGCGCTTGGTCCCCAGCTGACGCAGGTCTTTGATCTGGTCGGCGAGGGCAGTAACCACCAGCAGGTTTTCACCGAAGGTCTTTTGTAAGTGCCCGGCCTGTTCGGCTGCCTTGGCTTGCAGCAGCTGTTCCACGCTGGCGGTCAGCATTCGTGAGCTTGAGTCACTGACCAATAGGTCATTCTGGTTGGTGTTGTAGATATTGATGCCGACCACCAGTGCAATGACCCCCAACAGGCAAAGACCGGACAGCAGCACGATTTTCAAGCGAATGGAGAGGGTGTCGAACATAGGTTCACTCACGAATGACTTGTTGGAATGCAGGCAGCAGAGCCAAGTCCATTCGGCGCCATGCCTGAAACATCGGCGTCACAAATCGATTCATGAGAAATAGGCGATGAGCGGTAGGATAACGCCTACATGCAGCCCTATATGGGCCGTGCCAGCTGCTCGGGGCGAGACCAGATCCACAGGTTGCCCAGGCTCATCCCGGCAATGGCCAGGTACACCGGCCAGCCGTGATCCAGCATCACCAGCATCAGGATGGCACACAGCAACATACTCACGGTGGCGCTGACCTTGGCCCGGCGCGCAATGATCTTGCCGTTGCGCCAGTTGAACAGGATCGGCCCGAACAGGCGGTGGTTTTCCAGCCAGGCGCTCAGGCGCGGTGAGCTTTTGGTGGCGGCCCAGGCGGCGAGCAGGATGAATTCGGTGGTCGGCAAACCCGGTATGACAATCGCCACCAGGCCGATCCCCAGGCTGGCGTAGGCCAGCAGGCCGAAGAGGACTTGGGCGACTTTGGAGGTGGATTGGGTTTTGCCGGTCATAGGTAGGAATATCACAGAAAATCAATGTGAAATGAGTGCTCAGTGTGGGAGGGGGCTTGCTCCCGATGGCAGAGTGTCAGTCAGCTTATGTTTAGCTGGCACACTGCCATCGGGAGCAAGCCCCCTCCCACATTTTCTGATTGCATTTCAATCTGGAGGTCAGGCCATTTCAGGGGCGCTAGCGTACGCCTGTTCCAGCAACACGGTGAAGCGCACAAACGCATCGATCGCGCCTTTTTCTACCGCAGCTTCTTCTTCTGCGCTGAATTCCAGGCTGTCGAGGGTGCGGGTGAAGCTTTTCCAGCCTTCGGCGCGACCGCCGGCCGGTTCGCCCAGGTGACGGGCGCCGAAGGTTTCACTCAGGCCCAAGCCCACGGCGCGCTTGATCAGGAACGCGGCGCCCAGTTTGGAGCCTTCGGACACGAACAGCCAGCCCAGGGCTTCGGCTTTACTCGGATTCTTTACTGCACCGGCCACCGGAGCCGGGATTTCAGTGTCCAGGTCCGCCAGGTCGAGCTTGGCGGCTTCGGCGCGGCAGCGTGCGGCCAGGTCCGGGACGATCTTGATCAGTTCGGCATCGTTGTACAGCGCTACCAGTTCTGACTGGAACAGGTACTGGGCCACTACGAAGCGGGCGAAGTTGGCTTGGGTTTCGAACGGCGCATGAGCCTTCACCAACGCATCCAGCTTGGTATGCGGTTCATTGGTGATCTGGTTCAGGCGCTGGGAGCGCAGGCTCGGGCGTTCTGCGGTAGGAGAAGCGGTCATGTAAAAAGTCCTTGAGAAGGTAAGCGCCTGGGTGCCCTTAAAGAGAGCTGTTATCAACTAGACGAACAAGAAGACGCGGCACAGTAAAAAAACCTCACCCCGCCGCTGTGGATTCCGGCGAGGTGAGGCGGGTGGGTCAGATGTCCCAGATCAGGTTGATCGCAAAGTTGCGACCGGGCTGGGTCAGGCGGTCGAGGTTGGCCGGGCCGGTTACCGCGGCTTCGCCGACGCTGTCGTAGCTACGCACGTCATCCCAGTTCCAGTACTTCTTGTCGGTCAGGTTGTAGAGGCCGCCGTTGATGGTCACGCCGTTGCTGACCTTGTAATAGGCGGTCAGGTCGAGGATGCCGAAGCCCGGGGTCTTGAACGGACCGTCGGTGTTGCCGTCGGGCGCGTGGAAGGTGGTGCTGTCGACGCGGCCCTGTTTCTTCACCAGGGTCCAGCTCAGCAGGCCACCATAGTTGTCCTGGTCGTAGCCCAGGCCGAACACGCCTTTGAGTGGGTTGACGCTGTTGAGCGGTTCGCCATTGTCGTCGTTGCGACCGTAGGTGTAGGCAATCGAACCTTGGGTATACAGACCTTTCGGCGCACCGAAGGCATCCAGGTTCAGGCGGCCCTTGGCTTCCGCGCCCTTGATGGTAGCGCGCTTGATGTTCACGGCCTGGAACTGTTCCACAGTGCCGCCGACCACGGCGTTGTCTTCGTCGATAAAGTCGCGGTACTTGTTGTAGAACACCGCGATGTCAAAGGAGCCTTGGTCAAACTTGCCGCGAATCCCGGTTTCGATGCCTTTGCTGGTTTCCGGCTTGAGGTCGGGGTTAGGGGCGACGGTGTAACCCAGATCGAGATTCTCAAAACGCCCGTACAGGGCCTTGGCCGATGGGGTACGGAAGCCCTCGGCATATTGGCCGAACCAGGTGTAGTTATCGGTCAAGGCGTAGGTCAGGCCGAACTTGGGTGTTACGCGGTTCCAGGTCTTGTCCTTGCCGTCGACGGCATAGGCGCCGGTCGGGTTGACGGTGTTGAGGAATTCCTGGGTCAGCTTGGGCTTGAGCCGGGTGTAGTCATAACGCACGGCGGGCAGGAAGGTCCATTTGTCCCAAGTGATCTGGTCCTGGGCGAATAGCGAGTAGGTGTTGATGGTCGGATCGGGGAAGTCACTGGCCTTTTTCACACTGTCACCGGCTGAGGGGCTCGGCGCGCCGATGGCCGTGCAGCCGGCGCCAACGGCCAGGCACGAGGCCGAGCCTTCGCGGGAGCCGGTGACTTTTTGCTGCTTGAGGGTGGTGCCGTAGGTCACCTGGTGATCGGTCTCACCGAGGCTGAAAGCCTTGTCCAGCTGGGCGTCGAAGACCCACTGTTTTTCTTCGTAAAGGGTATCGCGGGTGCGCAGGACACGACGGCCAGCCTGGTAGATTTCGGCGGTGGTCTGGTCGGTCTTGGCGATCTGGTAGTTGAGGCTGGTCTTGATGCGGTCGGCAATCGGTGAATCAAGGGCGAAGCTGTTTTCCAGGCCGAAGCGCTCGCGGGTAATGGTGTCGTTGCCCGAGCGGGCGCGGTAGAGGTTCATGCCCCGGCCGCCGATGAATGGGCCGCCTACGGCGTTCTTCAGGTTGACGTCGCGGTCATCCTTGAACTTCTCGTAGGTCAGGCCCAGGCGATTGTCATCCCCGTAGTTCCAGCCCAGCTTGGCCAGTACGTTGGTGGTGCGCGCATCTTCCGGGTTGGCGCCGGTACGGGCCAGGCCGGTGGCGTTGTTGCCGTCGTAGGATTCGGTTTCATGGCCGTTGCGCTGGCTCAGATGCAGCAAGCCGTCAAAGTCCTGTATACGCCCGGCGAAGGTGCCGGAGGTCAGCCAGCTTTCATCGGCGGAGCTGTAGCCGGTCTTCAGGCGGGCGCCGACGTCTTTGCCTGGCTTGATGATGTCGTCCGGGTCGAGGGTGAAATAACTCACCGCGCCGCCGATGGCGCTGCTGCCGTACAGGGCCGAGGCCGGGCCGCGCAGGATCTCCACGCGCTTGACGATTTCCGGGTCGACGTAGTTGCGGCGGGTCTTGGCGTAGGGGCCATTGAAGAAGTTGTCGGGCACTTCGACGCCATCCACCTGGGTAAGGACGCGATCGCCGTCGATGCCGCGGATGTTGTAGCCTGCGTTACCTGAACGGGTACCGGCGCCGCCGACCGAGACGCCGGGTTCGTAGCGCACCAGTTCACGGATGTTGTTGACGTTCTGGCGGTCCAGTTCCTCGCGGTCGTGCACGCTGACGGTGCTCGGTACGCTGTTCACATCCTGTTCGTTACGGGTGGCGCTGATGGTCACCTGTTGCAGGTTCAGGGCGCCGCCTGCGGCCCGTTTCTCCAGCACGATGTTGTTATCGCCCAGTTTGCGATAGCTCAGGTTGGTCCCCACCAACAGCCGGTCCAAGGCTTTTTCTGGCGGCAGCGGGCCGCGTACGCCAGGGGACGACACACCCTGGCCCAGCTCGGCCGGCAGGCCGACTTGCCAGCCGGTTACCGCAGTAAAGGCATTGAGTGCCGACACGAGCGGCTGTTGCTCGATGCTGAAATTGTAATTTGCATGGCTGCGCGGGGTCGGCTCGGCGGCGGTGGCGGCCATGACGGGCGCGCCAGCCAGCAGGATCGCGGCGGCCAGCAAGGACAAGACGGGCGAAGAACACCGGCGGTTGAAACGAGAGGACATCGAGAACGCTCCGGGAATACGTATCTTATAGTTGCGAACCGAACCAAATAGGAATCAGTTGCATTGGCTAAAACGAGACGTACCACCGCGTACTATCGAGTAAAAATAATTCTCATTTAGTTCAAGATCACCAACGCCGGGTATTCCGACAGCTTGGCCGAGGTGATGTGGGCGAGGGAGCGCACCACGTCCAGGGGCTGGTCGAGGCGATAGTTGCCGGTGACGGCGACACTGGCCAGTTGCTCGTTGTTGTTGACGATCCAACCAGGGTAATAGCGCCGCAGCTCGGCCAGCACTTCGCTCAGCGGGCAGTTTTCGAACACCAGTCTGCCCTGGACCCAGGCCAGGTCTTTGCTGGCATCCAGCATGGCCGGCTGCCCGAACCCCTTGGGGCCGATACGGATGCTTTGCCCGGCACTCAGGCGCACGCGGGCATCGTCGAAGGTGTTGCTCAAGTCGACATCGCCACGCTGCACCTGTACCTGGGCTTCGCCATTGAGGTAGCGCACGGCGAACGCCGTGTCGCGCACGCTGGCGCGTACGGGGCCGGCGTCGATTTCCAGGGGCAGGCCACGGGTGGGGGCTACTTCGAAAAACGCTTCGCCCTGATACAGGCGGGCAATGCGCTGGTGGTCCTTGATGCTGCTGGAAAACGCCGAGTTGGTGTTCAGCAGCACCTTGGAGCCATCGTCCAGTTGCAGGCGCTGGCGCTCGCCGACCACGGTGAGGTGGTCAGCCTGCAGGCGCACCGGCAGGTTGCTGAAACTGAACAGGCCGATCAGCAGCACGGCGGCGGTAGCGAGGGGTTTCCAATGCGGTTTGACCCGGCGCCAACCCCTTGGCTTGCGCGGCGCAGCGAGAGCCACGGCGGCACTGTGTACTGGCGCACCACTCCAGGCGGCCTGGGCCTTGCTGAAGGCGTGAACGTGGGCCGGGTCTGCGGCCAGCCAAGCGTCGAACGCGGCCTGCTGCCCGGGTTGCGGGCACTGCAAGGCGATCAGCCAATCGAGGGCTTGGTCCATGGCCGCGTCTTGCAACACCTCATGAGCCAGCTCATGAGGGGGCAGTTTATTCCGGTCCGTCACGGTGTTCCTCGGGTCTTCGCCACGTTCTATTCATTTTTCCTACAGCCTGGATCGATAGCTCTGTCGGGTGAAGCTTAAGGCTGATCCAACCGTTCGGCCACACCTACACAGATGGCCATGATCAATTTCAGTTCCTTTTGCACGGTGCTCAAGGACACGTTCAACTGATCGGCAATTTCCTGATAGCTGCAACCGTGCAGGCGGCTGAGGATGAAAATTCGTTGCTGGCGGGCGCTCAACTGGCCGAGGCTGACGCTCAAATGTTCCAGCAGTTGCTCGGCCTGGGTGGCCTCTTCGGGCGTACTGACCGGGGCGGCCACGCTTTGCAGCACGTCCAGTGGCACATCTTCCTGCAACGTGCGGGCCTGGATCCGGCGTGAACGCAAGTGGTCCAGCGCCAGGTTGCGCGCTGTCTGGTAGACAAAAGGTTCGAGGTGGTCGATTGGCCGCTCGCTCAGGGCCCGAGTCACGCGCAGGTAGGTTTCCTGCAACAGGTCTTCGGCAGTGCTGTGGTTATTGACCATGCGCTGCAGAGTGCGGAGCAGAATCACCCGTTGGGTGAGAAAGACGTGGTTGAAGCGAGATTGGCTCACAGTGATACCAGACCGATTTGCAGTGAATGATAATGCTTATCATCAACTGAAATGGCAAGTGGCTATTTCCCTGAACCTACTCTGGACAAAATGTAACTGTGGGAGGGGGGCTTGCTCCCTCCCACAGGTGGAGTTACTCGGCGTTGCAGAGCGCCAGGCAGTTATCCAGCATGCGGTTAGAGAAGCCCCACTCGTTGTCGTACCACGCCAGCACCTTGAGCAGCTTGCCGCTGACCTTGGTGTGGTTGGCGTCGAAGATCGACGACAGTGGGTTATGGTTGAAGTCACTGGAAACCAGCGGCAGGGTGTTGTAGCCGAGGATCTTCGAATGTTGGCTGGCCTGTTTCAGCAGGGCATTGACCTCATCGGCAGTGGCTTCTTTCTTCAATTGCACGGTGAGGTCCACCAGGGACACGTTGATCACCGGTACACGCACCGCCATGCCGGTCAGCTTGCCCGCCAGTTCCGGCAGCACCAGGCCCACCGCTTCGGCGGCGCCGGTCTTGCTCGGGATCATGTTCTGGGTGGCCGAACGCGCGCGGTACGGGTCGGTGTGGTAGACGTCGGTAAGGTTCTGGTCGTTGGTATAGGCGTGAATGGTGGTCATCAGGCCGCTTTCGATGCCCAGTTCGCGGTGCAGAACCTGGGCCACCGGCGCCAGGCAGTTGGTGGTGCACGAGGCGTTGGAGATGATCTGGTGGGATTGACGCAAAATGTCATGGTTTACCCCGTAAACCACAGTGGCATCCGCGCCCTTGGCCGGTGCCGAGATGATCACCTTGCGTGCGCCGGCGGTAATATGGGCGGCAGCCTTGTCACGGTCGGTGAACAGACCGGTGCATTCGAACACTACGTCAATCTTGTGTGCAGCCCACGGCAGGTCGGCGGGGTTGCGAATGGCACTGACGGCAATCCGGTCACCATTGACGGTCAGGCTTTCCTGATCGTGGGCGACCTCTGCATCGAAAGTGCCATGCACGGTGTCGTACTTGAGCAGGTGGGCATTGATCGAGCTGTCGCCCAGATCATTGATGGCGACGATCTGCAAATCCTGGCGGTAGCCTTGGGTATACAGTGCGCGCAGGACATTACGGCCGATACGGCCAAAACCATTGATTGCGATACGTAGAGTCATTGGAAAGTGCCTGTCGTCGATTTGTTGTAAGAATTACAAGATTATTCGCATAAAAATAGAAAACAAGCCTTTTTAGTGGCAATATTTTGTTCAATCTACAACGAGTGACCTGAATCAACTGGTCCGATGATCCAAACGACCCCCTGCCATCCCATGAGCCGTGGGCGTTTGATCAGCATAGACACTCAGGTCGCCACATCCGTTAGCCTGGAGTTCTATACATGCATCCCCGCGTCCTTGAGGTCACCGAACGGCTTATCGCCCGCAGCCGCGCCACCCGCGAGGCCTACCTTGCGCTCATTCGCGGCGCCGCCAGCGACGGTCCGATGCGCGGCAAGCTGCAATGCGCCAACTTCGCCCACGGCGTGGCCGGTTGCGGCACCGAAGACAAAAACAGCCTGCGCATGATGAATGCCGCCAACGTGGCAATTGTTTCTTCGTATAACGACATGCTCTCGGCGCACCAGCCTTATGAACATTTCCCTGAACAAATAAAGAAAGCCCTACGTGAAGTGGGCTCGGTTGGCCAGTTCGCCGGCGGCACGCCCGCCATGTGCGACGGCGTGACCCAGGGTGAGCCGGGGATGGAGCTGAGCCTGCTCAGCCGTGAAGTCATCGCCATGTCCACGGCGGTAGCGCTGTCCCACAACATGTTCGACGCCGCGCTGATGCTGGGGATCTGCGACAAGATCGTCCCCGGCTTGATGATGGGCGCGCTGCGCTACGGCCACCTGCCGATGATCTTCGTGCCCGGCGGGCCGATGCCGTCGGGCATCTCCAACAAGCAGAAGGCCGATGTGCGCCAGCGCTACGCCGAAGGCAAGGCCAGTCGCGAGGAGCTGCTGGAATCGGAGATGAAGTCCTACCACAGCCCCGGTACCTGCACCTTCTACGGCACCGCCAACACCAACCAGTTGCTGATGGAAGTGATGGGCCTGCACTTGCCGGGCGCGTCGTTCGTCAACCCGTACACGCCGCTGCGTGATGCGTTGACCCGCGAGGCCGCGCACCAGGTCACCCGCTTGACCAAGGCCAATGGCAACTTCACGCCGATCGGCGAGATTGTCGACGAGAAGTCCATCGTCAACTCCATCGTCGCCCTCAACGCCACGGGCGGTTCCACCAACCACACCCTGCACATGCCGGCCATCGCCATGTCGGCGGGCATCATCCTGACCTGGCAGGACATGGCCGACCTTTCCGAGGTGGTGCCGACCCTGTCCCACGTGTATCCAAATGGCAAGGCCGACATCAACCACTTCCAGGCGGCGGGCGGCATGTCGTTCCTGATCCGCGAACTGCTCGAAGCCGGCCTGCTCCACGAAGACGTCAACACCGTGGCCGGCAAGGGCTTGAGCCGATACATCCAGGAACCGTTCCTGGTGGACGGCGAGCTGGTCTGGCGCGACGGCCCCATCGAAAGCCTCGACGAAACCATCCTGCGCCCGGTGGCCCGTGCGTTCTCGCCCGAAGGCGGCCTGCGCGTGATGGAAGGCAACCTTGGCCGTGGCGTCATGAAAGTCTCGGCGGTGGCGCCGGAGCATCAGGTTGTCGAAGCGCCGGCGGTGGTGTTCCAGGACCAACAGGACCTGGCGGACGCTTTCAAGGCCGGCCTGCTGGAAAAAGACTTCGTTGCAGTGATGCGCTTCCAGGGCCCGCGCTCCAACGGCATGCCTGAATTGCACAAGATGACGCCGTTCCTCGGTGTGTTGCAGGACCGTGGTTTCAAAGTTGCGCTGGTGACAGACGGGCGTATGTCCGGCGCCTCGGGTAAGATCCCCGCCGCGATTCACGTCAACCCCGAAGCCCAGAGCGGCGGGCCACTGGCGCGAGTGCAGGATGGCGATATCATCCGCGTGGATGGCGTAACCGGCACCTTGGAGCTTAAGGTAGACGCCGCAACCTTTGCAGCGCGCACGCCTGCCACGGGCCTGTTGGGCAATAACGTGGGCGCCGGTCGTGAGCTGTTTGCATTCATGCGCTTGGCCGCAAGCTCCGCAGAGCAGGGCGCCAGCGCCTTTACCTGTGCCTTGGAGACGCTTAAGTGAAACTTGCGCTGGTCGGTGACATCGGCGGTACCAACGCCCGCTTTGCGTTGTGGCGGGACCAGGAGCTGCATTCGATCCGCGTGCATGCCACCGCAGATCACTCGAGCCCTGAGGAGGCCATCAAGGTCTACCTCAAGGAAGAGGGCCTGCAAGTCGGCGATATCGGCGCGGTGTGCCTCTCGGTAGCCGGGCCGGTGAGCGGTGATGAATTTAAATTCACCAACAATCATTGGCGCCTGAGCAAGACTGCGTTTTGCCAAGCGCTGCAGGTGCAAGAACTGCTGCTGGTCAACGATTTTTCCGCCATGGCCCTGGGCATGACGCGCCTCAAGCCCGATGAATTCCGCGTGGTCTGCCAAGGCACGCCGGAACCGTTGCGCCCGGCCGTAGTGATCGGCCCGGGCACCGGCCTCGGTGTGGGGACGTTGCTGGATTTGGGCGCTGGCCGCTTCGCGGCGCTGCCGGGGGAGGGCGGACATGTCGACCTGCCCCTGAGCAGCCCGCGGGAAACCCAGCTGTGGCAGCACATTTACAACGAGATTGGCCATGTCAGCGCCGAAACCGCGTTGAGCGGCGGTGGGTTGCCGCGTCTGTACCGCGCCATCTGTGCGGTCGACGGGCATACTCCGGTGCTGGACAGTCCCGAGGCTATTACCGCAGCGGGGCTGGCCGGTGACCCGGTGGCGATGGAAGTGCTGGACCAGTTCAGCATCTGGCTGGGCCGGGTGGCGGGCAATAACGTACTGACCACGGGTGGGCGCGGTGGTGTTTACATCGTGGGTGGGGTAATACCGAGGTTTGCCGACTTCTTTATCGCCAGCGGTTTCGCCAAGAGCTTTGCGGATAAAGGTTGCATGAGCGACTACTTCAAGGGCATTCCGGTGTGGTTGGTGACCGCGCCGTATTCCGGGTTGACCGGGGCGGGTGTGGCGCTTGAACAGGCTTTTGCGTAGGCAGTGATGGCCTCATCGGGGGCAAGCCCCCTCCCACTTGTGTGGAAGGGGGCTTGCCCCCGATGAGGCCCTGAAGAGCACCCCCATAACAACAAGGAGGACCCCGTGAGCGTAATCAGTAAATCCATTCTCCTCGTCGACGACGACCAGGAAATCCGCGAATTGCTGCAAACCTACCTCAGTCGCGCCGGCTTCCAGGTGCGTGGCGTGCCGGATGGCGCGGGGTTCCGCCAGGCGATGAACGAGGCGCCGTGCGACCTGGTCATTCTCGATGTAATGCTGCCGGACGAAGACGGTTTCAGCCTTTGTCGCTGGATCCGCCAGCACCCTCGCCAGGCGCAGGTGCCGATCATCATGCTCACCGCCAGTTCCGACGAAGCCGACCGGGTGATCGGTCTGGAGCTGGGCGCCGATGACTATATCGGCAAGCCATTCAGCCCCCGAGAATTGCAGGCGCGCATCAAGGCGCTGCTGCGCCGTTGCCAGTTTGGCCAGGAACGCGGCAGCAGTAGCGACGTGCTGGTGTTCGACGAGTGGCGTCTGGATATGATCAGCCATCGGCTTTTCCACGTTGATGGTGAAGAGGTGATCCTCTCCGGTGCCGACTTTGCCTTGCTCAAATTGTTTCTCGATCACCCGCAACAGATCCTCGACCGCGACACCATCGGCAACGCCACTCGTGGCCGTGACCTGATGCCCCTGGACCGTATCGTCGACATGGCTGTCAGCCGCCTGCGCCAGCGCCTGCGTGATACTGAAAAACCCCCGCGGCTGATCCGCACCGTGCGCGGCAGCGGTTACCAGCTGGCAGCCAGCGTGGTTGCCGGCAATGCCCACTGAACACCCGGCCGAACGCCGTCGCCGCTTTCCGGTACCGCGCTCCCTACTGGGGC